>VMDI01000055.1 GCA_008080915.1 Gammaproteobacteria bacterium | reverse complement strand
CCCCACAATATTTCTAACCATATGATGAAGAAAAGCATTTGATTTAATATTGATAATAATCAATGATTCCCTCATATCTATGTCAATAAATTCAATATTTTTAATAGGAGACTTGGCCTGACATAGATGACCCCTAAATGAACTGAAATCATGTTCACCCACCAAAATTTTCGCAGCTTCTTTGAATTTTTCTAGGTCAATTTTTCTTGGCTCCCATAATACAAAATCAGAATTAAGAGAGGATCTTACTTCGGTGTTTAAAATTCGATATTCATAACTTCTAGCTACGGCATCAAATCTAGCATGAAAATCATCGCTCACTTCTTTAACCCACAGAACATTCACATCATGAGGAAGATTAACATTACAGCCAAACACCCATGATTTATCTGATCTAACAGCATCGGTTTCGAAATGGATGACTTGCTCAATGGCGTGAACTCCAGCATCAGTTCTTCCAGCGCAGAAGACGCGAACGGGGTGATTAGCTACTATTGATAAAGCTCTTTCAATTTCACCTTGCACGGTTCTAACCCCCTCTTCTTGAAGTTGCCAGCCATGAAAGTGAGTGCCATTGTATTCGACACCGAGTGCTAATCTCATTATGATTAAGAAGTAAAATTTGATATTTTATCAAATAACGAAAAAATCCTTTAAACATACCATGGCATTAGATTCTAAAAAAATCTTTCAATACCTATCTGAGGAGTGCAATTTAATTTTCTTGGATGCCCATCAGAGTAGTAACGAATTTCTTAAAGAACATGAAGCATCTGATTTAATTGACGTTTGTGTTGTTAAAAAACAGTTGAGTGGAAATGGTCAGTACGGCAGGAAATGGATATCGCATGAAGGAGAGAGTATTACTTTTTCAATTAAAATTAACTACCCATCCGAGATTTCACTTGAAGGTTTGTCAGTTTTTGTGGGGATGTCTTTAATAGAAGGTTTAGAAGAACTTGGAATTAAAGATTCAAAATTAAAATGGCCCAACGACATCCTGATAAATAATAAGAAATTATCGGGAGTTCTAATTGAGAATATTGTCTACGGAAGCGATTCCTATTTAGTCATAGGTATTGGCATAAATTATGACTTAAATAAGAATGCAAAAATTGATATTCCGTGGACCAATTTATGTGAACATAATGACACATTAGACATCAATAAATATACTGGATTATTGATTAACAGAATCATCAGAGATACCAAATTATTTTTGAGTCAAAATAAGACTTTTGATAAGAATAGTTTTGAGAAATATGATTATCTTAAAGGTAAATTTTTGGATGTAAACTTTAAAGGTAAAATTAATTGTGTTAGCGCCATAGGAGTTAATTCAGGCGGTGCACTTATGGTAGATGACGATGGAGATATAAAAGAGGTCGTCAGTTCAAAAGATGTTATAAAAATTTATGGATACAACTAAGAATTCCTTAATCGTAAAAAACATAAAAAAAACCTACTCTCGCAGAGAAGTTGTTAGCGATGTATCTTTTTCTGTGGATAGTGGAGAAATTGTAGGTCTTTTGGGTCCAAATGGAGCCGGTAAGACTACCTGTTTTTATATCACTTGTGGCCTGGTCAAATCGAATGCCGGCAAAGTTTTTATTAATGATCACGATGTCACAAAGATGCCAATGCATCAAAGAGCACTCCTTGGGCTTGGATATTTACCACAAGAGCCTTCCATCTTTAGAAAGTTATCAGTTGAAGACAATATCATGGCTTTGCTGGAGTTAAATAAAAATCTTGATGATCAGTCTAGAATAGATAACCTGGAGTCGCTTCTTGATGAGTTTAAGATTGGACATATAAGAAAGAGCATGGGGCAAAGTTTGTCAGGTGGTGAAAGAAGAAGAACAGAAATCGCTAGAGCCCTAGCTATGGATCCAAAATTCATTCTATTGGATGAGCCATTTGCTGGAGTGGATCCTATTTCTGTTGGAGATATTCAAAGCATTATTTATCACCTTAAGGATCGAGGTATTGGAGTTCTAATTACTGATCATAATTATCGTGAAATGTTAGATACCTGTGATCACTCATATGTCATTAGCTCAGGAAAGATTATTGCTAAGGGAAATAAAGAAGATATTCTCTCCAACAAAGAAGTCAAAAAAGTTTATCTAGGTGAGTCAAAAAGTGAGTGATGAGCACATCACACTTGGAATAGAAACCTCTTGCGATGAAACTGGTATTGGAATTTTTTCTAACAAGAGAGGCCTTCTAGCTCATAAACTATTTTCTCAAGTTGATATCCATGCTGAATACGGCGGTGTGGTTCCAGAGCTTGCCTCAAGAGACCATATCCGAAAAATCACACCATTAATTAAAGAATGTCTTGCAGATATCAACTTAAATCTGAGAAATATCTCGGGCATTGGATATACCGCAGGACCTGGTCTTTCTGGAGCTCTCTTAGTTGGAGGTTCGGTTGCGCAGAGTTTAGCTTGGTCATTGAATATTCCATCTATAGGCATTCACCATATGGAGGGACATCTTCTATCTCCGCTATTGGATGAAAAAAATAAGCCAGAACTACCTTTTATTGCTCTTTTAGTATCTGGCGGCCACACTTTGTTGGTCGACGTGGAAAGAATAGGTCAATATAAGATTCTTGGCGAGTCTTTGGATGATGCTGTGGGAGAAGCCTTTGATAAAACTGCAAAGATTCTTGGACTTGGATATCCGGGCGGTCCTGCATTAGCAAAGTTGGCCAAAGAGGGGAGTTCTGAAACATATTCTTTCCCCAGGCCGATGATCGATAGGCCAAATTTAGATTTCAGTTTTAGCGGACTAAAGACATTTGCCAGAAATACCTTTTTGGATAATTCAGACAAAAAAGCAGATATCGCCAAAGCGTTTGAGTTGGCTGCAGTTGATATTCTTAAGATTAAGTGTCAAAAGGCTCTTGAGAAAACTGGGAGGAAATCATTAGTGATCTCCGGAGGTGTCAGTGCAAATCTTAGTTTAAGAGAAGAACTTGATAAAATGGGTGAGTATTCTGGAGTAAAAATCTTTTATCCAAAACACGAGTTTTGTACAGATAATGGAGCCATGATAGCCCTTGCTGCAAGCATTAGATTGTCTCATGGACAGCTTGATAATCATTATGAGATCAATATTAAACCCCGATGGAATTTAGAAACTCTCTCCGCGGTCTAGAGGCACCAACTTCTTTTTTTGCCTCCGTGATAAATATAAGCTAACTTCTCTTTTATAAGTCCCTTAGAAATATTTTCTCCATCAATATAAAGCTCACCAACTATTCTGAAGTATTTGCCTCTTTCAATATTTCTCAGTTCAATCTGACTTGATTGATTGATAGCATTTCTTAGATAGTCTCTTGCCATAATTGCAAGATCAATTTCTTTTTGGCACTTTCCTTTAATCTCTGGTGCATCGATACCTTTTATTCGAATTCTAATATTTTTGCCAACAATATCTGGAAATGAATCAATATTAACCCTCAGAGTGTCACCATCATAAATGCTGATAACTTTTGAGATTTTTACATCCTCATAAGCAAATGTTGAAGAAATCAAAAGTGAATTCAGGAAGAAAAAAATTATCTTTATCCAAATAGGCATTACTGCAATTACTATTAATAATATGTGCCTAGTTTATAATACTGAGAAAATTTCAAATGAATATCCATGTTAATTATTCCAGCTATTGATTTAAAAGACGGTAAGTGTGTAAGACTTCGACGAGGCATAATGGATGACTCGACGGTTTTCTCAGATCATCCAGTTGAGATGGCTGAACAATGGGTAAGTCAGGGTGCAAAAAGAATCCATCTAGTTGATCTAAATGGTGCCTTTGAAGGCAGACCAGTTAACGCAGATGCTATTTCGGAAATTGTCAGAAAGTTTCCTCATGTTCCAGTCCAGATTGGTGGTGGAATTAGGAGCATGTCTATAGCGGATACTTATATCGATGTTGGTGTAAGTTATTTAATTATTGGAACGATGGCAATTGATAAACCAGAATTTGTGACTGAGTTATGTAAAGAGTTTCCTGGAAAAATTATCGTTGGTTTGGATGCTAATAATGGGTTTGTTGCAACAGAAGGATGGGCTAAGCAAACTGACGTTCATGTTAAGGAAATTGCAAAGAAGTTTGAGCAAGATGGTGTTTCTTCAATTATTTATACTGACATTGCAAAAGATGGAATGATGCAAGGAGTCAATATAGAAGCAACATCCGATCTTGCGTTAAGCACCTCTATACCCATTATTGCATCTGGAGGTATAACCAATATAGCTGATATTGAATCACTCCTTGAAATTGAAAAAGATGGTGTTATAGGGGCAATTACCGGAAGAGCAATATACGAAGGTTCGCTTAATTTTCAAGAAGCTCAGAGGCTTTGTGATGAAAATTGAAGTAGCTTATGCGCTAAGGCATAAACAAACCCTCTTAAATATTGAAGTTGATGATAACGCTTCAGTTGAGGATGCAATTCAACAATCAAATATTCTAAAAAAATATCCCGAGATTAATCTTAAGAAGAATAAAGTCGGGATCTTTGGAAAAATAACTTCTTTAGATGTCAAACTGAGAGAGAAGGATAGGGTTGAAATATACAGGCCCTTAATAGCAGATCCTAAAGAAGTCAGAAAACAAAGAGCTGCTGAAGGAAAGATTATGCGAAGTGGTAAAAAATCATGAATATGATAAAATGCATTTATTATTATCATTAATTACTTAATGAACGAAGAACAACCTCCGTCGAGTACATCACTCTTTTCCAGAATTATAAAAAAGTTATTCCATAAACCATTGTCTACCGACAGTGATTTTATAAGCGCAATTCAAGAAGCAGAACATAGTCACATCATTGACGCTCATTCAAGAACATTGATTGAGGGAGTTATGCAGTTAGAACATCTTGAGGCGAGAGATGTTATGGTACCTAAAACCAATATGGTTTGTATAGAGCCAGATTTTGACACAAAGAAGATTCATCAACTAATGGTCTCATCCTCTCATTCTCGCTTTCCAGTTTTTAATCAAGCAAAAGATAAGATTCAAGGTGTTTTACTTGCAAAGGATTTGCTGAGTTATTTAAGTGGCGAACAATCGAGTGAATTTAATTATAGGGAATACCTAAGACCGGCAATATTTGTGCCAGAGAGTCAATCTCTTGGAGTCATGATGAGAAGATTCCAAAGTAAAAAAACTCATATGGCCATTGTCATGGATGAGTATGGAGAAATTGCTGGTTTAGTGACTCTAGAGGATGTTCTAGAGCAGATAGTTGGCGAGATTGAGGATGAACATGACCTTGAAGAAGAAAACATTATTGATTTTGGAGAGGGGAGATATCTGCTTAAATCTGGAACACCGATAGAGGAGTTCAATGAATTTTTCGATGTAATATTGGATATTGAAAATGTTGACACAATTGCAGGTTTTGTCGTCAATGGTTTTACCTACTTACCTGATCAAATGAGTGAGATTGATCTTCAGGGTTTTCGTTTTAAAGTGTTAAAGTCTGACTCAAGAAGACTTCACTTACTAGAGGTAAGAAAGATCTTAGAAACCTCAGAGGGATAGTTTGGAGGTACTTTTTTCAGTTTTTTTAATGGGACTTCTTGGCGGAGTGCATTGCTTCGGAATGTGTGGAGGTATTGTTGCTATGTTAACTGCAGCAATTCCTGAGAAGCAAAGATCCTCACTAAAAAACTCATCGAGATTTCATCTCTCCTATAACCTGGGAAGAATATTAAGCTATATTGTAATGGGTGCTTTATTTGGTGGTATGGGGTACTTGTTTCGTTCACAACTATCTGTCAATAGTATGGATATGGTTATTAGAGTTCTTCCTGCCGTATTGATGATAGTAGTCGGACTCTACATTTTAAATATTAATCTAGGCATTAAAAGGCTGGAGTATCTTGGTTCAAAATTATGGGAGAAAATTCAACCTTTATCCAAAAGGTTTCTACCAATAAAAAATCTTAAAAGTGCATTTTATTTTGGACTTTTATGGGGAGGAATCCCTTGCGGATTAGTATACAGTGCACTAGCTCTCTCGCTTTTATCAGGGAGCGCTTATGAGGGCGGACTTATTATGTTATCTTTTGGTTTAGGAACTCTGCCAGCACTCCTTGTTATGTCAGGATTTTCGTCTAAACTTTCTTCACTTTTTTACAAACCAATGATTCGTAAATTTTCGGGGATCTTAATTATATCTCTTGGAATATGGTCTATATTAATGCCATTTTCTCAGTCAAAAGAGCACCATTTAATGATGGAAAGCCATGACCATTCTCATGAACAATCTGATAACTTTCCCATACCGAATGACTTTGATTATTTTGTATAATCAACTCTCATTCGCTAAATAATTTACTGATGAAGACAAAAGAAAATGTCATTGATTTGGCAAGAAGTATTATTGAAAAGAACTCTAAAATCAGTAGTTATGAGTTTCTGCTCAGTAACTCGGAGGGATTTTCAACCTCTGTACGTCTTGGAGAAATTGAAACTTTTCAACACTTTAATGATCAAAATTTTGAAATCAATGTCTTTTGTGGAAAAAGGAAAGGAAATTCATCCACAGTAGATATAAGCCAAGATGGTTTATCTAAGGCGATTGAAGCAGCCTATCTTATTGCTAAAAATTCACAGGAAGATCCATACAATGGATTAGCACCTATTGAAAGATTGGCTTTTAATCCACCTGATATCGATGTATTTTATCCTTGGGAAATAGATCCCAAAGAAACCATCAGTATTGCAAAAGAGTGTGAGGCGATTGGTCTTGATCAAGACACAATATCCAATTCAAATGGTGCAGAGGTATCTAGTTTCTTGGGTGGAGTTACCTATTCAAACTCAAATAATTTTATTGTGTCGAGTGAGAGTTCTAAGCATTCACTAAGTTTGTCTTTGATTGCATCAAACGAAAATGAAATGGAGACTTCATATGACTATTCAAGTGTTATAGATCCATCAACATTAGCACCTCCTAGGGATATTGGACTCAAAACAGCAGACCTAGCAAAAAATAAATTAGGCTCTAAAACTATTGATTCACAAAAAGCATCGATCATTTTTACTCCCAGATTGGCAAGCGGTTTATTCTCAAACCTTATCTCTGCTATAAGTGGAGGAAGACAGTACAAAAAAAATTCATTCTTACTTGATTCTCTTGGTACAAAGGTTCTACCTGATTTTGTCGATATAGTAGAAAACCCCCTTAAGAGAAAAACCATTGGTTCTAAAACTTTTGACTCAGATGGGGTCCAAAAACAAAAGCAGACTTTTGTCTCACAGGGTTTCGTTAGAAGTTATATGTTTGGACAGTACTCAGCAAATCAGCTTGGGACACAAACCACCGGAAATGCTGGCGGTGTAAATAACCTCGAGGTGTCGTCTAATTTTGAGGGAGATTACCTAGAACTAGCCAAGCAAATTCACCAAGGATTCCTTGTGACTGATCTGATGGGTCAAGGAGTTAACATCACCAATGGAAATTATTCTCGAGGAGCATCTGGATTTTGGATAGAAAATGGAGAAATTCTTTTTCCAGTTTCAGGGGTAACCATTGCAGGCAATCTTAAAGATATGTTTCAATCGATAGAATTAATTGGTAGCGATGTTGACCCTAGGCTTAATACCAAGGTTGGATCTACTTTGATTAATCAGATGACTATTGCAGGTTAGGGTTGATGGAGAAATTTGACGTAGTTATTGTAGGTGGTGGTCTCATTGGACAATCCTTGGCACTTGCATTGTCGAATTTCAAACTTGAGGTTGGTTTAGTTGATTTAAATTTTGAAAAACCGTTGTTATCTAAATCTTATGACAATAGGGTTAGCGCAATAGTTCCTTCAACAGTGAATTTTCTTAAAGCTATAGGCATTTGGGGCAATATTCATAGAAAGAGACCCTATCAATCTACTCGAGTTTGGGATCAAAATTCAAATGGAAAGCTAAACTTTTCTTCAAAAAATGACGACCTAGGCTTTATTATTGAAAATAATCAAATTATTCATGCGCTTCATGAGGCGATTGAATGTTGTAGCAATATCAAAGTTATCAACTCAGAGGTCAAATCCATAGTTGATGAAAAAACTCATTATCAAATCAATTTAGATTCATCGGCTAGTTTGAATACAGATCTTCTAATTGGCGCAGATGGCTTTAATTCCTCTATTAGAAAATTTGCAAGTATAAGTTCTAAAGATAGAGATTATGAACAACATGCATTTGTGTTTAATATTGAAACTCAAGAGAAGTTGGATAATGCAATTTGGCAGAGATTTAATTCTGATTCAATTTCTGCTGTCCTGCCACTTGATGATCATATCGCCTCAATAGTCTGGTCGGTTAAAAATGATTTAAAAGATGAGCTAGATGTGATGGATCAAGAACTTTTTCTTAAAAGTTTTTCAAGGAGTGTAGAACACGCATTTGGAAAATTAAAAATTGTGAGCAAGATAAACTCATTCCCCCTTTACGAAATGAAAGCAAAAGAATATGTTAAACCCAATCTAGTGTTAATTGGTGATGCAGCGCACAGAATTCATCCTCTTGCAGGCCAGGGCGCAAACATAGGATTTATGGATATTATGGAATTGATTAACGTCCTTGAAGATTCTAACTTTACTAATTTGGGAAACATTAGATCGTTAAAGAAATATGAGAGAAGAAGAAAGTTTGAGAATGAAATGATGTCAAATGCAATGACAGGCCTTGATGGAATTTTTAAAAATACTTCAGAATTTGTCCGAACTTTAAGAGGGTTTGGAATGAATTTAATAGACTCATCAGATTCTTTAAAGTCGAAGATACTTGAAAGAGCTAGCGGTAAAAATTCTTCGGAGTAAAGATTTTATTTAGAGGAATATCCCATTCATTTGTTTTAATATCATCAACTCTTTGGAAATCAAATCCTACGCCTATCAGTTTAGGGCAGATGAAATACTCCCTATTTTTTATAAAGGATAGGGATCGATCATAAAACCCTCCTCCCATTCCAACACGATTCTTCTTTTTATCAAAAGCTACGAGAGGAAGAAGAATTTTATTCATGCGATGAGCTCCAAGTAACTCAGTATGAACAGGCTCTGGAATGTTAAATCTGTTTAATCGATAGTGAGAACCAATTTTTGCAAATTTAAGACTTTTGCCAGCAATTACAGGAAGATAGATACAAATTCCCATATTTTTAAGATATTTATAGACATGCGATAAGTCAATTTCACCATCATTACTGATATAGATAGCTACTTTAGAATTTTTTTGAAAATTTATTTTTGCGAGAATTTTTTGGGCCAATCTTTTTGAAGCCCAGAATCTTTCAATGTATGAAACATTGTTTCTTTGTTGTCTAATTTTTTTTCTAAGAGAATGCATAAAATGATTTTATATGCTTTTGAGTTCCGTTGTGCCGTGTTGAAAGGGTACCTGAACCATATGGTTCAAGGCGGAATTTCGAAGGTTACCGTAGGTTTCCTAATATGTTTTAGGCTTACACAGAAGTAAACTATCTCATTTCCTATAAAGTGTATTTAATCGGCTCAGGGATAAAAGTCAATCACGCACACAACAGATATCATTATTATCGCAAAAAAATTTTAACTGCGCAAATTGAAAAGATATTGTTTATTCTGTGGTCTTGGCAACACTGATAATTTCCCAAGTATCTGGGTTGTAGGTTATGTCAAAACCGATTAACTGATCTCGAATTTGGTTTTGAATATCACTGGGCAATTGAAAAGCTCGAACAGCTTCTTTATTTCCTTCAATCGTTTGATGACTGGTATCTCCCATGACTTCATTCTTACTCAATGCCACTGTTGTTAATTCAATCACTAAGTTATTTACAAAGTCTGGTTTTTTGAGAGGATAGAAACCAAGTTTTTCATATTCTCTGACTGTAACAACCCCCTCTTTTAACTCCCAAAGATATTCCTTTTCGGTTTCATAAGCAAGTGTTAAGTCAATTAACTTTCCAGCATCTTCATCTACCTTAATAGACTTAATGAGTGGATAAACAGAGATGGTTTTATTGGACATATGTGGAATTTTACTTAGTATTTTAGACGCTCTAAACTATTTAAATTAATTACAGAATGTAGGGATTAATGTTTAAAGTGACGCATCCCAGTGAACACCATTGCAATTCCATGTTCATCTGCAGCTTGAATAACTTCATCATCTCTCATCGAGCCTCCTGGCTGAATGACTGCTTTTATACCTGCTTCCGCAGCTGCATCAATGCCATCTCTAAAAGGGAAGAACGCATCCGATGCCATCACCGACCCACTAACTTCAAGATTTTCATCAGCAGCCTTGATTCCAGCAATCTTTGCTGAGTATACTCTTGACATTTGGCCTGCTCCGATACCTATTGTCATCTTGTCTTTGCAATAGACAATTGCATTTGATTTAACAAACTTAGCAACTTTCCAGGCAAATAGTAAATCATTGATTTGATCTTCAGTAGGTTTTAACTTGGTCACTATCTGTATATCACTTTTAGAAATTTCACCAAGATCTTTATCCTGAACTAGCATACCCCCATTAATTTTTTTATAGTCAAAGACAGGGTTTGATTTGGATAGATCTCCACATTCTAAAACCCTAACGTTTGGTTTTGAAGATAAGATATTTTTCGCATTTGATTCAATTACAGGGGCAATAATCACCTCGACAAATTGACGATCAATTATTGCTTTAGCCGTGGCTTCATCAAGACTTCTATTAAAGGCAATAATGCCCCCGAATGCAGAAGTAGGATCTGTTTTAAAGGCACAGTCATAGGCCTCTAAAATTGAACTTCTTACACTCACACCACAGGGGTTGGCATGTTTAACAATGACACAAGCTGGCTCATCAAATGATCTAACACACTCCAGTGCAGAATCCGCATCAGCATAGTTGTTAAAAGACATTTCTTTACCTTGAATAAGGCTTGCAGAACTGACTGATGCTTCGCTTATATCTGACTCTTGATAGAAAGCTGCATTTTGATGGGGATTTTCACCATATCTCATTGAATTTATTCTTGATAAATGAAGATTTATGGTTTTTGGAAAGTTATCACCATCAAGTGTCAAGTAATTTGCAATCGCGTTATCATAAGATGAAGTATGCTCAAAGGTCTTAAGAGCAAGCATCTTTCTAGTTTCTATTGAAGTGTCACCGGAGGATTTAATCTCGTCAATGACTTTTTGATAATCGGCGCTATCGACAATGACTGTGACAGAAGCGTGATTTTTTGCACTTGATCTGAGCATGGCAGGCCCGCCAATATCAATATTTTCTATGGCATCTTCATAAGTACAGTCTGGTTTAGAAATAGTTTCCCTAAATGGGTAAAGATTCACGACAACTAGATCAATAGGCTTTATGTCATTCTCTTCCATTACCGCTTCATCAACCCCTCTTCTTGCAAGGATGCCCCCATGAATTTTTGGATTTAGAGTTTTCACACGACCAGCCATCATTTCAGGGAAGCCCGTAAAATCAGAGACTTCTATTACCGGGATATTGTTTTCACTAAGAAGTTTTGCTGTACCTCCAGTAGAGAGAATTTCTATGTTGTTATTTGCTAGTTCGGAAGCAAAATCGATAATTCCAGATTTATCTGAAACACTTATGAGTGCTCTTTTTATTGTCATTTTTACAGCGAGAATTGAATTAAAGAAATTATAGAGAACTAGAGTTTATACAGGTCTATTTTTTTCTTTAATGTGCCACGATTTAGTCCTAGAATTTTGGCAGCTCTGCTCTGATTTTGATTGACCCTATCAAGTACGTATTGAATGACAACTGGTTCGACATCATCCAGCACCATTTTAAGTACGTCGTGAGCTTCTTCGCCATGAAGATTCTTGAAGTATTTTTTTAGTTTCTTTTTAAGCGTTTCTTCCATATTGAATTAAGTAATCTTCAAGAACTTTATATTGCTCTTCATGGTTTTTTAATTTATTTATTTTAGACCAAAAATTTTGGTAACCGATCGGATCAATTGATTTTGAATACCAAAAAATATGCTTTCTAGCCAAAATAACTCCAAGTTCTTCCCCGTAAAACTTATGTATGGAGCAGATATGTTCCAAAATAGTCTTGATTTTGTATGAAGTATCTATAAGATCTTTGTTCTCAATACCTTTAACATATTCAGATATTTCTTTAAAGACCCATGGGTTTCCCTGAGCAGCACGACCTATCATTACCCCCGATATAGGTGTCTCATTGAGTATTTGCTTCGCTTGAAATTTATCAACAATATCTCCATTTGCAATTACCGGGATTGAAACAGATGATGCTACTTCATAAGCCGTATCATATTCTGCATCACCACTGAATTTATCAATTCTAGTTCTTCCATGGATGGCAATCATTTGCACCCCAATATCTTCTGCCATTTTGGCTATAGACAATGCATTTTTATTATCATCATCCCATCCGGTTCTCATTTTTAAAGTGACCGGAACAGAGACAGAATTGACGGTCTTCTTTAGGATGTCGCAGACAAGTGATTCATCTTTCATTAGGGCAGATCCGGAGTCCTTATTACAAACTTTTTTGGCTGGACATCCCATATTGATATCAACAATTTCAGCACCAAAATTCACAGCTTGTTGGGCATAATTCGCAATTTCTTCTGGTTCCGAACCGGCTATTTGAATACTAATTGGACTGTCCTCACCAGAGAAATCCAATCGATATTTGGACTTGTTTGTTTTTAACAGATGCTCTTGCATGATAACCATTTCCGATGTGGCAAGACCAGCACCAAAGTGGCGACAAATTTTTCTAAATGGCTTGTCACTGGTGCCTGCCATAGGGGCAAGAAGAACTGGCGAGGAGAGTTGGTAAGGACCAATCTTAACAGACATTAATTTTTGACTTTGGCTGTTTTCTTTAACTTTTCCAGAAGTCGTCTTTGTTTAAGTTTTGATAAATGATCAACAAATAGTATTCCGTTTAAATGATCCATTTCATGTTGGATGCACACAGATAAAAGCTCATCTGCCTCAATTTCATAAGTTTCACCCATTTCATTAAGGGCTCTGACCTTAATCTTGTTCGCGCGTTTTACTGACTCGTAATATTTAGGAACGGATAAACAACCTTCTTCCCACTCAATCTCTCCATCTTTTTCGATAATTTCAGGATTAATTAAGCAGATAGGGTTAGATTTATCATTGGTGATATCAATCACAATGATTCTCTCATGATGGTCTACCTGGGTTGCTGCAAGGCCAATACCAGGGGCATCATACATGGTTTCAAACATGTTCTTGACTAACAATCTTGTTTCATCGTCAACCTTCGAAACCTCTTTTGCAATAGTTCGTAATCTTTTATCAGGATAATGAAGTATTGGTAGTTTCATTTTTCAATTTCTGTATTTTCTAATACTTGATTTTTATGAATATGATCTTCATTGTAATGCAAACCCCTGGATTCCTGTCGTAAAAGTGCGGACTTAACAATAATGCTTGCGGTTTCTGCTAAATTTCTTAGTTCAATCAAATCATTATTCACAAGATATTTTGAATAATAGTCATTTATCTCAATTTGAATTTGCTCTAATCTTTTTTGAGCCAAATACAGTCGTTTGTCACTTCTAACAATTCCCACAAAGTTCCACATCAATCTTCTGATCTCATCCCATAGATGTTTAACCACGACCATTTCTTTTGAAGCGCTCACTCGTGAAGCATCCCATGGTTTAAAAGTTTCTTTTTGATTTTTTATTGCGGATTTATTAATGGCTATTGCGCAAGATTTTGCAAAAACAATGCACTCAAGTAAAGAGTTGCTTGCCATTCTATTCGCTCCATGAACTCCAGTATGAGCAACCTCACCAATAGCATATAAGTTTTTTATTGATGTTTTTGCATCGAGATCCGTATCAACCCCTCCACAAGTATAGTGCGCAGCTGGGACTACAGGAATATAGTCTTTTGAAATATCAATACCGAACGATTTACATTTTTCATTAATAGTTGGAAACCGCTTTTCAATCCATTTTTTTTCTTTAAATGTTATATCGAGATAAACATGATCAAAGCCATTGATCTTCATTTCAGCATCGATTGCCCTTGCAACAATATCTCTGGGCGCCATTTCCTCACGATCATCATACTTTTTCATGAATAAGTCACCGTTAGGAAGTCTCAGTTTTGCTCCTTCACCCCTCATTGCTTCAGTAATGAGAAAAGATTTTGCATGAGGATGGTAAAGACATGTTGGATGGAACTGCGTAAATTCCATGTTAACTACTTTGCATCCAGATCTAAATGCCATTGCTATACCATCTCCAGTTGAAGTGTCGGGATTAGACGTGTATAAATAAACTTTCGATGCACCACCAGTAGCTAGTACGGTGTTTTTCGCATTAAAGGTGCAAACTTTATTGGTTTTTTTGTCAAGAATATAAGCTCCATAACAAACGCCATTTTTTGTTAAGAGATCAACCGCAATTGAGTCTTCAAAGATTGAAATGTTACTTTTATTAAGCACTTTATCTTTAAGACCATCTTGAACATATTTTCCTGTTCTATCGGCAATATGTGCGACTCGCCTTTTCGTATGACCACCCTCCGTGGTCAGATGATAGTGATTATTTTTTTTGGTGAATTCAACACCATAATCTTCAAGGAGTGAGATCGAATGAGGTGCTTCATGGACCATAAATTCTATTGCTTTAATATTCCCCAATTGATCGCCTGCAATCAATGTATCGTTTATATGCGTTGAAAAATTATCAGATTTATCAAGTACAGCAGAAATTCCACCCTGAGCATAATATGAGCTGCCCTCTAGAATTTTATCTTTGGCAATTAAAGCAACTTCAAGCTTGTCATCTAACTGCAATGCATTCATCAATCCAGCACTACCTGTGCCAATGATCAGTACGTCAAAATTAAACTCAGATTCCATTGATTTATCTACTTAATTCTCGGTTTGAAGATAAGAATTAATTTTGGCAACAGGGTTAGGTTTGCAAGAACAGCACTAAGCATAGCGATTGCTGTGAATAGTCCAAAGTAGATGCTAGGTATAAAGTTTGACAATACCAAAATCAAGAAACCAAGTGTTACGGTTATAGAGGTATAAAACATCGCTAAACCAATTGACTGGTGAGCTCTATACATGGTCTTGAGATAGTCAGAATCTTTTGAGAACTCATCCTTGAAACGATGAATATAGTGAATAGCGTTATCAACACCAATACCTATAGCTATGGCAGAAATTGTAATAGTCATTAAATCCAGTGGTATGTTGAAATGGCCCATCAGCCCAAGCACAAATAATGAAGGCAGAATATTTGGAACAATGGCTAGAACTGATAAAGAGAATGATCTGAAAACAAATAAAAACATGATGAAGATAATTAGAAAAACAGCTGAGATGGTCTTAATTTGTGAATCAAAAAGACTTTGAAGCATGTTGTTGTATAGGACAAGCATTCCAGTCAATTTAAATCCATCCTCCTTGAAGCCCATTTCTTTAGTAATGTGATTCTGGATAGTATTAATCAACTCGGCCCTTTTAAGATCTTTGTTGGTCTCTTTGACTCTTACCACCAGTCGCAGTTGCCCATTGTTCTCATTTAAGTATGGGTCAAGGATGATCGATTTAGCGGATTCAGGTATCTGACTTCTGGCAATATTTAGGAAAAAACCATTCAAAGGGTCTCCGTCATTCGCTGCAGTCAAAACTTGCATGAGCGTATCAGCAGACAATACCTTTCCGGTCTCTTCTAGGCTATCAAGATAAAGGTGTAATTGATGAATATCACTTCTCAAATATTCATCAAACCAATAGGCATCAGCGAGATCATTAAATACTATCTCAAGTGGAATGGTGCCACCTAAATTTTGATCAATTTGTGTAAGGCCCTGATTAATCTCAGTGCTCTCCTTGAAGTAATCAATAAAACGATTTTCAACGGTCAATTTATTAAGACCAATGATTGCAGCAAGCGAACTTAACAGAATAAAAATTATTAATGAATTTCCAAATTTCTCAGTGAATTTCGCAAGTTTTTCAGTAATCTTGAGGTCAGTATTCTGTGTAGATTTCTTTGGTTTTGGAAGTATTGACATGATCGAGGCAAATGCCACAAAAGAGAGAACCAATGCTATTGTTACACCAATAGACATCATCCAACCAAAGTCTATTACCGGACGAATTCCACTGATTAACAAAGAAGCGAATGCTGCAATAGTTGTTAGCGTTGTGTATAGACACGGTTTCGACATCTGTTTTAATGTCTCAAGAATCAGAGACTGGTTGTCTTGTTTTGGATTTAGTTGGGATAGTTCACGATACCTGACCACCAAGTGAATGGTCACTGATAATGTCATGACCAATAACAGCGAGAAGAAGTTCGAGGAAATAACAGTAACATTCCAACCCAGAAAACCAAGCATGCCAGTCATCACTAAACCCCCAGTGACACTAATTAATATTGGCATTAAGACCCATCTCAAGCCCCTAAAGATGAATGCAAGCATTAGGGTCATCAAACCAATCACTGCTAGACTGAATACAATAAGATCATTATCAATATACTCAATAATGTCTGTAGTAATCATTGGAAGTCCTCCAAGGAAAAGAGTCGCTTGATCTCTGTACTTATCTAATACATCTCGAATAGACTGTATAGTTTTTGCTTGGGTTTCATTTTGAAGGGCATTGTTTTGAATTACCTGAGATTCAATTTCTGACAGCTCGATAAGCTCATTCTGACTTAATTCATTTGCAGCTTTTTTTAATCTTAGCTGATCCCTTTTATTTCTTAAATTATTAAACGACTCATTTTGTTTGAGATTTACCAAAATGGCTGTAGTCTTCGCATCTTCACTCACCAAGTTCTTCCCGTAGATGGGGGACGAAGCGAGTTCAATTTTTGCTAAATTTAGGTCCGCATTTCCTTTTTCAATTGAAATATCTTTGGTGGCAAGATCTAAAAGTGATAACGGAGGCGATCTAAATAGAGGGACATCCAAGATTGTTGTAACCGATTTCACCGAGTTAAGTGACCTTAATTCATCTCTAAGTCTTTGCAGATGGTTAAGCTGTCTTGGATTTAAAAGATCATTAGAAACCTGATAACTGATTACTAGGTAGTCATCTGATCCATAATCTTTTCGAATCTTATTGTAATAACTGAGATTTTCATCTCCTTCCAATACCAGAGAATCTGAAGATGCATCAAGGGCAAAATTTTGGATGTTATAGAGGAAAAAACCAACAGAACTGATAAGTAAGATAAGAATCAGAAGTGGGTTTTTGACAAAAAATCTGTAAATCGACGACATATTTACAATCGATTAGAATTCAAATTGGGAACTCTCCTCAAGTCCAATCATGGTTTGAATTTGGGTTTCAAAAAGTGATTTTGTCTCCCAGTTGGTTTCATCAATTCTGGTAATAAGTTTTGCACTCATGGCTTTACCTTTACCCTCAATGACAAAAATCCTACCACCGACATTGAGTAAGTGGAAGTATCTACCAGTAATTTTGGGGACCGATGCGCCAACCACCACCACATCATAAAATTCAGTCGAATCCCAGCCATTCGAAGCGTCACCCACTTCAAGTTTGACATTTGATATATTGAGCTGACTTAATTTTTCGGAAGCAGATTTGCTGAGCTCTGGATCTATCTCGATACTGGTAACAGAGTTAGCCAGCTTTGACATAACTGCAGTTAGATATCCACTGCCAGTTCCAATTTCAAGAAGAGATTCATGAGGTTTAATATCTAAAGCACTGAGCAGTCTGCCTTCAACTTTTGGGGATAACATTTTTGAAGACTCTGTTAAAGGAATCTCGATATCTGCAAATGCCATCTTTGCATATTTCTCTGGAACAAAAAACTCTCTTGGAGTCTCTCTAAGGGCATTATTTGCGATGTAGTTAAGCCCACCCCAGGGTCTAACTTGGGAGTCAATTACATTTTGTCTTTGTGCGTTATTAATGTCCATATTATTTCTTTTGTTTGGGTGGTAGAAGATCAGTGATGGTTCCTTCAGCCATCTCAACAGCAAATGCTGTGGTCTCACTCAATGTTGGGTGAGCATGAATGGATAGGGAAATATCTGACATATCACAACCCATTTCTATTGCCAATGTGGCTTCAGAAATTAAATCTCCGGCATTTGTCCCACAAATGCCCATCCCAAGAATTTTACCTGTATTTGAATCAAATAATGCTTTTGAAACACCTTCTGATCTTCCAATACTTAAACTCCTTCCAGACGCCGCCCAAGGAAAAACACCTTTTTGGTACTGAATGCCTGAAGCAAGCAGTTCTTTTTCTGTACTTCCTGTCCAAGCAACTTCAGGGTCAGTGTAAGCAACGGATGGAATTGTAAGCACATCAAAACCAGATTTATGACCAGCAATGACCTCAGCAGCCACTTTTGCTTCATGGACTGCTTTATGCGCCAACATGGGTTGTCCCACAATATCTCCAATGGCAAAAATATGTGAAATATTGGTCCGCATTTGCTTATCGACAGGAATAAAGCCATGATCATTAACTGTTATGCCTGCTTTATCGGCATCAATTAGATTTCCATTGGGCGATCTTCCTATGGAGACTAAAACTTTGTCAAAGATATCAGATTGGGGTGCATTCTTACCCTCAAAACTTACCTGAATTCCTTCCTTGATCGGCTCCATGCTAGTGACCTTAGTTTCAAGGAATATATTCTTGTACTGCTTTTTAACTTTCTTAAATAAAGGGGTAACGATATCTTTATCAGCAGCCGCAATGATCTGATCAGATAGCTCAACAATCGTTATTTCACTTCCAAGTGCAGAATAAACAGTTGCCATCTCTAGACCAATAATTCCACCTCCAACAACCAGTAACCTTTTGGGAATATTTTCTAATTCTAGAGCGTCTGTAGAATCCATCACCCTAGGGTCATCAAATGGAAAAGAAGGAATCTTTGTCACTCTTGATCCTGCAGCAATAATGCAATTTTCAAATTCGATTGTCTCTCCATTGTCAGTCTGAAGATGATTGGCATCAGAAAATTTGGCATAACCATTCACCACATTTACTTTTCTAGCTTTTGCGAGAGCCTTTATGCCTCCAGTGAGTTTGGCTACAGTAGAATCTTTGTTGGCTCTAACAGCATCTATGTCAATTTTTGGTTCATCAAAAGTCACTCCAAATTTGCCAGCCTCATAAGATTCATTAATTAATTCTGCGGTATGAAGAAGAGTTTTTGAAGGTATACATCCCACATTGAGACAAACACCGCCTAAGTTCTCATAGCGTTCAACAAGTGTGACATCTAGACCAAGATCTGCCGCCCTAAATGCAGCTGTATAACCACCAGGACCAGAGCCGATTACCACCACTTGAGTCTTAATCATGACAAATCTTCAGTTATGTTTTGAATGATTGAATTCAATTCTGTGATGAATCTTGCCCCTTGAGCGCCATCAATAACTCTATGATCGTATGACAATGCGAGAGGCAAAATTGGGACAGGAATAAATTCTTTACCATTCCATTTAGGTTTGATTTCAGTCTTTGAAAGTCCAAGAATGGCAACCTCTGGAGCGTTGACGATGGGCGTAAATTGAGTCCCACCAATACCACCTAAACTGGAAATTGAAAAACCTCCACCTTGCATGTCATCTAAAGTTAATTTTCCAGCACGAGCTCTTTCTGAGGTAGTTTTTAACTCCTCGGCAAGATCTTCAAGGGATTTTTTGTCAACATCCTTAATGACAGGGACCACAAGTCCGTCCTTAGTATCCATTGCAATACCTAAATTAAAGAATTTCTTATGGATAATATTTTCGCCTGTTTCATCAAGAGAAGAATTCAGCCTTGGGTGAATTTTTAGTGCGCTCACCACGGCTTTCATAATAAAGACCAATGGCGTCAGTTTAATACCCTGTTCTTTTTTGGTTTTACGATAAGCCTCCATTAATTCGATATTAACTTCATCAAATTGTGTGACATGAGGAACGTTTAACCAACAAGCAGTTAAGTGCTTTCCAGATACTTTGTTAATTTTAGATAGGGGGATAGTCTCTATCTCGCCAAACTTGGAATAATCTATCACCGGAACTTTTGGAATCGCAGGAGCAATATTGCCAGAAGTTAAAATTTGTTTGACGTATCCTTTGAGGTCAAGTTCTAAAATTCTACCTTTAGGACCCGTTCCAACCACATTTGATAAGTTGACCCCTAGCTCTCTGGCTAATTTTCTGACTGAGGGTGATGCATGAGAAGATCCTGATGCATGGTTCGCGACAGTTGGATCGAAATTGGGTTTTGAATAACCACTATCGGAAGCAGGCTTAGATTCTGTAATTGTTTCTTCAGGCTGACTCTCTTCAGACTTATTTTCTATGGCGGACGATTCAGTAGAGGTCTCGATATCAAAAAGTTTGGACCCTTTAGATACCATGTCTCCAACCCTGATATAAGATTTGATGATGAGCCCAGGATAGGGGGATGGAATTTCCATTGAGGCTTTATCGCTCTCGAGGGTCAATAAACTATCATCCTTCTCTACTTTGTCACCGTCAGATACTAGAATTTCAATGATTTCAACTTCATCAAAATCCCCAATATCGGGAAGCTCAAAAGATTGAATCTGTATTTCATTAGAAGGTACTTCTTGTTTGTCCTCGATTGACTCTTCAGACTCAGTTGTAATTTCTAGGATAGGGTGACCTTTAGAAATCTTATCTCCAATTGATACCTTAATATCAGCGACCTTGCCCTCAAAAGGAGAGGGTATTTCCATTGAGGCCTTATCGCTTTCAAGGGTAATAAGACTGTCATCTTTGGAAACATCATCACCTTTGGATACTAGAATTTCAATGATTTCAACTTCATCAAAATCCCCAATATCTGGCAATTCGACAACTTTATTCAATGGCTTAATACATTTATTTAGATGAAAAGGATTATAACAAAGTTTATTTTTGATGAACCTGTCCATAAGAGGTATAGATAAATAGCTCATCATTGAAAAAAAAATAAGATAAAGGCTTTTAGACCTTTAAAATCGACATTTTATTTTGCGAAAACTATTTTGAGTAAAGCCCTTACAATTCAATCTCTTAGAAAGACTTATAAGAATAAACTCACTGCAGTTGACGGAATTGATCTAGAGGTTAAAGAAGGCGATTTCTTTGCCCTTTTGGGTAGGAATGGAGCCGGCAAAACAACTACCATTGGCATTATTTGTGGCTTACTCAATAAAACATCTGGAAATGTCAAAGTGTTTGGTTTGGATCAAGATGATCATATCAATGAAGTTAAAAGAATGATTGGTCTCATGCCACAAGAATTTAACTTTAATCAGTTTGAGCCAGTCGAAGAGATCTTGATTAATCAAGCAGGCTATCATGGAATAAAAAGATCTGAAGCTAGACTAGCCTCTGAAAAGCTTTTAAAGAAAATGGAGTTGTGGGATAAACGCAAGGATATGGTTAAGTCACTATCGGGCGGAATGAAACGAAGACTCATGCTTGCAAGAGCTCTCATTCACAATCCTAAGATTCTAATTTTGGATGAGCCAACAGCTGGGGTGGATGTAGATATCAGAAGATCAATGTGGGATTTTTTAACTCAGCTGAATAAAGAGGGGGTAACCATTATTTTGACCACTCATTATCTTGAGGAAGCTGAATCGCTTTGTAGAAATATCGCCATTATGAATGATGGCAAAGTCATTAAACAGACCTCTATGAAAGATCTCTTGGCTGAAATTGATCATCAAGTGATTGTCTTGGAAAGTAAAAATGACATCAGACCAGATATCAAATCTGATAAATTTAAAATTGAGTTTATCGATTCTCAATCCATAAAAGTTCTCTTGGATTCCAAGACTAATATTAGTGAAGTACTTGTCTCACTTCAGGATCAAGGAGTCAGCATTGATCATGTTAGAAGTGCGCAAAATAGATTAGAGACGTTATTCTTTTATTTAACTGATAAAAAATAATATGTGGATTGCATTCAAAACTATTGTCATCAAGGAAGTGCTCAGGTTCTCAAGAATTTGGGTTCAGACTGTTTTTCCACCAATTATCACCACTTCCCTTTATCTTATTATTTTTGGTGGTCTTGTTGGAGAGAGAATAGGTTCGATGGAAGGGATAAGTTATATGGAGTTTATCATTCCAGGAATTATCTTGATGACAGTAATTACAAATTCTTATGCCAATACCGTTTCATCTTTTTATCTTGCTAAATTTAATCATAGCATTGAAGAGTTATTGGTATCGCCAGTTCCTAACTGGGTGATACTTCTTGGGTATGTTTCTGGAGGGGTGTTGAGGGGATTCTCTGTGGGATTGGGAGTATTTTTAGCTATTTACTTCTTTATTGATATTTCTGTTAGTAATTTATTTATAGCTTTCATTATCTTCTTACTTACCTCAACACTTTTCTCTCTTGCTGGATTCATTAATGCGGTATTCGCAAACTCTTTTGATGACATCACTATTGTTCCAACCTTTATTTTGATGCCACTTACTTACCTTGGCGGTATGTTCTATAGTATTGAGATTCTTCCAGAGTTTTGGCAGTCCATTAGCAAGGTTAACCCAATCTTCTACATGATTGATGGTTTTAGAATAGGCTTTTATGGAGTTGGCAGTGCCTCATTAATAGAGTCCTTGATGGTTCTATTGGGAATGATAACTGCACTTGCAATGACTGCCTATTATCTTCTGAACAAAGGAGTCAATATCAAGAGTTGATCTGACCCTCTTCTCCAGAAACCAGTCGTTTAATATTAGAGCGATGAGTGAAGAAAATCCAAAGACAGATTAATGCAATCACTCCGGTTGCCTCAATATCCATTTCTATAAAGTAGAAAACTATGGGAGTTAATAAGGTTGCAACTAGAGCAGAAAGGGATGATATGTTTAGGACTTTTGCAACAAATAACCAAATCAAAATAAAACTAAGACCGACTAGTGGATTGATACCAATTAACCCCCCAATAAAGGTAGCCACTCCCTTTCCACCTTTGAAGGAGTAGAAGACTGGATACACATGTCCTAGAAATGCAAATAGTGCAATAATGGAAAGTTCAAGAGATGAAGATGTGTAAGAGTATGCCAATAAAATTGGACTCAATCCTTTCCATACATCAATTAATAAAACAAAAGCAGCAATCTTCTTTCCTCCTATTCTAAGCATATTGGTCGCACCGGGATTTTTTGAACCTTGAGTTCTAGGGTCAGGTAACTTGAGAACTTTAGACAGGATAATTGCTGAATTAATTGAACCTACCAGATAGGCGATTAGGATTAGCGCAGTTAACATATAATTTGATAATTTTTTCGACATTTAATCATGGATAAAGTATTTATACAAGGACTAAAAATCGATACAGTGATTGGAATTTATGACTGGGAAAGAGAGATCAGGCAAGACGTTACTCTTGATCTTGAAATGGCTGCAGATATTAAAGCAGCAAGCTTAACTGATCATATTGACCAAACGCTAGACTACAAATCAGTTGCCAAGAGATTAATTCAGTTTGTAAAAGACAGTGAATTTCAGTTGGTCGAAACGCTAGCTGAAAAGATTACTGAAATTGTCCTCAATGAATTTGAGGTTGAATGGGTCAAACTTACGCTAAATAAAGGGGAGGCTGTCTCGGGTGCTTCAGGTGTTGGAGTTATCATAGAAAGATCCAAGTAGACATGGCGCAAATTCATATTAATATCGGCTCCAATCAGAACCGGGATGAGAATATCAAAGGAGCTATTTCCTTATTAAATGAAAATTTTAAAAACATAAAGTATTCCTCTGTTTATGAGACACCTCCCTATGGATTTGAGGGAGACAATTTTTTCAATATAGGAGCTAATGCTGAAACAGATCTTGATATTGAAGATACCGTGGATTTGCTAAGAAGTATTGAAATCAATCTTGGTAGAAAGAGAGTAGAAAAGAAGTTCTCTTCAAGGTCTATTGACTTAGACCTCATACTTTATAACAATGAAATAAATACTGAGCTAAATATTCCTAGAGATGATATTTTAAAATTTTCGTTTGTCTTGGCCCCATTGGCTGAAATTTTCCCAAAAGGTAAACATCCAATTAGTGGAGAAACTTATGACCTGATGTGGGGTCAATTCCAGAATGAAAATAAACCCGAAATTAAGAAGTATACTTTCAGTAATTTGTTTGGTTAAATACAATCATGAAGCAATTTAAAAACATCGCATTTTTCTTAGTTTTCTTTGCAACTTCAATCTTTGCGGAATATTCAGAGGGAATTGATTATTTAGAATTAAAAAAACCTGTACCTACTGTCTCAAATGACAATATAGAAGTGAGGGAGTTGTTCTGGTACTACTGTCCTCATTGTTTCAATATAGAACCAAAAGTTCAATCATGGCTAAAAACTAAACCCAGTGATGTTCAGTTTATTAGACAGCCTGCAGTTTTTTCCGAGAGATGGGTGAATGGCGCAATTTTTTTCTACATTTTGGAAGAGCTTGGCGAAGTTGAAAGACTTCATGAAAAATTATTTGATGCAATCCACGTCCACAAAACTATCCTGGAAGATAATGATGATTTTGTAGACTGGTTGGTATCTAATGGAGTGGACAAGAAAAAAGCTGAAAGTATTTTTAAATCCTTCACTCTGAAAATTAAATTAAATAAGTCCCAAATCAATACAGTCAAGTACGACATCACTGGCGTGCCTGCATTCATTGTAAATGGAAAATATTTAGTTGATACTACCACTGCAGGTGGATCCGATAGGGTATTTAAAATTATTGACTTTTTAATTTCGCAAGAAAGAAATTAAGTTTGCCAAATCGAAAAAATATTCTTGTAATATCTGGTCTAGATCCATCTGGAGGTGCTGGTATTTCTGCAGATATTGAAACTATTCATTCTCTGAATTTCAGAGCTCTTCCAATTATTACAACCTTAACTTCTCAGAATACACAAACTGTCAGTTTATCTTCCCCAGTGGATATAAAGATTATTGATTCTCAGTTAAAAAGCTTGATGGACGATATTAAGTTTGATGGAATTAAATTAGGCCTACTTGCTGATAAAACTATTATGGAATATCTTTCTGACTTTTTAGATCAGCATAAGAATATTCCTATTGTTGTTGACCCTATATTGAAATCTAGCTCAGGTAATGTGTTCATAAATGAAAATTTTAGCTCCATATATCTTGATGAATTGATTCCAAAAGCAACGATTGCCACTCCCAACAGAGAAGAATTTCTAAAACTTACAAGATCCGATAAGATTAGCGATGGTTTGAAAAATTTCTGTTCTAAATACACATTAATTACTTCCTCAGTTGAAACCGAAGATAGATTAACGCATCAACTCTTCAATGGAGAAAGACTGCTTAAAGAATTTCATTTCGAGAAACTTCCAAATATTTATCATGGCTCAGGGTGTACCCTTGCGAGCGCAATTGCTTGTTTCATTCTTGAAGAAAAAGACATTATAAGAGCATGTGGGGCTGCACTCGATTACACCTATCAAACCTTATTGAATGCAGAAAAGGTCGGTAAAATGCAATTTCATCCAAACAGAATTTGATATATAAATGAGCTTTGCTAAGAACTGGATCAGAAAAGACATTCAATCACTGAATGCTTATCATGTTCCTGAACCCATCGAATGTTTGAAGTTAGATGCCATGGAAAGTCCTTTTTCTCCCAATCAGGATTTTGAAAAAGAATTTCTTCAGCACCTTAGTAAGGTAGATATCAATCGTTATCCTGAGCCCTCTGCAAGAGAGGTCATTAAATCACTCAGAAGCTTAATGAACATTGATGAAAATCATGGGGTTCTTCTAGGTAATGGGTCAGATGAGTTGATTCAATTAATTGCCCTTGCTTGTAATGAGGGCGACACAATTCTGTCTTTTAGCCCAAGTTTTGTAATGTACGAAATGATTGCGAAGTTTTCGAGGCTCAATTATATTGATTCCCCTTTGATTGACTTTGATATTGATTTAGAAAATACTCTTCAGCTCATAAAAGAAACACAGCCTAAATTAATCTTTATTGCATATCCAAATAATCCCACTGGCAATTTATTTGATAAAAATAAAATAAAAGCAATCATTGAATCAACTGACGCATTGGTGGTTATTGATGAGGCTTATTACGCGTATTCCAGAGACAGCTTTTTGGATGATTTAAGCAATTATGAAAATATTCTTCTTCTTAGGACTGTTTCAAAAATTGGTTTTGCTGGTGCAAGGCTAGGTCTAATGATAGGTGCGAGTGAGCTTATTGAGGAGTTTAATAAGATTCGATTACCCTACAATATTAACTCCTTAACCCAGAGTGCCGCAACCTTCCTTCTTGAGAAGAAGGAATATCTTCTGGAAAAAGCCAAAGAAATTATTAAAGAAAGAGAGAGGGTTTATCAATATCTTCTAAATCGGAGTGAGGTTGATGTTTACCCTTCTGATGCCAACTTTTTACTTTTAAAAGTTGCAGATGCAAATCATCTTTTTCAATTTTTGATTGACAATAATATCCTCATCAAGAATCTTTCAAATGCAAAAAATCTAGATAATTTTTTGCGGGTAACTATCGGGTATGAGAATGAGAATGATGCCTTTATGAGGGCTCTAGATCAATATTATGGTGAATAGAGATCTATTAATTGATTTCTGTAATGAAACTTTAAATGTTTCTCAATTTGATGATTATTGCCCTAATGGACTTCAAATTGAGGGAAGGCAACAAGTCAAAAAAATTATCTCAGGAGTCTCTGCAAACCAAGATCTGATTGATACAGCAATTGAAAAAGAGGCAGATGCAATCTTTGTCCACCATGGAATTTTTTGGAAAAATGAGTCGATGACAATTACCGGTTATCAAACACAAAGAGTAAAAAAGATATTGGAAGCAGGTATGAATCTCTTTGCTTATCACCTGCCTTTGGATGATCACAAAGAACTCGGTAATAACTCACAATTGGCAAGCATTCTGCGGATTAAAAATCCTATGCCTGTTAAGGACTCATTAATTTGGACTGGCGAAATTAATGACACTTCTCTAGGTGAATTTGCATTAATAGTTGAGAAAAAGTTGTGTCGATCTCCTCAGGTATTTGGAGACTTAAAGTCCAGCATTGGAAGAGTTGCATGGTGCACAGGCGGAGCTCAAAAATATTTTCAAGATGCAATTAATTTGGATGTTGATTTATTCATAACCGGAGAAATTTCAGAACAAATTCCGGCTATGGCTAAAGAGTCAGGAGTTTCATTCATGTCGGCTGGACATCACGCCACCGAAAGATATGGTGTTCAAGCGCTTTGTCAATTTCTAGCTGAGAAATTCAATTTAG
>VMDI01000054.1 GCA_008080915.1 Gammaproteobacteria bacterium | reverse complement strand
TCCTCACCAATTGCTGCACAGTCGGCAACATCAGGATGCGATTTATAGACTCTTTCAATTTCATATGGAGAAACACGATAACCAAAACTCTTGATGATGTCATCCTTTCGTCCCATGAACCAGATGTAACCGTCCTCATCATACTTTGCATAATCGCCAGTAAAGAACCAACCATCATGTACATGTTTCTTGGTTTCTTCTGGTAAGTTCCAATACTCTAAGAATAGACCTGGATCGGTCACTGGAATGGAAATCATTCCCTCTTCGCCAACTTCGGCCTCCTCAAGACTCTCAGGATTTAGAAGTTTGATATCATGTCCTGGCTGAGGAAATCCTGCAGAACCTGGTCTGATTGGATTGTATTTATTTTCAGAGAGATAATACGAGAACTCGGACATGCCTACTGCTTCAAAGATCTCTTGTTCGAATCTTTCACTCCATTGACTCAAAACTTCATCTGATAAATGCTCTCCAGCACTCATGCAATATCTTAGTGACGGAACATCTTTAGCAAGAAATTCTGTTTTTTGAAGTATCTGTCTATAGATTGTTGGCACGCCAATGAAGATAGTTGCCTTATGTTTTTTAATTAGATTTGGCCACGTATCCGCATGATTTTTACCTTCATAAACAATGATGGTCTTACCCAGGTAAAGTGGATCCATCAAACCAGATCCTAGAACATAGGTCCAATTGAATTTTCCGGAGTGCATGATGCGATCATCATCGCCCTTGAAGTCGAACCAGTATTCTGATGCAGGCGCTCTACCAATAATGGCTCTATGAGCATGGAGAACCCCTTTTGGATAACCCGTAGTTCCGGATGTATAAACCAAGTAGGCAGGATCATCTGCCTTAGTGTCAATTTTGAAGTCAACCTCATTAATCTTTTCCAGTTCACTTTCAAGATCTATGACGTGTACCTTAGGGTGTTTCTCAATTTCGCCATCACCTGTTAAAAAGACAAATTCCAGTTCTGGCGATAGCTCATGTGAGCTTAAAGATGCCCACATCTCTTTATCTGTCACCAAGCCTTTTGCACCAGAGTCATTGGACAGATAAGCAACCTCTTCAGCTGTCAATAGGGTTGAGGTAGGAACAGAAATACAAGAAGCCTTCATCGCACCCAAGAAACAAATTGGGTAGTGCAATGAGTTTGGCAATCTAATTAAGACTCGATCTTTTTTTCTAAAACCATTGTCCTTAAGAAGTTGTGCAAAACGATCGGTCTGATCACTTAACTCTTTAAAGGTAATTTCAGAAGTACCCTTAACGTCATTCTCAACAATCATCGCCACCTTATCCTCAAATTTTGAGCCTAGGTGTTTTGATGAACATAAATGTCCGATATTAATCTCTTTGGGAACATCCCACTTCCAAGAATGTCTTTTAATTGCCATTACAATATACTTCCATATGGCCAGTTCTCACGGATAACCTGAGCTGGCAATTTATTTAAAATGCTGATTGCAAAATCTGTATCTTCTTCATTCAATGCTTTGAGTGCATGAGCTCTTAGAAGAGTTTGAAGTGCCTTACCGAACATCGGTGGATCTAACATCTCACCTTCAAAGCGGATCGCACCACTTAAGAGTGCATCTGCCTCAATGGCAGCTTTCAGAATTCTTATTTTCAAATTGATGTCAGTAGGTGATGGTGTATAAGCCACCTTACACAGGTGAATATGCCATGGATGAATCACCTGCTTTCCAGTTAGTCCTTTTTCCGCCTCAGTGACCGCATGACGATAGACCGTTCTTGACTCATGATCACCATGAAGATCAAGCCATCTTCTCACATCATCAGGCTCAACGTAATCTTCTGGCATGACATTCTCACCAATAAGCGTCTCAACACCTCCGATCACACCCTTACCGGCAATACGTGCCTCGAAAAGAATCTGATTTTGAAAATAGGCCAACTCATCGGTCCAGTTCTCAGGCGTGATGTTGATACCCATCGCCTTGGAGAAGTCATGGATACCGAAGACCACATGTTTGACCGTACTATAGGCCATCAGATCTGAGACAATTTTCAACGACCTTGGGTGTTCAATAATTGGCTGAATGGTAATCTTATGGTTGATATCCAGAAGAAGACTCGATAGATCTCTTACCTCAGGTGAGCCATAAGCCTCACCGGCTTTTGCCAGCATCACCACATCAACATACTGACCCACTTCTCTCAGAAGCTTGATATCTAATTCATACTCATCAGTCCTGAAAGGGTTGACACGAATGGCAATGAATACATCGGGTCTTTTAATACGTAGGCCCTCTAACTCTTGCTTTAAAAGTTCGCGACTGAGTGCCTTCTGACGACAGCCGTCCTCTAGGTCAAAAATCAGTGTATTGGCAATCGTTTTGTAAGCATGTTTTTTAAATCTCTGACCTGCCGCGTTTAAATCTTCATACTCACTGGTTGCAGGAGAGTATTTAACTGGCGGATAGTAAAGCTGAATGCCTGGCCAAAAACCACCAAACAAGTCAGAAGCTAATTCTTGAATATTTCTTTCTGTCATGCAAGTACGTCTTTAATCTCATCAAGAGAGGTGGGATCATCAATCGTTGCTGGAACCGTATATGAGTTTCCATCAACAATAGCCTTAATTGTCTTACGTAGGATTTTTCCTGACCTTGTTTTCGGTAAACGCTTCACCAAATGTGAATCCTTATAACAAACAATCGGTCCAATCTTATCTCTTACCAGACTTACCAACTCCTTACTAATCGTCTCATCATCCTTATCACTGTTCGCTTTAAGTACAATGAAACCGACTGGAATTTGACCCTTCAGATCATCATGGGATCCAATCACAGCACACTCCGCAATATCTGGATGCGACGAGATGCATTCTTCAATCTCACCTGTTGATAGTCTATGACCAGCCACATTAATCACATCATCCGTTCTACCCATGACAAAGAGATAACCATCCTCATCAAAGTAGCCTCCATCTCCACTGGTGTAATAACCTGGGAAATCCGATAGATAACCATCTACAAATCGTTGTGTATCTCCCCATATAGTTGCAAGACAACTTGGGGGTAGTGGAAGTTTAATGGCAATATTGCCCTCATCATTTTCTAGGCGATTGCCTTCATCGTCCAGAATCTCAATAGCGAATCCTGGAGATGGCATTGTTGCAGATCCAGGTTTAGTTTCCATCACTTCAATACCAATTAAGTTCGATGCAATTGCCCATCCTGTCTCAGTCTGCCACCAGTTATCAACCACCGGAACACCTAACACATCATTAATCCATTGATAGGTGTAGGCATCCAATCTCTCTCCAGCTGAGAAGACATTGACCAAACTTGAGAGATCATATTTTTTAGTTAACTCACCATCTGGATCCTCTTTCTTAATCGCACGATAAGCTGTCGGTGCAGTAAATAAAGTCTTCACTTTATGTTCACTAATCACTCTCCAGAATGCACCAGCATCCGGAGTCATAATTGGCTTGCCCTCATAGAAGATGGTTGTACAGCCTTGCAGTAGGGGACCATAAACAATATACGAGTGGCCAACGACCCAACCCACATCCGAGGCTGCAAAATAAACCTCTCCTGGGTCTGTGTCATACACTGCATTCATGCTATATTTCATAGCAACTGCATGACCACCATTTTCTCGAACCACGCCTTTAGGTTTTCCGGTTGTGCCAGATGTGTAAAGGATATAAAGAGGGTCAATACCCTTAACAGGAACTGGCTCATGAGGTGTCGCACTTGCAAGAAGGCCTTGCCAATCCAAATCTCTTCCGTCAATAAGATCTGCTTTAAATTGCTCCCTTTGATAGATCACACAATTACCGACTTTATGCTTGGCAAGATCTATTGCCTTATCGAGTAAGACCTTATAATCAATCACCTTGGTAATCTCAATACCACAAGAGGCAGATAAAATCAGTTTTGGTTTTGCGTCATCAATTCTGACCGCGAGCTCTGCAGAGGCAAAGCCTCCGAAAACCACACTATGAATTGCTCCAATTCTGGCACAGGCCAGCATCGCAATGGCTGCCTGAGGAATCATTGGCATGTAGATGACTACCGTATCACCCTTGGCAATACCAAGACTCGCAATCATGCCTGCGGTCTTTTCAACCTCGGCCAAAAGCTCATTATAGGTATAGGTTTTCTTAGTATCCGTGACTGGTGAGTCATAAATCAAAGCCGCCTGATCACCTCTTCCGTTTTTGACATGATAGTCAAGTGCCATGTATGAGGTGTTCAACTCCCAATCAGAGAACCAATGATAAATCCCATCATCATCAGTACTAAGAACATTATCTGTTTTCTTATACCAATCAAGTGCCTCGGCTTTCTCAGACCAAAATCCAGCTGGATCCTCAATTGATTTCTTATATTCTTCTTCGTATGACATGCAACCCCCTATAGTCAATTACTTGACCACAAACATATTCATAAAGTCAACTGCACTCATTTGCTCTAACTTATCCTGGTCGAGACAAACAGACATAATCTTATCTTGTGCAGCTTGATCAAATTTCTTAGCTAAGCTATTCTCGAACTTCTTCTCGAGGACCGGAATACCTTCTTCTCTTCTAAATCTGTGACCGATTGGATATTCAACCTCAACAAACTCGGACTCACTTCCATCTTTGTAATGGATCTGTATGGCATTCGCAATCGAACGTTTATCGGCCTCTAGATATTCTCTCGTGTATCTTTCATCTTCGACAACCACCATCTTTGATCTTAGTTCATCAACCAATGGATTTCCATTGTGGTATTCGTCACTGTAGTGAGATGCTTCTAATCTTCCTTCAATCAGACCGATAGCAACCATGTATTGAAGACAGTGGTCTCTATCTGCAGGATTATTCATTTCTCCATCTTTAGAAATAATTCTAATCGCACTCTCATGAGTGGTTAACGTAATTTTTTCAATGTCATCAAATCTACCCTTGACCTCATCGTGAAGCTGAATAGCACATTCGACCGCAGTCTGTGCATGGAACTCTGCAGGGAATGAAATCTTAAACAAGATATTGTCCATTACATAACTCGCATAACCCTGGCTGAAAGTAAATGGTTTGCCCTTAAACGATACGTCATAAAAACCCCAGGTTTTTGCACTCAGTGCAGACGGATAACCCATCTCACCTTTCATGACCATCATCGCTAAACGCACAGCGCGAGAACTCGCATCACCTGCAGCCCAAGATTTTCTTGAACCAGCATTAGGTGCATGTCGATAAGTTCTAAGTGATGATCCATCTACCCAAGCAAGTGACAGTGCATCAACAATTTGATCTCTAGTGGCACCGAGCATATGAGCAGCAACTGCAGTCGACGCGACACGAACTAAAAGAACGTGGTCTAAACCCACTCGGTTGAAACTGTTTTCAAGTGCAATCACACCTTGAATCTCATGAGCCTTGACCATATATTCAAGAACATCTTTCATCGTAAATGGCGCTTCGCCATTGGCAATTCTGACTCGCGATAAGTAGTCGGCAAGTGCCATAATTGCACCCAGGTTATCTGATGGGTGTCCCCATTCTGCAGCAAGCCATGTGTCATTAAAATCAAGCCATCTGATAATCGCTCCAATATCCCAAGCCGCCTTCACCGGGTCCATGACATCTGAACGACCAAAGACTCTAGCTCCATTCTCAACCGTTGTTCCTGGAACAATGGGACCTAAGTGCCTGACACACTCTGGGAACTCAAGCGCCAATAGGCCACAACCAATAGTGTCAATCAGACAGTTTCTGGCTGTGTAAAGAGTTTCAACACTCTCAACTTTAAAATTTGTTACATAATCTGCAATATCGACCAAAACTTGATCGGCAGGTGGTCTGTTTGCTAAATCAACATTACTACTCATCGTGCTTCCTTAAAAAACTATCTTTCGCTGATAGGGTTAACTTTTCTTAAATCCGGTCCGGTATATTCTGATGTTGGACGGATAATCCTATTGTTAGATCTTTGTTCAAAAATATGTGCAGTCCAGCCAATGACTCTTGAACAAACAAAAATTGGGGTGAATAACTTGACAGGAATTCCCATAAACTCATAACTTGATGCATGATAGAAATCAGCATTCGCAAAAAGTTTCTTCTCTCTCCACATGACCTCTTCTACTCGCTCAGAGACCTTGTACATATACTTATCGCCGACTGAATCTGAGAGCTGTTTTGAGCACCCTTTGATGATCACGTTTCTAGGATCACTCTCGGTGTAGACTGCATGACCAAAACCCATAATCAAATCTTTTCTCTCGAGCATACCCATAACAGCCGCCTCTGCCTCATCCGGGTCAGACCATTGTGAGATCATCGCATGTGCACTTTCATTTGCACCACCATGTAATGGACCTCTCAGTGTGCCAATGGCAGCCGTCACTGAGGAGTGAATGTCTGACAGGGTCGATGCACAAACTCTTGCTGCAAAGGTAGACGCATTGAACTCATGCTCTGCATATAAGATCAATGACGTATTCATAATAGTGGCATGAAGTTCGCTTGGTTTTTTGCCATGAAGCGTGTGGAGAAAATAACCACCAATACTTCTATCATCTAACTCTGTTTCAATCTTGACACCCTTGTGAGAAAAGTTGTACCAATAATTCAAGATAGCAGGGAAGGCTGCAAGCATTCTTTCCGCCTTATCAACCTGTTGAGAGAAATCTTCCTCTGGCTCTATGTTGCCAAGCATAGAACAACCCGTTCTCATCACATCCATCGGATGGGTATCTTTTGGAATATTTTCTAATGTCGATCTTAATTCCTTAGGCAGATGTCTCAGTGAGACCATACGATCAATAAATGCATCCAACTCACTTTGGTTGGGCAGTTCACCATGAAGTAGTAAAAACGCAACCTCCTCAAATGTTGCATTCTCAACTAAATCCTGCAGGTCATAACCACGGTAGGTCAAACCTGAACCACTCACCCCAACTGTACAAATTGCACTCTGACCGGCTACTTGGCCCCTAAGACCTGCGCCACCAACTTTCTTTTTACCGCCCATTACTTATTCTCCTCGCTGAATAATTCATCTAACTTATTCTCATATTCGTAGTAATTAAGATAGTCATACAATTCACTTCTTGTTTGCATTGTATCAATGACATTTTCTTGGCAACCGTCTGTCAAGATATGTTCGTAAACATTTAAAGCAGCCTTACTTTGAGCCCTGAATGCACTTAATGGATAAAGCACAATATCAGCACCAGCCTCACTGAGCTCTTCTGTTGTAAAGTAAGGAGTTGCACCAAATTCTGTGATGTTAGCAAGTATCGGCTTATCAATGACCTTGCTAAATTCTTTGTACTGATCCAATGAATCTAATGCTTCTGGAAATAACATATCAGCACCAGCCTCCATGAATCTCTGGGCCTTTTCAAGAGCCGACTCAAGACCCTCAACAGCCAGACTATCGGTTCTCGCCATAATCACAAAATCACTATCTATTCTTGCATCAACTGCTGCTTTAATACGGTCAACCATCTCTTCGGTCGATACAATCGCTTTATTAGGTCTATGGCCACATCTTTTTTGACTCACCTGATCCTCAATATGAATCGCAGCGACACCTGCATGCTCCATATCTTTGACACATCTTGCAATATTGAATGCGCCACCCCAGCCCACATCAACATCCACCAATAGTGGCAGATCACAAACATCGGTAATTCTTTTCGCATCAATAATCACATCATTGAGAGTCGTAATTCCTAAATCAGGAACACCCAGTGAGGATGCAGCAACACCGCCACCTGATAAATAGATTGCCTTATGGCCAACTGATTTAGCTAATGTTGCACTATAAGCATTGATAGCACCCACAACTTGAAGTGGGTGACTGGTGGCAACCAGTTCTCTGAATTTTTTACCTTGACTCGCCATTAGCTATCTCCTTGTGTTTCCTGAAGTTTCATAATTGTTTCCCATGCTCCACTGATATGCTTACGCATAAGCATCTCTGCAAACTCTCCATCTCGATTTGAAATCGCATCAACGATTTTGCTGTGTTCGTTGTATGCAAGAGCTACTCTATCTTTCATGGTGCTTGTTCTGATTCTGCACATTCTGACTAGTTGATAAACCTTGCTCTCTAAATAATTCGCTAAAAGCTCATTGCCGCACTTTGAAAAAATGTAATAGTGAAAATCAACATCGCCTTCTTTTTGAATATAGCTTTCACCACCCGCATTCTCAATTGAATCTTGATGAGTGTTGAGCAAATCTTTAAGACCTTGTATCTCTTTATCTGTCATATTCTCTGCTGCAAGTCTGGCAGCATAGCCTTCCATCACAATTCTCATTTGATAAACTTGCTTCATCAGTTCAAAGTCAACGGTCACAACCTGGGTGCTGGAATGGGGTTTTTTAACGATTAGGTTGATATTTTCAAGTTTGTGAAGTGCCTCTCTTAATGGGCCACGACTGATATTAAATTTCTTGGCAAGCTCTGTTTCAACAATCTTGGAACCTTGAGGCAACTGACCACCAATGATCTCATTCTTAATTTGATCAAAAACAGAGGTAGATAATGTACTGGATGATTCTCTCATAATTGTTAACAAAAATTAGATATAGACGCTACTTTAGCACAAATATTGACCTATTTGTGATGAAATTGTCAACAATTTAATAAAATGGGGATTTTTTATTAGGCTCTAATCTTCTTCGATTGGCTTGGGTGCAAGAACTGTTCTGCCCCCGCTCTTATCCATAGGACTAACGACACCTGCAATCTCCATATCCTCGATGATTCTGGCTGCACGGTTGTATCCAATCCTCATTCTTCTCTGAAGACTTGAAATAGAGGCTCTGCCTGTTGAGGTTACGATCTGAACGGCTTCGTCATAAAGCTCATCTAGTTCACCTGATAGCTCACCACTTCCAGTGGTGCCCGACTCAGATCCACTTTCAATTTCAGCATGGAGTACCTCATTGAGATAACTGGTTTCAGAATTTTCTTTAAGAAAATCTACCACTTTTTTAATCTCACCGTCATCAACAAACGCACCATGGACTCTTACCAGATGTGAAATACCTGGTGACATATAGAGCATATCGCCCATTCCCAAAAGTTGTTCGGCGCCACCCTGATCGAGTATGGTTCTAGAGTCCACTTTCGATGACACCTTAAAGGCAACTCGGGAAGGTACATTGGATTTAATCAAACCAGTGATGACATCCACACTCGGTCTTTGTGTAGCAATAATTAAATGGATACCCGCAGCTCTCGCTTTTTGAGCTAAACGAACAATCAATGACTCGACACGTTTTGCCTTACCACGATCTTCTTGTGAGAGTGCGCCCAGCATATCAGCATACTCATCAATTACTACCATGATTAGAGGTAGTGTTTCAAGTTCTGGAGCAGGCTCATCAGAATCCTTTTCGTTAAAGAAAGGATCTAAGATTGGTTTACCAGCCTTTCTTGCTTTGATAATTTTTTCATTGAAACCGTCTATATTTCTAACACCAAATTTAGCGAGCAATGAGTATCTCCTCTCCATCTCATTAACTGACCACCAAAGGGCGCTAGCTGCTTCATTCATGTCAGTGATAACTGGAGTTAGTAAGTGGGGAATATCTGCATAGATAGCCAACTCAACAATCTTGGGATCAATCATGATGATCCTAACCTCATCGGGTCGTGCCTTGTATAGGACGCTTAAGATCATTGCATTAAGACCAACTGATTTACCCATACCCGTTGCACCTGCCACCAATAGATGTGGCATCTTTGCCAGATTAGCGACTACCGGCTCGCCGTTGATATTTTTTCCTAGACCCACCGTTAACAAAGATTTGGAATTATTGAAAGTTTCTGAAGACAGAACCTCTTTTAGATAGATAGTTTCACGATACTCATTAGGTATTTCGAGACCAATTACTGGTTTACCAGGAATCACATCTACGATTCTCACACTTTCCACCAAAAGCGCTCTGGCTAGATCCTTGTTCAGATTGAGTATCTGGCTTACCTTAACCCCAGGGGCTAGTGCAAGTTCAAATTGGGTGACAACTGGACCTGGTGTCACAGCGGTTATCTCAACATCAAAACCAAAATCTTTTAACTTTAGTTCCACCTGACGAGACATCTCCTCCAGTGCTTCCTTAGAATATCCAAAATTCGTATCGGGAGGATTAATCAAAAAATCTAGAGATGGCAGGTCAGAGGATTTAGAAGCAGTAAATAAGTTTGCGGAAGTTGCTGCTTTTGGTTTCTTCTTCTTTGTCATCTGCGCAATTTTTGAAGGTTTCTTCTCTTCAATATTGCTGCCAATAGGGGTATTGATTTCGAGCTTTTGTTTTTTCTTTTCAAGAGATTTAGTTTTCTGTTTATCAATTACACCTGAAGAGAAAGAGAATAAGTTTTTGAAGTAATTAACCCAAGAGGCAGTAAAAGTCACGCTGTAGGTAATCATTATCAGTGCAACATAGATAACCGACGACATGGAACCGAAGATTAATACAAAACCCCCGTGTGTTGATTCTCCAATCTGACCACCACTGGGTAGGTTATTTGGAAGTAGGACCGTAAAGAGGGCAGCAGTGAAAAAAACCAGGAGTAAAAAGCTGATTGTTTTAACAACAATAATGCTCTTGTTAGGGTATTCATCAAGACCTAACTGATGGACCTTGAATCCGAACCAAAAAAACATAAAGGCAAACCAGAATGAGCTGTATCCAAGAAGTGACATTAATATGTCACTAAGATAGGCTCCGAAGACTCCCGCCTGATTCATGACAGGTTCAACTAAAACACCTCCTGAAAAAGGGTTTTCAGTTTTAGAATAAGTGAGCAAAGAAACTAGAAATAAAATACCAACTGCGGTCAATCCTATGAAGAGAGATTCACTAAATAACTTGGACTTTGTATTCGGTTTTTTTTCTAATTTTGTAGGGTTATTTTTACTCAAGCAGCTTAGATTCTCTATGAGAAAAGTTTATAATTTAATGCTGTTGTAAGTATAAATGATTGGGAGTTCACATGAGCGAAAAAAAGCATTGCAAGGTTTTGATTGTTGGTTCTGGTCCAGCCGGATATTCTGCTGCTGTTTATGCAGCCAGAGCAAATCTTAATCCTGTGATTGTCAGTGGACTTGAAGTAGGTGGTCAGCTAATGACAACGACAGATGTAGATAACTGGGTGGGTGATAATGACGGTGTTCAGGGTCCAGATCTCATGGAGAGAATGCGCAAACATGCTGAACGATTCAACACAGAGGTTATCAATGATTACATCTCCTCAGTTGACTTCTCAAAAAAACCCTTTACCTTAAATGGTGGTTCAACTACTTATACTGCAGATGCAGTAATCATTGCTACTGGTGCATCAGCAAAATACCTTGGCCTTGAATCAGAAGAGACCTTCAGAGGAAAAGGAGTCTCTGCCTGTGCAACTTGTGATGGATTCTTCTATAGAGGTCAGAAAGTTGCAGTTATTGGGGGCGGAAATACAGCTGTTGAGGAGGCTTTATTTTTATCTAATATTGCAGATCATGTCACCATTGTTCATCGTCGAGACAAGTTCAGTAGCGAGAAGATCTTATCTCAACAGTTGATAGAAAAATCAAAAAAAGGAAACATCTCCATCGAATATAACCATACCCTGGATGAAGTCCTGGGTGACAACATGGGCGTTACCGGACTTAGACTCAAAAGCAATGAGGGAGAAACAAAAGAGATCGATGTTCATGGCGTATTTATTGCTATCGGTCATAAGCCAAACACCGATGTTTTTGAAGGTCAGTTAGATATGGAGCATGGATACATTAAGGTAAAAAGTGGCACCACTGGAAATGCGACTCAAACGAGTGTTGAAGGTGTGTTTGCTGCAGGTGATGTTGCGGACCATATTTATCGTCAAGCGATTACTTCAGCAGGCTCAGGTTGTATGGCAGCCCTAGACGCAGAGAAGTTTCTGGGTGAATAACCCAATTATTGGTATAATCTCATTTTTTTGGCCAAATAGCTCAGTTGGTAGAGCAAAGGACTGAAAATCCTTGTGTCCCTGGTTCGATTCCAGGTTTGGCCACCAAATTAATCTAGATATATTTATTTATCACTTCAATCTCGTATCCATCAGGATCTAAGATTTTCATTTTATTGGTGTAGTCTTCGTTGAACCCTCGAGTGACCTCGACATCAGTATTTTTAATCTTCTCTTCAAACTCAATGGGCTTTGGGACATTAATAGCTATGTGTCCGAAAGATGGGTGGATATCTCTCATCTTAGCATCATGAAAATAAACCAGCTCCATGCAAGACGCCTCTGACTCATCTTCATAGCCAATAAATGCAATAGTTCTGTCTGAACGATCTCGAGTTCTGAGAACCCTCATTCCAAGAACATTAGTATAGAAGTCAACAGACTTGTCCAGATCTGTGACCTTCAACATAATGTGTAGAATTCTAGGCATTTAAGAATTTTTTAGATTAAAGGTCGGAATTATACCCACTGATCTTCAGATTTCTACCCTCAAAGAAAAATGGTTTTGATTATTTAACGGATGACAAATAAGCAGCTATGTCTTCTTCATGACCTTTTGCTTTCATAGCATTAGGCGCCATCAAAGGATTGTTCCTTTTGCCACTTTGAAAAGCATGAAGCTGTTCTACAATATAAGCCTTATCCTTTCCAGCTAGAGCTGGGAAAGAAGGAACCATAGATTTTCCTCCCGGACCATGGCATCCTGAGCATCCAAGAGAGGTATATTGTGCCTCACCTTTGGCTACATCTCCTCCACTTGAGGAATTATTGCTAGGTGCTTTGGATTCTTCTGGTTTCGAATCACCGGATAAGTAACTCGCAATTGCTTCCTCATGACCCTTTGCCTTCATAGCATTCGGTGCCATTAATGGGTTGTTTCTCTTACCTTCTTGGAAAGCATGAAGTTGTTCAATGATGTAATTTTTATCTTTTCCAGCAAGAGTCGGAAAAGCTGGAACAGCTGACTTGCCGCCTGGACCATGACAACCTGCACAGCCTAATGAGGTGTAGAGTTCCTCGCCAGATTTTTTACCTTCTTTTTTAGGTGCTTCTGCTTTTTTGGCAACGACTGGGGCAGGCGCTTTGACCGCAGCAACCTCCTCGGCACTCTTCACTGGCTCACCACCACCCAGTTGATGAACATAGACCACAATCTTCTTGAGTTGACTTGGGCTCACCACCTTAGATTGACCAAATGCTGGCATCACAGCATCTTGCGTCATTGGATCATGCCCCTGATTAACACCATGAAGAATTGTTCTAACAATGGATGCCTTTTGATCTTTGGCTTTAAATCTCCAAATACCGTCAGCTAGATTGGCACTACCCATCATCTTGTTACCTTTCATGTCAGCACCGTGACAGCCAATACACGCTTTTGTTAGATATAACATGTGTGCTGGATTGGTCGGATCTGGTTTTCCAGTTTCACTGACTTTAAGAAGATAATCAGCAAGCTTATCAGCTTCGCCATCAGTAATTCCTGCCATACGAGCAGGCATATTTCCCTTTCGACCAACTAAAAGTGTTGTGTGAATATCCTTAAGTGATCCTCCATATAGCCAATCGTCATCCGCCAAAACTGGGAAGCCTTCATTTCCAGAACCTCCAGCTCCATGACAAGCGGCACAGTTGTCGCCAAATAAAACTTTTGCAGTTCTCACTGAGTAGTTTCTTAATTGTTCATCACGAACAATATCTTCTAGAGATTTTTCTGCAATGGCCTTTTCTAAATCAGCAAATTTAGTTGCACGATAATCTTCAAGTTGCTTGACACCATCTTTCATTTCTTCGATCTGTGTCCAATTAGCGGTACCTTTTAGATGGTCACCAAACCAAGGAATAGTTGGAAAGTATGCAGAGTAGACAACCACGGCAATCAGGCCCATGTAAAGAGCAAACATGTACCACCTAGGAGGACGGTTACTTAACTCACGAATGTCATTATCATCATCCCAAAAATGGCCAGTATTGTTTTCATTTGGGAATGGATTTTTACCTGCGCTCATCAACTACTCCAATTAGTCTTCTCTGTTAACAAAGTTCTCCATATTCTTGAACTTTTTTTTATTTTTGGGTCTAAAAGCATAGAAGTAAGCATATGACAATAATAGAAAAATTACTAATGCAGTTCCCGCTCCAATTTTATCAACTAATGTCATTACTCTCTATATACAACACCCTTTTCAAATTCAATGTGGTTACCTAAAGATTGTAAGTAGGCGACCATTGCCTGCATTTCTGTTTTTCCTTCAGTTTTTGCAGCACTCTCAATATCTTGTTCTGTGTATGGCACTCCAATATGGGTCATTGCAATCATTCTCTCCTTGATTGACTCAGGATCAACCTTAGCATCATCTAAGAAACGGTATTTAGGCATTACCGACTCTGGAACTAATGCCTGCGGATGTCTTAGGTGCAGAATATGCCACTCATCAGAATACTTGCCTCCAAGTCTTGCCAAGTCTGGCCCTGTTCTTTTAGACCCCCATTGCATAGGATGATCATAAATTGACTCGACAGCAAGCGAGTAATGTCCATATCTTTCAAGTTCGTCTCTAAAAGGTCTGACCATTTGTGAATGACACAAGTAACAACCCTCTCTCTGATAAATGTCTCTTCCAGCAAGCTCAAGTGGCTTATATGGTCTTACCCCATCTCCTGGCTTCCAGTCATCTAATGACTGGCCTTCTTGTCTTTGCCAGATCAAACTTTTAACAGTGCCGTCTGCCTGAGTGACTTCACTTTTAATGGTTTCGCTATTGGTAAATAGAGGAACAATTTCAACAATACCCGCAATCGAGACAGCAAGGGCTGTTCCAAAATATAAGGCAAATATATTTTTCTCTAATTTAACTTGGATACTTTCTTTTTTATTATTTCCAGCCATAATTCACCTATGCAGTTGCAGTTTTAGATTCTTTCACTGTTGCGTCTGCTTTTCTAATTGTCGTCACAATATTGACGAGCATAACAATTGCACCTAGAACAACCAGAGCTCCGCCTGCTGCTCTCATTGCATAGTAAGGATGCATGGCAGAAACTGATTCTGCGAATGTATATGCAAGTGTGCCGTATTCATCATAAGCTCGCCACATCAATCCCTGCATAATGCCTGAAACCCACATAGCGACAATATAAAGGACTGTTCCAATAGTATGAGACCAAAAGTGCAATCCTAGTAAAGACTGATTTAGTTGAACGTTATAAAGTTTTTGAACAATATGATAAAGCGATCCTGCAGACACCATTAACACCCAACCTAGCGCTCCTGAATGAACATGGCCAATAGTCCAGTCAGTGTAATGTGATAAAGCATTTACCGTTTTAGACGACATCACTGGCCCTTCAAAAGTTGACATAGCATAGAATGCAAGCGACATAATCAAGAACCTTAAAATATAGTCCTCTCGAAGTCTTTCCCAAGCACCTGATAGTGTCATGATTCCATTAATGGCTCCTCCCCATGATGGAATGATCATGGCTAATGATATGGTAGCACCAAGTGAACCAGCCCAGTCTGGGAGAGCAGTATATTGTAAATGATGAGCACCTAGCCACACATACCCAAACATCAAGGCCCAGAAATGAATGACGGATAAGCGATAAGAATAAACGGGTCTCTCTGCCTGCTTAGGCACAAAGTAATACATCATTCCAAGAAATCCAGCAGTTAAGAAAAATCCAACCGCATTGTGTCCCCACCACCACTGGATCATCGCATCTTGAACTCCAGAGAATATTGAATATGATTTAAACCAATCCACAGGAATCGATAGGTTATTTACCACATGAAGATATGTCACCATGACCATCATGCCCAAGAAGAACCAGTTAGCAACGTAGACATGTGGGACCTTTTTACGATCTCTAATATGGATTGTCATTACGAAGTTATACAAATACATTGCCCAAGAAAGTGTGATCAAGATGTCAATTGGCCACTCCAATTCTGCGTACTCTTTAGATTGTGTAAATCCAAGAGGGAAGGTGATCACAGCAGAAATAATGATGATATTCCAGGTCCAGAACTGAGCCCAAGCCATTTTATTTGACCAAAGTTTGGTTTGATTGGTTCTCTGAACAATGTAATAAGCAGTTGCCATCAATGCTGAACCACCGAAACCAAAAATAACCGCATTGGTATGAAGTGGTCTTAGTCTTCCAAACTGGAAATATGGCCAGTCGGTTCCTAAATCATTCAGATAAGGCCAGGCTAATTCTGAGGCAAGGTAGGTTCCAATGGTGGTTCCTGCAATCAGATAAACGACAGACATAATTGTGAACCATTTCACAACTCCTAAATCGTATTTCTCATGAATTGACATATTATTTCCTGTATTAGACTTCTTCAATAACCACAATTTGTGTGCAACATTCTACATGAAACTTTTCAAGCAGACAACCGAGAAAAAAGGTTGGTTAATACCTTCGAATATAAATAAAAAAGGAAATCAATATGAGTACTGCAGCCATTGCAAACCATTGGATTGCATAACCAATGTGTTTATCTACCGTTCCATAAAATGGTTGCCAATTTCTAATAAAACCATCAGGCTGATCTTTATCTAGCTCGACCATCATTTGTCCGATATTGAGATCAGTAGAACTTGCCAACTTTTCTATGTTTAATGATTGGACCAAGTAAGGAAATTTAACCTCTGATGAATTATCTGCAAGGGTCATCCTCTCTTTTGGTCTTTTTAGTGTGCCATTAATGACACGATAATTACTAGCAACCGGATTGACTGATAACTGATTGCGGTCAGCGCCCCATCTTACAAAGCCTCTATTAACCAAAAAGGCATCAGTCTTGGAAATCATAAAAGGAGTCAGGACATAATAGCCAGCCACTCCATTCTCAGTCTGATTGTCATAGATAATATTTTTTTTATCATCAAAATATCCCTCTAGAGTGATCTTATAGAACTCTCTATCAAAACTTTGCTCAAGAGAAGAAATATGAATAGGTTTATCAGTTTGTGCTGCAATGATCTTTGATTCAATGTCTCTTTTTTCTTCGGCTCGATTTAACTGCCAGTTGCCTAAAGTTAGCAAAAGTGCCAATAGCGCCAATATAAATATCGAGGGCAATAATGAGACTCGTTTCATTATCTGATCGGAAGGTTGGTGTTGGGTTCAATCCACCCCATATATCCTGCGAACATAACCAAAAGGAATAAGAAAATGCTAAGAGCAACTCGAGTTGCTAAGGACTTAAACATTTTTTCTGAATTATCCGCACCCCCTCTAAGCATGGCAATCAATGCACGCCCAAGAGCGACAAGAATCAGAACAATAATTAGAATGACAATGTATTTCATATGAGTTCTTATTAAAAAAAAGACCCCTTGCGGGGTCTTTATAGTTTATCTAACTTTAGTAGGTTATATCCAATAAACGAATACAAATAGACCTAACCACACTACGTCAACAAAGTGCCAGTACCATGCAACACCTTCGAAACCAAAATGATTCTCTTTGCTAAAGTGACCCTTCTGGACACGATACAATATAACTATAAGCATCAAAGCACCAACAGTCACATGAAAACCGTGAAAACCAGTTAGCATAAAGAAAGTCGAGCCATAGATACCTGAATTTAACTTAAGTCCGATATCATAAGCATGGCCATACTCAGCAATCTGGAAACCAAGGAATGCAACACCTAAAGCAATAGTTGCAACTAACCAGCCAATAATTTTATTTCTTTCACCAGCTCTAAGCGCATGATGAGCAAATGTTAATGTAACGCCAGATAACAATAAGATTGCAGTATTTAACGCAGGCAATCCCCAGGTATCAATTAGCTCTGTAGGGACTGATAATGCAGTTCCATTTCTTAATTCGGCAGCAGGAGTTTTAAATGCAATTTCAGGCCACGTTTGAACAAAGCCATTCCAAAGATCAGGGGTGAACTGATTGTTACCTTCACCACTTAGCCAAGGAATCGCAAACTCTCTGGCATAGAATAGAGCCCCAAAGAATGCTGCAAAGAACATCACCTCGGAGAAGATAAACCAACTCATACCCCATCTGAAAGACCTATCAACTTGGCTGTTGTAAAGACCATTAACACTTTCATTGACAACTTGGCCTAACCAACCAAACATCATAAAAAGCACAATTCCTAAACCTAGGGCTGTTACCGACCCTCCCCAACTTACTCCATGGAACATATTGGCCATACCAACAAACATAGTTGCTATACCAATAGATCCAATTATTGGCCAGTAAGTGCCGTGTGGCACATAATAACTATCTTTACTACTCATCTTCTATCCTCGCTTAGCTTTCAAGTTTAAAAAAATTGTAAGATAAACTTACATCTTTAATATGTTCATCCATACCAGGCTCGATTACGAATCGAATCGGCATTTCAACTTCTTCTCCAGGCTTAAATACCTGTTTGTTAAAACAAAAGCATTCCAATTTTCTAAAATTTGCTGCTGCATCCGTAGGCGCAACACTTGGAACTGCCTGTCCTATAATTTCTTTTCCAGAGTTATTCTTTGCTATGTATGAAGTGGAATAAAACTTACCCGGGACCACATCCATAGACACATCTTTTGGATAAAACTGAACTGGAAACCCTGGCATCGTTGCTGCAAAAAAGTTCACATTAACTTTCCTATTTTCATCAACAACAAAATTAGATTCCTGGTCAATTTTCCCTGTGGTGCCATTAAAACCGGTTATTTCACACAATACATCGTAGAGTGGGACCAGTGCATAAGCAAATAAAAACATTGCTATGGGCGCACCAACAAGCTTAACCCAAAAACTTCTCTTTACTTCTCTGTTAACCCCCATTCAATGCAATAGTCGCAAAGTAAATTCCTATGGCAATTGCGCCAACAATCGCAGCTGTGATGTAGGCGCTTGTTTTGCCTCTATTCATTAAGCAACTGAAGTATGTTGTGACTCTTGCTCAATCGCTTTTCTTGATGGAGCCTTATCAAAACTATGGTATTCAGCAGGTGAGCCTAATGTCCATTCTAGGCCCTTAGCGCTCTCCCAAGGTCTCGCCTTAGCTGGCTTGCCATTTCTAATTCCATCAATGATGATGTATGTGAATAAGATGAATGAAGCACCAAACATAAATGCACCAATTGAAGAGATCATGTTGAAATCAGCAAACTGAAGGTTGTAATCTGGGATTCTTCTCGGCATACCAGCAAGTCCTAGGAAGTGCTGAGGGAAGAAAAGAATATTCACAGAGATGATTGACCACCAGAAATGAATCTTAGCTAGTGATTCGTTATACATCTTACCCGTCCATTTAGGGAACCAATAGAACACTGCTGCAATGATTGACCAAAGCGCGCCTGTTACTAATACATAGTGGAAGTGAGCTACAACGAAATATGTATCGTGATATTGGATATCAGCAGGAACAATACCTAACATCAAGCCAGAGAATCCACCAATTGTGAATAAGAACACAAACGAAAGCGCCCAAAGCATTGGCGTTTCAAATGTCATTGAACCTTTCCACATGGTTGCCACCCAGTTAAACACCTTAACACCAGTAGGTACAGCAATTAACATAGTTGCGTACATAAAGTAGAGCTGACCGGCTACTGGCATACCTGTTAAGAACATATGGTGTGCCCATACGATGTATGACAAGAATGCAATGGCTGCCGTCGCATAAACCATTGAAGAGTAACCAAATAAAGGTTTTCTAGCAAATGTTGGAATGATGTGTGAGATCACACCAAATGCCGGAAGAATCATAATGTATACCTCTGGATGACCAAAGAACCAGAAGATATGTTGGAACATTACAGGATCACCACCGCCGGCAGCATCAAAGAATGATGTGCCAAAATTACGGTCAGTTAACATCATGGTCACTGCACCTGCCAAAACTGGCATCGCACCAATTAGAAGGAATGAAGTAATTAACCATGTCCATACAAAAAGTGGCATATCCATTAACTTCATATCTGGAGCTCTCATGTTAAGAACCGTAGCAATAATATTAATTGCACCCATGATTGATGAAAAACCTAATAGGTGGACAGCAAAAATGAAGAAATCTGTGCTATCAGGTGCAAATGTTGTAGACAATGGAGCATAGAAAGTCCATCCAAACGCAGGAGCGCCGCCTTCCATAAAGAAAGTGCTTAGCAATATAGCACCTGCAAATGGTAAGATCCAGAATGACCAGTTGTTCATTCTAGGAAGCGCCATATCTGGAGCGCCCACCATCATTGGAATTAGCCAGTTGCCTAGTCCAACGAATGCTGGCATGATGGCACCAAACACCATAATCAGACCATGCATAGTGGTCATCGAGTTGAAGAAGTGTGGATCAACTACTTGGATGCCAGGCATAAATAACTCTGCTCTAATGACCATTGCAAATGCACCGCCCACCAAAAGCATCATAAAAGAAAACCACAGATAAAGTGAACCGATATCCTTATGGTTTGTTGTTTTAACCCATCTTAACAGTCCTTTTTCTGGACCGTGATGGTGATCGTCATGTGCAGCTATTGTATCTGTTGCCATTTTTATCTCCTTAAATTATTAACGTCCAGACTTGACATCTGAAGGTTGAACAACTGTTCCAGTATTACCGAAACCTTGTCTTTCATAAGTAATTACCGCAGCTAAATCTGCATCACCAAGCATTTTGAATGCTGGCATAGCACCCTTACCATGAAGAACTAAATTAACATGATCTGCAGCTGGTCCATTTGCAATTGATGAGCCAACCATTGCAGGGAATACCGGAGGCATACCCTTTCCGTCTTTCTGATGACAGCCAGCACAGTTCGCGTTGTAAACCTGCTCACCTTTAGCCATTAACTCATCTTTAGACCAAGTCTTGCTGGCACTTGCAGCGGCAGCAGCGGCAGCGGCTTTTTGCTCAGAAACCCATGCTTTATATTTTTCTTTAGATACCACATCAACAACGATTGGCATATATCCGTGATCTTTTCCACAAAGTTCAGCACACTGTCCTCTATATGTGCCTTCTTGTTCAATCTTAGCCCAAGCATCATTGATATAACCCGGGTTACCATCTTGCTTAACACCAAATGCAGGCACCCACCAGTTGTGGATTACATCATTTGATGTCATTAGGAATCTAATTCTTGTGTCTACTGGAAGAACAACTCTATTATCAACATCAAGAAGATAGTGTTCTGGTTGTGTGCTTGCTTTGATAGCATCCCTTGAAGATTGCGCCAAATTTGACATCATTGTAATGCCTTCTTTTGGAACGCCAAAAGTATCATTTTCAATATAGTCATACTGCCACTTCCACTGATGACCAGTAATTTTTAATGTCATTTCAGCATTGTCTGTATTTTCCAGATCAATCAAAACCTTGGTTGCTGGAATGGCCATCACAATAAGGATCACAATAGGAATTGCCGTCCATAACAATTCAACAGTTGTAGACTCATGAAAATGAGCAGCCTTAGCACCTTTAGATTGTCTATGGTGATATATAGAATAAGCCATTGCGCCAAAAACGACTATACCGATTGCTGTTACAATCCAGAAGATTGTCATGTGTAATCCATAGATGTTCTGACTAACAGAAGTAACGCCCTCAGTCATATTGAGTGTGTATTCACTTAGTGCAAAAGTAGATGCTATTGCAAATATCGCACCTATAAGTGTTTTCATCATCTTCATAAATCCTCCAAGATTTGAAAAAGTAAATGTTTATATAAGAATTTCGTCTGAATATTTTACTTGGGAGTTCATTTAATTCCCACTCTTTTTATATCTCTCTATAGATATTTTTCTTATCTCTGACTTTACATTGTCGTCATTGTATAGTCTTGACAGACAAGTGTCAGTCTGGTTTAATTTCCACATTATTATTAATGCTTTGTAAAGATGGCTATCCCTAAAACCGCAAGAATGGAAAAAAACCTTGGCAAGAAAGCCGTGGTTAATCAATTAGATATTTCTGCCCCATTTCAATGGCTTGCTAAAGGGATCTCAGATTTTCTCGCTTGTCCGACACTTGCCATCTTCTATGGAATTGTATTCACTGTGGTAACGTATGGGTCGTGGTCATTTTTGTCTATGTCATCTACTTTTCATGATGTATCAACCCCGCTACTGGCTATTATTATTCTTGTTTTAGGTCCGATTACCGCAATGAGTCTTTATGAATCTTCTAGAAAGTTGGCAAACGGTGAAACACCTTCTCTTGGTAATGTGATTAAGGCCGCTTTTAAAACAAATGGTGGTTGTCCTTCAATCTTTCTGTCGGTCATTCTGATGGTACTAGCAATTGGCTGGATGTCATTTTCACCTCTTATATATGCTGTTTTTAATACCGGATCGTTGAACATCGTATCGGAAGATCAAACAGTTATTCAATCCATTCTTGCTGAAATTACCAGTGGTCAGAATATGGGCTTTGTTATTACCTATGCAATTTTTACTGGCGTTTTAGCCTGGATTGCTTTCATGATTAGCTGGTTCTCATTTCCCATGGTGCTAGATAGAGATGTTGATCCATTTACTGCAGCACTTTCAAGTCTGAGTGCCGCCATGAAAAATAAATTGGTCATGATTGTCTGGATTCCAATTGTTGGGGCGATCATCCTTGCTGCCATGGCACTGACTTACAATTTCTACTTTGCGGGATTAATCATTGTGATCCCTGTCATTGCTCACGCAACTTGGCATGCATACAAAAGTATGATTGCTGATATCAAATAACTCTTATATTTGCTATTGTCTTTTCATTTTATCCCTTGGCCAAAGTCCGTTAAAATTCCACAGGGATATAAAAATATATGTATAGAAAGTTTTTAAATTTTGCTATTTTCTTAGCCTTTGTGGTTGTCATTCTTGGGGCATGGACTCGTCTTGCTGATGCCGGGTTGGGCTGTCCTGACTGGCCAGGATGTTATGGTCATTTGACAGTTCCTGATCATCATCCTGATGGTACTGTTATCGAAGGCTTTGATAGACCACTTGAAGCATTCAAGGGATGGATGGAGATGATTCATCGCTACGCAGCAGGAATTCTTGGTCTGGTCATTTTTACAATTGCATATTTAGTGATGCGTGGCAAACCTTCCTTTCATCAAGGACTGGGCTTACCGATATTCTTGTCATTTTTTGTGATACTTCAAGCAGCTTTTGGCATGTGGACAGTCACCCTTAAGGTGCATCCAGTCATTGTTACTACTCATCTCCTTGGAGGTTTTGCGACTGCCTCAATGATATTCTGGTTACGAATTAAACAATCTAGGCCACAATTACATCCAACCTATGTGCCAAGAAAGGTGCGCTTTTTAACACTGGTAGTTCTCCTTGCATTAATCTTTCAAATCATCATGGGTGGCTGGACAAGTACCAATTATGCAGCCTTATCATGTGGTGCTGATTTCCCAACCTGTCAAGGTCAGTGGTGGCCAACTATGGACTTTGGGGATGCGTTCTTTTTAGGTCCTCTTGGGCATGACTATGAGTTTGGCGTGCTAGAAAACCCTGCACGGACAGCCATTCAAGTGATTCATAGAATTGGGGCTGTTGTTGTATTGACATTGTCATTAATTCTTTTGGCTTCGATAGCAAGATACCGACATATGAAAGGCAATGTTATCGCCATTGCTTTAATACTATTCACTCAGATAGTTCTGGGCATTGTTAATGTTATGTGGTCGCTTCCTCTTCCTATCGCGGTTGCACATAATGCAGTTGCTTTAATGCTGCTTCTCAGTATACTGGCTCTTATACATAAGATGACTAGACCTTTATAGGTCTTCTAAACATGAATCATATAGACAAAGATTATTGCCCGACTGAGCAATATTGTACTGATCGAGCAAGCTGCTCAACAATTAAGAAGACTAGAAATAATCTCGTTATTGCCACTGCCCTTTTTGTTGTAGTTTTGTTGCTGTATTTTTATCCGCAACACAATAAACTGGTTGACCTACATAAAGAGTTAGGTGGATCTGTCTCTCTTTTCTCCAATCCTAAGAATCTTAACGGATTGATTCCGCTTTCTAAAGGCTCGGGTTCATTTAAAGATATTGGTGATTTGTCCAAAGAGCATTGGAAAGTCATTAGTTTTAGACATGGAAATTGCACTTCTGGTTTTTGTGTAAAAGCTTTATCAGATACTCGGTCAGGTATTTCTAAAAGCAAGAATAAGGATGAAGTAATTTTTGTTATGCTCTCTTTAGATAATGATGGCAATCAAGTATCAGATGATCAAAACGAAGGCGTGATGAATTTTTCTCTTGACGATAAAAATGCTCGCCAAGTTGGCCTAGAGACTGGAGTTGAATTTTTGATGAGATTTGCAGAAATTAATTCAATAGACGATCATGAGGATACTCATAAATCACTTCTACTGAATAAAAACAATGACCTGATAGCCTACATTAATGATCACAGACCTGAAAATCTTTCGAAGTCTCTTGATCGAATCATTGCTAGTATGAATTAATTATGGGAGTGCGAATTGCACGACCATGACAACTGCCATAATAAAAATTACAGTGCCAATAAGTCCAGCAATAATAAATGACCAAGGTCCTTGCTCTTCCGCTTTTTGAAAGTCTTTTTCTAGATCAGCCTTTTTCCCAACACCGACCATCGCAGAACCTACGGATTTTAAAACTTGTATAACGCCTTTCATTTTGTACCTCTAAAAAACAATTGGCTTTAACAAATAATGATCCGCCAAAAGTGCAATAAATAATAACATCAAATAATTCACTGAATATAAAAAGGTTGCCAATGAGACTTTAGGGTTGTCTGTCTCCCTCATTATCTTAATCGCATAAACTAAAAAAATTAAACCAAGCACGACAGCACTTATGAGATAAATTAGTCCTGCCATGCCAGTGAGATAAGGAAGCATGGTGACTACAATCAGCAATATGGTGTACAAAAGAATCTGCACTCTTGTGTATGCAATACCATGGGTAACCGGCAGCATTGGCATATCTACTTTCTTGTAATCCTCATATCGGTAAATCGCTAAAGCCCAAAAGTGTGGAGGGGTCCATATAAAAACAATCAAAAAAAGTAATAAGGCATAACCATGGATGTCATTGGTGATTGCTGTCCAGCCTAGGACTGGAGGCGCTGCACCAGCAGCTCCACCAATTACAATGTTTTGAGGTGTTGCTCTTTTTAAATACATGGTATAGATCACTGCATAACCAATCAGAGAAATAAAAGTCAGCACCGCTGTTATGAAATTCACCTTCAAGATAAGAATTCCCAACCCAACAACTCCAAGAAAGAAACCCCAAATGAGCGCCTGAGTTCGGGTCACCTTCTGTTGGGGCAGTGGCCTTTGATCTGTTCTCTTCATTTTCTGATCAATCTCTTCATCAATCACATGATTGAAAACAGCAGCAGAAGCGGAAGCCATACCAATTCCAACTGTTGCATAAATCATTAGCGCAATATCTGGGATATAGGGAACCGATAGAAGCATTCCTACAACAGCAGTCAAAAGAATAAGGGCAACTACCTTAAGCTTACAAAGACCAAGTAAATCAGAAATTGATGGAAAGTTACTCATTAACCCACTCTTGAATATTTAAATAACCTTTCTAGGTCTTTCACTACTTTCTTGACGTCAATATTTTCTGCTTGATACTGCAACATAATATTGCCAATTGGATCGATTAGAAATATGGAGCCTTTGGAGAATTGACTGAGCTTAGATTCAATAGCTTCACTGACTCTGGCTTTCAAAATACCCTCTGGGATACTATTTGTTGAATTAGTGATAACAGCAAGCTGTAATCTTTTAAGATCTTCTTGCATTAGGATTCTAGCTGTATCTATCGCCTTTAAGGCTTTTTCACAGGATAGATCACAGTTTTCAGTTTTATAAGCTAAAGTCCAAATACCATGGATATCGCCAGGTGTTTTTTCATCAAAAACAAAGTCGCTCTTGCTAGTGGTAATAATTGGGTTAATCAAGGTTCCATAATTGACTGTGTTCTGGGAAAAATATCCAGGATTCATAAAAAAGAAAACTGTTCCTAAGAAAATAGGAAGAACAAAGGAAGCCAATAAAAACCAAAACTCTTTTTTCATATTACTTATTCCAAATTACGATTAAATTCTCATCTCAATTCCGTCATCCTGCATGACCTTCTTTGCCTCGGCAATTGTATATTCTCCAAAATGGAAAATACTTGCCGCCAAAACTGCATCAGCGCCCCCTTTAAGAACACCGTCTGACAAATGCTTTAAGTTTCCAACTCCACCAGAGGCTATGACGGGAACTTTGACTGCTTCTGAGACTGCCTTAGTTAAGCCTAGATCAAAACCTTTTTTAACGCCATCTTGATCCATTGAAGTCAACAGCACCTCTCCTGCTCCATTTTCTCCCTCAGTCATTTTCACAGCCCATTCGACTGCATCAATGCCAGTTGGATTTCTTCCACCATGTGTAAAAATTTCCCATTTTGGAGGGTCTTGTGAGACTTGCTTGGCATCAATTGCAATCACAATGCATTGCGAACCAAACTCTTCGCATAGCTCATTAATCAATCCAGGATTATGAATTGATGCTGAATTAACAGCCACCTTATCAGCTCCAGCATTGAGCATAGCTCTTACATCTTTAGCTGATCTTATACCTCCACCCACGGTCAATGGAATAAAAACCTGGTCCGCGATAGCCTCAACCATGTGGATAGTCGTATCCCTGCCTTCATGAGAGGCGGTAATATCCAAAAAAGTGATTTCATCTGCGCCAGCCTCATCATACTTTTTGGCAATTTCTACTGGATCACCTGCGTCACGAATATCAACAAACTGCACACCCTTGACGACTCTACCATCATGAACATCAAGACAAGGGATGATTCTTTTTGCTAAACCCATTCAATGAAATTTAAATAAAAGGTTGAATTTTACCTAAATCCTGGTCAATAAACTATAGAGGGTATAATCTTTGCATGGTTATCCCAAAACACATTGCAATCATTATGGATGGAAACGGACGTTGGGCGAAAAAGAAATCGCTGCCTCTCGCTCTTGGTCATCAACAAGGGGTTAAAACCGTTAGAGAGATTGTCAAGTATTGTGGAAAAATTGGGGTTGAGTATTTAACATTGTTTGCTTTCAGTAGTGAGAATGCGAATAGATCAAAGGAAGAAGTTTCAAGCCTTAGCAAGCTTTTTTTCTTAACGCTTCAAAACGAAGAAAAAAAATTAATGAAGCATAATGTGTCACTAGAGATTATTGGTGACTTATCCATTTTCTCTGATGAGATTCAAAACAAAGCTCAGAAAGTGACACAAAACCTATCTCAAAATACGGGTTTGAAATTAATCATTGCTGCAAACTATGGTGGTCGATGGGAGTTATTTGATGCGGCTAAAAAGTTTGCCACTGACTGCATAAAAAACAATTTAACTCCTGAGCATACTCAGGAAAGTGCATTCTCAGAAAAACTTGCAACCGCCAACCATCCAGAAGTGGATCTTCTTATTAGAACCAGTGGAGAACAAAGATTAAGCAATTTCCTGCTATGGAATATTGCCTATGCTGAGCTCTTTTTCTCAGAAGTGTTATGGCCAGACTTTAAACCAGAAGATATAGATAAAGCCATTGAAGCTTTCAATCATAGAGAGCGAAGATTTGGAAAGAGAGAACTAAGTGCTTAAAACCAGAGCTATTACTGCAATCTTTTTTGGTCTTACTGTGATTTATTCAGTTCTTTATGCAAGTACTGAGCTTGCACTAGGGTTGCTTTTGCTGGCCTTAGCAATTTGTGCATTCGAGTACATTCGACTGGCCAAAATTGAGAGATTTCATTCTACACTTCTTACTATCTTATTAAGCATCAGTGCTTTCTTTGTTCTCAAGAGCCCTAGTAATTATTATTTCTTAACTGTGTTAGGGTTTTTTTGGTGGATGGGAAATATATTCTTAGTGTCTCAGTATCCTAAATTTATTAGCAT
>VMDI01000018.1 GCA_008080915.1 Gammaproteobacteria bacterium | reverse complement strand
AAAAACAAAATATTGCCAAAGTCAAAGAAATCGAAGGTGAAATGCTTTTAAAAGAGGCAGGAAACTCCAATATATTGATTGCCATGGACGAACATGGACAACAAAAATCAACCGCAGACCTTAAAGATTCTCTAGATCAATGGTCTCAGAATGGGGATAATGTGTCGATAATTATTGGCGGAGCAGATGGGTTAAGTTCAAAGTGTCTTGAAGCTTCCAGCGAAAAGTGGGCACTATCAAGACTCACCCTGCCCCATAGTATGGCAAGATTATTAATTACAGAACAATTATTTCGAGCATATACACTAACCATAAATCATCCATATCATAGGGAATAAAAATGAAATTAGAATTAATCAGTTTTAAATTATGTCCTTTTGTTCAAAGAGCAGTGATTGCACTCAAAAAACAGGGGATTGACTACGATATTACTTTTATTAATTTAATGGACCCTCCAGAATGGTTTGAAGAGCTTTCACCAACTGGCCAGGTCCCTGTCTTAAAAGTCGATGATGAAGTAATTTTTGAATCTAATGTAATTGTGGAGTTCTTAAATGAAATCTCTGGAGAAAAACTTCATCCTAATGATCCTGTCTTAAGAGCAAAAAATCGCTCCTGGATGAGTTATTCTTCATCAATGTTTGATCATCTTTTCTCTTTGATTACTGGGGATAAAGAAACTTTTGTATCTGCCAAAGGCGCATTGACTCAAAAACTAGCCAAGTTAGAAAAAATTAAGAGCGACCATGATTACTTTAATGGTGATCAATTTATGATGATTGATGCTGCAATTGCTCCATTTTTCATGAGAGTCTCATGGATCAATGAGTTCACTGACAACATTCTATCTCTTGAAGATTTTCCAAAGATTCAGAAATGGAGCAGAACATTGCTTTCTGATAAGGATGTTATGGAATCGGTAGAAGAGGGTCTAGATGATGTTTATTATTCCAATATTGAAGCTAGAGGTGCTCACCTATCAACTCTTTTAGTTGATTAGATAATACTTAGTACATTTTCAGGAGGTCTGCCGATAATAGTTCCTTTTTCGGTCCTGACGATTGGTCTTTCAATTAGTTTTGGGTGATTAATCATTGCGTCAAGAATTTCATCCTCTGAAAGACTTTCATTCTTAAGATTAAGCTCCTTGTATTCAGCCTCACCTGTTCTCAAAAGCTCTCTTGCGGGAATACCCAATTCAATTAACAGCTCTTTGAGTTCTGCCTTGTTTGGAGGAGTATCTAGGTAGTGAATTACATCGTAGTTAACCCCTTTTTCATCTAAAATTGCAAGGGTATTTCTGGATTTAGAACATCTGGGATTATGGTAAATTTTTGCACTCATAAGATTTAGTTAACTTATATGAAAAAAATTCTTATTATACTTTCGCTCTTCATTGCAGGACTTAATGTTCAAGCGATTACCGTTGAAGAGGCAGTGGCAAAAGCAAAAAAATTGTTTGCCAATGAAACCCCTATGACGATACCTGCTTTTTCAGTCACAGATTTGAATGGCAATGTTCATAACAAAGAGTCTGTAAAGGGCAAATATCTGATAGTGAATTTTTGGGCAACTTGGTGCCCTCCATGTGTCAAAGAAATACCCTTACTGGTCGACTACTATGAAAAAAATAAGGATCAAGTTGAAATCATCGGCATGGATTATGAATCTGCTGACAAAAAAACGATTCAAACTTTCTTAGACAGCTTTATGGTGAACTACCCTATCATTGCCTTTGATGACAATGCTCCAATGTTTGATGTATTCGGAAATGTCTATGGAATGCCAACCACCTATATTTATGGCCCCAAAGGCGATTTAGTAGATTTTGTCATGGGTGAGGTTGAAAAAGATTTTCTTCAAAAAGCCATTCCTACTTCCAAGTTTTAGACTCTAGGTTTTCATCCTTCACGAGTCTTGGCACTAGATAACCACTGACCAACTTCTGTAAGTTTTTATGGATGCTTTTAGCATCTTTTTCAGATATAAAAAAATGCTCTGAGCCTTCTACCTCATCTAATAAATGAAGATAATATGGCAAAATCCCAATTTCAAATAACTTTATCGATAATGCTTTCAATGTTTCAGGCTTGTCATTGACACCCTTAAGTAGCACTGATTGGTTTAAAAGCCTGAAATCTTCTAACTCGTTGATGAAGTTTATGAATTTAGATCCAATCTCATTAGGATGGTTTATATGAAAGACAATAACAATATTAAGTCTTATGCTCTTTAGATAGTCAACCAACCCACTTCTAATTCGATCAGGAATAACTACCAGTGTTCTGGTATGGAAACGGATAGTTTTAATATGAGGAATATCGTTTATAGGATCTATAATCTTTTTAAGTTTTTCATCACTTAGGGTGAATGGATCTCCGCCACTCAAAATCACCTCATCAATTTCAATGTGCGATTTAAGGTATGAAACTATTTCTTCTAAGTTAGAGAAAATATCATGAACTTTGTATTCAAAGTTTTTCCTAAAACAATATTGACAATGAATACTGCAGGATCTAGATGCTATGATCAATGCCCTATTTTTGTATTTATGGATCAAGCCGGGAATAGAAGAAAATTGATTATCATCCAAGGGGTCTTTTTTGAATTGTATTTCACCCTCATTAATAACTGGAGATACTTGTTTCAAAAGAGGGTCATCTGGATTAGTGAGATCAATTAAATTAAAAAATTCCATGGGTATTTTTATTGGAAAACTCCCTTCCACCATCATCTCTTTACCCAGGAGTTTGTTGGCATTATCTACCCCTTTTATAATTTGTTGACTTTCTTTATTCCAATTCATTTTCAAGCTTGCAAAAAAAAAGCCCCTAATGGGGCTTTTTAATAATTCAATTGGAGATTAGCAATAATTTGCGAAGTTCTCATCAGTCTTATTCTTGCCGTCTTCGTAACCAGCTTCATACTCATCAGTAATTCTTTGCTCTTCGATTTCAGGGTTATTTAGAAAGCCAGCGACCCAGCCTTGAATGTAATTATCGTTTACACCCATTTCTTCCATTTTTTTTACTGCTTCATAATATGTCACTACAGTTTCTCCTTAATTAATGTTTATAATTCATTTGCCTAAGAAAACTAAGTCCCCAAATTAGTTTATAAGCGAAAGATAATATTATAACCATTTAAAACTTAGACACAAGTTTTTCAAAGAAAAATTCATGAACCCTGACCTGAAAATTCTTCAAGGCCTTAATAACAAACAACTTGAATCTGTTTCACTTGATGTTAACACCAACGCTCTTATCTTAGCTGGAGCTGGAAGTGGAAAAACTCGTGTGCTCACCCATCGAATTGCTTATCTCATTCAAGAAAAAAATATCCCTCTAGAATCAATTCTTGCGGTTACATTTACCAACAAAGCTGCTGGCGAGATGCGTGATCGACTCTCATTAATCTTAAGAAGACCAATTCCCAATATGTGGGTGGGAACTTTTCATGGCTTAGCGCACCGTCTTTTAAGACTTCATCATGACAAAGCCAACCTATCAGCACAGTTTCAAATTCTAGATTCTCAAGATCAATTTAGAATTATTAAACGTCTAATGAAAGAAAACCAAGTTGATGAAAGCAAATACCCTGTTAAACAAATTCAATGGTTTATCAATTCTCAAAAAGACGAAGGTTTAAGACCTCAAGATATTGATCCTGGTTATAACTTTTTCATAAAAAAAAGCGTAGAAATATACACCTTATATGAAGCTCATTGCCAGAGAAATGATTTAATCGACTTTGCAGAGTTATTGTTGAGAAGTTATGAGTTGTTGAAAAATAATGAAGATCTTTTGAATCACTTTAAGTCAAGATTCTCACATATCTTAATAGACGAATTTCAAGATACCAATAAAATTCAATACAACTGGATTAAGCAACTATATTCTGGTTCGAATCATCTTTTCTGTGTTGGAGATGATGATCAGTCGATTTACGGCTGGAGAGGCGCAAGGGTTGAGAATATTCAGAAACTTGAAACAGACTTCAACCCATTAAAGACCATCAGACTCGAACAAAATTATCGTTCAACAGGAACGATACTATCTGCTTCAAATCAACTCATATCCAATAACACCGATCGGCTTGGAAAATCTCTTTGGACCGACTCCGGTGATGGTGAAATGATTGATGTTTATGAGGCGAGAGATGAGATTAATGAGGCAGAATATGTCACTTCCAAAATTAAGGCATTAGTTTCAGCAGATGCCAACTATAGCGATTGTGCCATTCTTTATCGATCCAATGCACAATCAAGAGCATTTGAAGAGGTATTGATTAAGCATAATCTTCCCTATGTAATTTATGGAGGCCTTAGATTTTTTGAACGTGCTGAAATCAAAGATGCTATGTGTTATCTAAGACTCTCTCATGCAAAAAATGACGATGTTGCTTTTGAGAGAATCGTTAACTTCCCGCCTAGAGGAATTGGCAACTCCACCCTTCAAAAAATTCGTGAATATGCTCAGCAAAATTTAACTTCTTTGTATATCGCTGCGAAAGAAATTCAACCTGATTTATCAACAAGAGCTTCTAATTCTATCAAGTCTTTTGTTGAACAAATGGAATCAATTGATGATGCCATTAAGCACTTAAATTTAAGTGAAAAGGTTGCAAAAATACTAACTTTATCAGGGTTAATGAATTATTATGAAAATGATAAGAGTGATAAAGCTGGAAGCAAAAAAGATAATCTAGAGGAATTGATTGCTGCTGCGAAAAATTATCTTCATGAGGATGAAGAAATTGATGAAATCACAGGGTTTATTTCTCTTGCTACACTTGAATCATCAGTTGAGTCAAATCATAACCCTCAACAAAATATTCAATTGATGACCATACATTCCGCAAAAGGATTAGAGTTTGAAAATGTCTTTCTTGTAGGTATGGAGGAAGATTTATTTCCAACCAACAGATCAAAGGAAGAGAGTCATCTTCTCTCTGAAGAGAGAAGGCTTTGCTATGTTGGTATGACAAGAGCACGAAAGAAATTAACCCTAACTCATGCCATTAAGAGATTCATTCATGGGCAATCAATTTATGCCTATCCGTCAAGATTTTTATCAGAAATTCCTGATCAACACCTTAATTGGATCAATGAGAATCAGCACTCACTACAATCTCAATTTTCAAACTCACCAGCAAAATCGATAGTGCCTGAATCAACGAGTCAGTTAGCTATTGGCGCAAGTGTGAGACATGCTAAATTCGGCATGGGAACTATCACTAATTTTGAAGGATCAGGAGACTCCCAAAGGGTTCAGGTGAATTTTCAGTCAGCTGGGAGCAAATGGCTTATTCTAAGCTATGCAAACCTGGATTTTATTTAGTTTAGGGTTTTTTTCAGATCGTCTAGAGAAACACTTTGGACGGTTTGCTCGTCAGTAAAAACAGGTTTCATTTCTGTATGATTGCCCATTGCTTTTTCTATATCTAATTGTCTTGAGCTAATTAAATCAAGACAATCGGTAATCATTTTTTGAGTATTAGTTGTTAAAGGATGTCTAAGACCAGGTTTTGTCATCGTATCCTTTGCAACGGCAATCAGAGTCTTTCTCATAGCTCCCAGAAGTCTGATTTCAAAATCATTACTATTGTCTTTACTCATAATTTTTCACCTGTTGTATGTGTTTGGAGTAGTCCATTTTAAACACTTTAGCATCAAGATTGCCCTTCATTAGTGTAAGCCCTTCTTGAAAAGAATATTTTCTAGCAACAACTTTTTGTAGCTCCTTAGGGTTATTACAAACCAAAACCATATTACACCCAGCTTCAAGCGCAGCATCTACCCTAGCCTCTATTTGAGGAATAAATTTTGCACCTGCCATAGAGAGGTCATCGCTAAAAATTACTCCCTCAAAATTAAGCTTTTTCCTGAGAATATCTTTTAGCCAGAAACTTGAAAACCCTGCTGGATCTGAATGGCAATTTTCATAAATAATATGAGCTGGCATAATTCCACCTAAACCATAATCAACCAATTCTTTAAAAGCAATAAGATCAAACTCAATCTCTGACATCTCTCTAGAGTCAACAGGGAGTTCGTGATGAGAGTCTGGCACAACAAATCCATGCCCAGGATAATGCTTCCCAACTGCTTTCATTCCGACATCAGCCATTCCTTTGATGAAGTGTTTGGCAAGATTTGAGACGACATTTGGGTCCGAGTGGAAAGCACGATCTCCTATTACTTTTGAGGTTCCATAGTCAAGATCGAGAACAGGAGCAAAAGAGAAATCAATACCAACTTCTAAAAGCTCACTAGCCATCACAAAACCACATGAGTACGCCAGATCATATGCTTTATTAACATCCTCATCATATATTCGTCCAATAACTCCCATCGCTGGTAATTTAGTAAAGTCATCCTCAAATCTCCAAACCCTGCCTCCTTCATGATCAACTGATATGAGAATATTAGGTTTGATTGATCTAATTTCTCTGACTAATTCAACTAATTGGGCTTTATTTTTATAGTTTCTTTTGAAAAGAATAATTCCTCCCACGGAACCTTCTTGAATTTGTTGAGATTCAAGCTCACTTAAAGAGTAACCAACTAGGTCCATCATGATGGGTCCAAGACTCATTTAATGTAACTCCTAACTTTGTAAACCAGAAAGATAATCGGCAGTCCAATCAATGTGGTGATTATAAAAAAATTTTCATACCCAAAATTTTCAACAATACTTCCAGAATAACCTCCAAAAACTTTCGGAATTAGAGTCATCAAGGACGAAAAAACTGCGTATTGCACGGCTGTAAATTTAATGTTTGTCAAACTTGATAAGAATGCAATGAAGGCTGCACCCGCAAGACCAGCGGATAAATTATCAAAAGTGATTGCAACATAAAGCCAGCTGAGATCATTTCCAATATTAGCAATGATAATAAATAACAAATTGGTCATGGCAGAAAGAATGGCTCCAATCAATAAAATTCGAAAAACTCCATACTTATTAGCAAATACTCCGCCTAGAAATCCACCCAGGATGGTCATAAAAAGACCAAAGGTTTTTGAAGCAGTAGCTATTTCAACTTTGGTAAAACCCATATCTTGATAAAAAATATTTGCGACAACACCCATAACAATATCACTAATTCGATAAAGTCCAATGACTGACAAAATTAATAAAGAGGCGTGAAGACCATATCTTTTAAAAAAGTCTCTGATTGGATCGATATAAGTTCTATTTACTTCTTGCCTATCAACGAAATGGATAGTTATTAAAAGATAGGACGATATAAAGGCAATAAGCAAAGAAAAACACAGCTGAATTATCCCAACCAAAAAGGCATTTAATTCTTTATTAGAACTGATTGAATGTATTTGATCCTCTATAACGCCAGACAAACTACCAAATGAGGTATAGGCCAGAATAAATGAAATTGTTACAATGATGAAAAGTAGAAAAAATCTTAACTGATCAAGAGAGCTTTTCTTTTCATTATTACTACTATATTGTGGCTCTTTTATCATGAGTGTTGTAATCACTCCAACCAACATAACCATTGCCATAATCTGATAAGTATTCTGCCAAGCCTCATAACTGTAAACCTCTTTTGAAGTGCCAAAATTACTGGCAATTAGCAAAGCTCCTGCTCCAGCAACTAACATTCCAATTCGATAACCTGCAATATAAGTTGCGGATAGCATGGATTGAAGTTTCGGCTCTGCGGACTCTATTCGATAAGCGTCAATGACAATATCCTGAGTTGCTGAAGAAAAACCTAAAAGTACAGCTGCATAAGCCAAGATTTCTAGACTGTCATTACCCTTAACGGGATCAACACTGGCCATTAAAAGAATGGCAGAAATAACTAAGAGCTGAGAAATTAATAACCAAGATCTTCTCCTGCCTAGCCAAGAATACAAAATGGGTAAATTCAACCTGTCGATTAAAGGCGCCCATACAAATTTAAAAGAGTAGCCAAGAGCAGCCCAAGAAAAATAAGTAATCGTTGATTTGTTAACTCCAGCCTCATTCAACCATAGCCCCAGAGTCGAGAAAATTAATAATATCGGGATACCTGCAGAAAAACCGAGGAATAGCAATGAGACAACTTTTGGATGAATAAAAAGTCTCAGCTGATTGGTGATTCCTAACATTGACTCCAAGGCATGCCATCATGCCTCCAACCATTCAAATTTCCTCTCTGGTCATTTTCGTCCAAATCACCTTCAAAACCACTCAGAACATGAGAGACATTGGTAAAGCCATGAGCTATTAAACACATCCCTGCGTCATGAGATCGAAAACCGCTACGACAGATCAGAATAATTTCCGTATCTAGGCCTTTTAAAGAATCACCAATAGACCTTTTAACACCCTCGACAAATTCAGATTCTTTGGGCTCCCAATCTGGCTCATCTACCCAGGGCACAAATAGACAGTTAAGCGGTCTACCTACAAATTTATTCTCGGCATAACTTCGAACATCTATTAAAACTGCATCAGAATTTGTGGTGATAATCTCCTGAGCCTTTTTAGGTAGATACTGTTTGATACTCATCAGCCTATTATATTGACTTCATCTCCCTCATGAGAAAGATTGAAAATTTCCACCATATCCTTATTATTAACTCTTATACATCCTTTAGAGCCCGTTTTTCCAAGCTTAGTTGAATCCGGTGTCCCATGAATATAGATGTATCGATCTTTTGAATTTTTATTATGCTCTTCTAGTCCCTCTAGCCATAGGATTCGAGTCAAAATCCAATCTCTATCTGGATACTGTTCAAACAGAGATTCATTAAAAATTTCCCCCGTGAATTCGCGTCCAACTAGAACTGAATTTTCCTTAAGTCCGTCTCCAATTTTTTTACTGATTTTATGCCTGCCTCTGGGAGTGCAATAGGAATTTTCTTTTTCACCAAGACCATTTTTTGCAGAAGATATTTGATAAATCTTATACAAGCTTTTATCGATAATTAACTCAAGCGTCTGGCTAGAAATATGAATATTGATCATTTTTTGAAAAGAGCAATCGATTCTACGTGACCAGTATGAGGGAACATATCCATAACACCCGCTTTTAAAACTTTATAACCATCATCTTCAAGGATTTTAGCATCTCTTGCCAGGGTCGCTGGATTACACGAGACATAAACTATTAGCTCAATCCCTAATTTAGATAAACTCGGAAGAATTTCTTTCGCACCCGTTCTAGCTGGGTCGATAAGAGCTTTGTTATATCTTTTATTTCTGAACCAGGTAAAGGCTGATGAGTCTTCGAATAGATTCGCAGCAAAGAATTCTACATTTTCAATCTCATTAGAAATTGCATTTTGCTTAGCTCTGTTAATAAGACCAATGTCTCCATCAACTCCTACAACATGCTTTGCATATTTAGCAATCGGTAAAGTGAAATTTCCTAAACCGCAAAATAAATCCAGTACTAAATCCTCTTGATTGAGATCAAGCATTGACAATGCCAAATTCACCATTTCTTGATTCATTTCAAAATTCACTTGAGTGAAGTCGGTGGGAAGGAATTTCATTTCAACATCATGCATTGGATGTCGATAAATAAGCTCGGTAGCCTTTTTAAGAGGCTTGATGGTATCTATTCCCCCACTCTGAAGATACCAATGAATATTTAACTTATCGGCATACTCATTGAGTATCTTTTCATCGTGGTCATTAATCTCTTCTAGATGTCTTAGAACAAGAATAGTCTCCTCTTCACCTATAGCAACCTCAATTTGGGGAATGGCTTCCCTTGCATCCATTAAGTTAATACATTCTGCCAAATGATTCAGATTTTTTCCTATTAAAGGGTGAAGAATTTCACAGTGGCTCATATCTGAAATAAAAGAAGACTTCTTTTCTCTAAAGCCTACTAAAACTCGCTCTTTCTTCTTCACATATCGAACACCTAACCTTGCTTTTCTTCTGTAGCCCCACTCAGCAACCTTTAAGGGTTTTAACCACTCCATTGGGTTCACTTGATGAGATGCAAAAAGGGACTGTAGATGATTAAACTTGATATCTATTTGGTGATCACTCGAAATATATTGAAATGAACAACCGCCACAAACCTCAAAAAATTCACATTTTGGATTAATTCTATCTTTCGACACTTTAAGGATTTCTTTTGCATAAGCCTCTTCATAATTAGCTTTCGAAAATTGCCTTTCTGCAATAACAACTTCTCCAGGAAGAGCGTTTGAGACAAAGATAGTCTTTCCATCAATATGACTTACTCCTCTTCCCTCATGTGAAAGAGACTCAATGGTTAATTCATATGATCGAGATTTTTTTCTTCTCATGACTACTCAAAGATTTCTATCCAATGTTTCACCGGAGTTTTCGTTCCATTCTGAAGATGCAAAAGGCAACCAATATTACTAGTTAGAATAAGTTCAAATTGATCATCATCAAGATTTTTAAGCTTCTCATTTCTCAACTGTTTAGAAATTTTCGGTTGAAGAGTTGAATAGGTTCCTGCAGATCCACAACACATATGTGCATCAGGAACATCGGGCAGTTCATAACCTAATTTTGTTAAGATAGACTCAACAATACCCGGGAGTTGTTGACCATGTTGCAAAGTGCAAGGTGCGTGATAATTTAATTTAACTTTAGGGGTGCTTAGTTGTGATAAATCCTCATTCACTAGGAACTCTGCAATATCTTTAGTTTTGTTTGATATTTCTTCAGCTTTAGAATAATACGGATCATTTTTGTCAAAAAGCTTAGGATAATCCTTGACCATTACTCCACAGCCACTGGCAGTTGAAATTATGGTATCAATACCCTCAATTAACCAGTTATCAATATTTCTTTTTATCTTTACAAGAGCAGTTTCATTGGCACTCAGATGTTGATCTAAGGCCCCACAACATTCGCCATTGATTCTTTCTATAGGATTGTAACCAAGTTTAATCAAAACATTTTTAACCGAGTGGTTGATATTAGGAGCAAGGGTTGGCTGAACGCAACCACTTAAAAGCAAAATCTTCTGAGATTTTTTATTAGGACTTAATTTGGGTGTCTTTATCGAACTATGTCTAAAGAGTCTTCCGAATAGTGGGAATAACTTTCTATTGGTTAAAAACCATCTTAAGAAATCTCTTTTAAATTTTAAAAAAACAGATCTTTTACTTTCAACCAGGTTACGACCAATATCAATTAATTCTCCATACTCAACTCCAGATGGGCATGTAGTTTCACATGATCGGCAGGTGAGACATTTATCTAAATGATGAATAGTATTTTGGGTAAATTCATTCTTCTCAAGAGCGGATTTAATGAGATATATTCTCCCTCTTGGAGAGTCAAGCTCATTGCCTAAAAGATTGTAGGTAGGGCAAGTTGCTAGACAGAAACCACAATGAACACATTTTCTAATGATGCTTTCTGCCTTTTGATTTTCAATATTTACAGTCTGCATTAAGAAAAAATTCCATAAGGGTCAAAGACTTTTCTTAGATCTTCAATAATGTCTGCAATTCTCGGATGTTGATTGATTTGACGATTGGGTTTGGCCTGATTAGAAATATACTTCTTAGGAAAAACCTTGAAAGTAATCTCTAATATGATTCCAAACTTTCCCTCAGAACCAACCAAAAATCTTGAGACATCATAGCCAGCAACATTTTTCATCACTTGTCCACCAAAATTAAGAATACGTCCTTTTCCATCCAAAATTTTTACACCTAAAACGCTGTCAGATAAATTACTATCGCCAGAGGCAAACAATGCTCCAATAGATCGGTCTTTGCCAAGATAAAAGTTAAGACCCTGTCCGTTTTTATCTAACTCTTTGGTAATTTCTGAAGTTTTTGTTCCAGCTTTGACAGTAATAACCAGCTCCTCAGGGTAATAGTCGACAATTCCAGAATTACTAAAAAGATCAGAGTTGACGCTGATTTTTTTTTGCTCTTTGATCTGGGCTTTAAGATCTTCTAAATTACTCACTAGAAACGCTCCAATTCAGGAAAAGGAAGCTTCCCATTATGGACATGCATAGTTCCTAGTTCAGCGCATCTATGAAGTTCAGGAATTGCTTTACCTGGATTGAGTATTTTGACTGGATCCAAGGCGCTCTTAATTTGATGAAATACCTCCAATTCATCATGAGAATATTGGTGACAAACCGAATCAAGTTTTTCTAGACCAACCCCATGTTCGCCCGTGACTGAGCCGCCCATTTCAAAACACATTTTAAGAATATCAGCCCCAAAAGCTTTTGTCCTTTTAAGCTCATCAGGCTTATTTGCATCAAACAAAATTAAGGGATGAAGGTTCCCATCTCCTGCATGAAAAACATTAGCAACTCTGAGTTTGTATTGTTTAGAGAGTTCAGAAATATTGATCAAAATCTGCGCTAGATTTCGTCTTGGAATTGTTCCATCCATGCAATAGTAATCTGGTGCAAGTCTGCCCACAGCAGGAAAGGCAGACTTTCGTCCTTTCCATAAATTGAGTCTTTCGCTTTCAGAATTGGATACCCTCATATGCTTTGCATTTTTTAAAACATTTTGAACAGTGGATAGTTCTTCTTCAACGTCATTTTTATTTCCATCCACCTCACACAAAAGTAGTGCCTCTGAATCGAGTGGATAGCCCACTTTTGCAAATGCCTCAGCAGCATCAATTGCGAACTTATCCATCATCTCTAAACCTGCAGGAATGACTCCAGCATTGATAATATCCACAACAGCATTAGCGCATTCTTCAACGCTATCAAAACTCGCCATAACGACTTTGGCCTCTTCTGGGATAGGCGTTAATTTGACACAAACTTCTGTCACTATGCCCAATAGTCCTTCTGAGCCATTTAAGAGTGCCAGCAACCCCAACCCTTTATCATTTTTACTACACTCCAATAACTCGCCATCATAAGTAAGAAATTTAACCGATTCAACATTATGGACAGTTAGACCATATTTAAGGCAATGGATACCGCCCGAATTTTCTGCAACATTTCCTCCAATAGTGCAAGCAATTTGGGAAGATGGATCTGGGGCATAATAAAGGCCGTATTGCTTGGTTGCCTCGCTAATTGCGGCGTTTCTGACACCCGGTTCAACAACTGCGACTTTTTTCTTTGGATCAATAGACTTAATTTTATTGAACTTTGACATGCCCAAAACAACACTATCTTTTAGAGGAGTTGCTCCGCCTGATAAACCAGTTCCAGCTCCCCTCGTAACAACCGGTGTATTATGATTTTTACATATCCTTAAAACTTGTTGAATTTGTGAAATTTCGGTGGGCAAAATAACTGCCAATGGCTTCTGACGAAAAACAGTTAATCCATCGGATTCATAGGGTCTTGTTATTTCGTCACCAGTTAAGACAATGTCCTTAGGTAGATTCTGGATTAATTCATCTATCACGCTCATCCAAGCAATTATAATTGGATTCTTTTTTATTTATCCCCGATATCCAACATGAAATCTTTTAATCCTCCAGTTCGTACTTTGATGGGTCCAGGTCCAAGTGATGTTCATCCACGAATACTATCTGCTATGGCAAGACCAACTATTGGTCACCTTGATCCGGCCTTTGTCTCCATGATGGATGAGACTAAAGAAGGTCTTCAGTATGCTTTTCAAACAAAGAATCAACTGACGATGCCTGTTTCTGCCCCCGGTTCTGCTGGAATGGAAACTTGCTTTGCAAATCTTGTAGAGCCAGGTGATAAAGTGATAGTTTGTATCAATGGCGTATTTGGCGGAAGAATGAAAGAGAACATTACACGATTTGGCGGTGAAGCCATCGTTGTAAATGACGATTGGGGAACAACCATTTCTTTGGATAAAGTGGAGGAAGCTCTAAAGGAGAATCCTGATGCTAAGATTGTTGCATTCGTTCAAGCTGAGACTTCAACTGGTGCTTGGTCAGATGCTAAGAGAATAACTAAACTTGCGCATGATCATGACTGTATTGTTATCGTGGATGCAGTGACTTCGCTTGCTGGATCAAAATTAATGGTTGATGAATGGGAAATTGATGCAATTTATTCGGGTACTCAAAAGTGTCTGTCTGCTATGCCAGGAATTTCACCTATTTCAATTGGCGAGAGAGCCATTAAGAAAATACAATCGAGAACAACGCCTATCCCTTCATGGTTTTTAGACTTAAACCTTGTTATGGGTTATTGGGGTGAAGGCTCTAAGAGAACTTACCACCATACTGCACCTGTAAATACTCTTTATGGATTTCATGAGGCCTTAGTCATGTTAATGGAGGAAGGAATTGAAAATTCTAGGAAACGCCATAGAGAAAATCATTACATTCTAAGAGATGGATTAGAGTCAATGGGAATAAACTTTTTAGTCAACGAGGATGATAGACTTCCTCAATTGAATTCAGTAATGATTCCAGAAGGATATGATGATGCTGAAATCAGAACCAAATTACTCAATGAATTCAATTTAGAAATCGGTGCTGGACTGGGAGAATTTGCAGGAAAAGTCTGGCGTATCGGCTTGATGGGTTATTCTTCAAGAAAATCAAACATTGAACTTTGTTTATCAGCACTAAGAAGTGTGCTGAAATAATACAAAATTATTGAAGTTTAGCGAGTAACTCTTCCTCAGTTTCGACATGGTTGGGGTCAGATAGACAACAGTCAACCGGACACACCTCTACACATTGAGGGGTGTCAAAATGACCCACACACTCGGTGCATTTATCTGGATCGATTTCATAAATTTCATCACCCATTGAGATTGCTTCATTTGGGCACTCAGGCTCACAAACATCGCAATTGATACACTCATCAGTAATCATTAAAGACATAAAATCTCCCAAACTATAATCATTGCACATTTTAAACGGTTTTTAGGCCTTAAACCACTATGTATTTAGGTATTATTGATACAGTTATTTTGGGGGCAAAAATGAAGTCAATATTTCTAGTTTTTCTATCTTTAATATCACTAACTAATTTTGCAAATTCGAACGAGGGCATCTTTGCAAAATTAGAAACCTCAAAGGGTGAAGTCAAAATTGAATTGTTTTATGAAAAAACACCTCTGACAGTTATTAACTTTGTAGGATTAGCAGAAGGAACAAAAATTAACAGCTTTAAAAATGGCCAGCCCTTTTATGACGGTCTCACATTTCACAGAGTGATTGACGATTTTATGATTCAGGGTGGGGACCCTAAGGGAAATGGGACTGGTGGTCCAGGATATCAATTTGTAGATGAAATTACTGATTTGAAACATGACTCTCCTGGCATATTATCTATGGCAAATTCTGGTGCAGATACTAATGGTTCTCAATTTTTTATTACACATGTTAAGACCCCATGGCTTGATGGTAAGCATACCGTTTTTGGAAAGGTTATTGAGGGCATGGAGGTAGTAAACAAAATTGAAAATGGTGATCAAATTAAAAAGATATCTATCTACAGAGTTGGAAATAAGGCCAAACAATTTGCAACCGATGAGGATGCTTTCAACAAAACAGAGAAGGAAATTCAAGCTGCTAGTGTTTCACAGAAGCTGAAGCTTATTGAGGACTTTGTTAAGAAGAATTATCCAAACGCGACAATTAACGATGCGGGATTCTACTCTGAAATTATTCAACCTGGCTCTGGTGAAAAAGTCAAATATGGAGACGAGGTTGAACTTGAACTTGATGTAGTTCTTGATATGGGAATGTCGATGAGATCAGGAGAGCCACCATTGGTTTTTTTAGCTGGTGAGAAAAAATATCGTCCTGTCATCTCAAACACTGTCCTTGAAATGAAAGTTGGAGAGACAAGAAAGGTAATGGCCACTTTTGAGGATGTCTATGGAGATAAGAAAGGTAATATGGTACTGATTCTTACTCTAAAACTCTTATCTGCTAAATAAGAATGTTTCTTGAATTAATTAAATATCTCTCTGCATTAGACCCAAGCTTTTCTGTTATATCTTATCTTACGCTTAGAGCAGTTCTAGCAATGTTGGCTGCGATGTTCGTCGTATTGGTTTTTGGCAAGTTTTTCATAGATAAACTGTATTTAATGCAAATCGGTCAAGTTGTCAGATCTGATGGTCCTGAGACTCATCTTAAAAAATCCGGAACTCCGACAATGGGCGGCATTCTGATCCTTTTTGGCTTTATTCTAAGTGTTCTGATTTGGGGGGATTTATCTTCAATTTATCTGTGGATAGTCATAACAACTGCAATATTATTTGGAGGGATTGGTTTTGCTGATGACTATCTTAAAATCAAGAAAAAATCTTCAGACGGACTCAGCGCTAAACAAAAATACTCACTTCAATCTCTTTCTGCAATAGTAATAGGAGCTTGGATACTTCTTACAGACTTAAATCCTTTACAAACAGAATTAGTGGTTCCTTTTCTAAAAGATTATTACATTTCTATAGGCTCAATTGGTTTTATGATTGTGAGTTATTTTGCGATTGTTGGTAGTTCGAATGCGGTGAATTTAACCGATGGTCTTGATGGTTTAGCCATCATGCCTGTCATTTTGATATCAGGGGGTTTGGCAGTATTTGCTTATATTCATGGTAATGTCAATTTCTCCAGTTATCTGAATATGCCCTACATGGTTGGCACTGGAGAGATATTTGTAATATGTGCGGCTCTCGCAGGGGCCGGATTAGGATTTCTCTGGCACAATACATATCCTGCTGATGTTTTTATGGGAGATGTTGGGTCACTATCCATTGGAGCAATTCTTGCAGTCATTGCGATTATCCTTCGCGAGGAGATACTTTTAATTGTTATGGGAGGGGTTTTTGTAGCGGAGACCTTGTCTGTGATGATTCAAGTTGGTTACTACAAACGAACTCAAAAGAGAGTTTTTTTAATGGCTCCACTGCATCACCATTTTGAAAAAATGGGCATGTCAGAACCTAAAATTATTGTTAGATTCTGGATGGTCACCCTGATGTTGGTGCTTATCAGTTTGGCGACAATTAAGATAAGATAAAATAGCATTCCTTATGAGTGAATTAAACAAATGGGATAAGCGATATCTCGCCCTAGCAAAAGAGGTTGCATCTTGGTCAAAAGATCCATCAACCCAAGTAGGTGCAGTCACAGTTGGAAATAAAAAAGAGGTTCTTTCCCAAGGTTTTAATGGCTTTCCAAGAGGGATTATTGATTCAGAGGATCGATACAATAACCGAGAAACTAAATATAAGTATGTTGTACATGCTGAGATGAATGCCATTTATAACGCTACCTACTCAGGTGTATCTCTTGATGGTGCAGTACTTTATGTTTACGGTTTACCAATATGCTCAGAATGTGCAAAAGGTATTATTCAGGTTGGTATTAAAAAAGTTATTATCGAGAAATCGAAGGAACTGGATAACTGGAATGAAAGTGTCGCTCTTTCTCAAGAAATGTTTGATGAGGCTGGAGTAGAACTGGTCATCACCTCAAAAACCAAAAATGACTGAGCTCGAAAAAAGAAGAACCTTTGCGATTATTTCACATCCAGATGCAGGTAAGACTACAGTAACTGAAAAACTCTTACTTTATTCTGGCGTTATAAAATCAGCTGGTTCAGTTAAGGCCAGAAAATCAGATGCTCATGCAACATCAGATTGGATGGAAATGGAAAAAGAACGTGGTATCTCTATTACCTCATCAGTGATGCAATTTGATTATGATAATCATGTCATCAATCTGCTTGATACCCCTGGTCATGAGGATTTTTCGGAAGATACTTATAGAACACTCACTGCTGTTGACTCTGCATTGATGGTAATTGATGTTGCAAAAGGTGTTGAAGAGAGAACTATCAAATTAATGGATGTCTGTCGTCTAAGAGATACTCCTATTCTGACTTTTATCAATAAACTAGATCGAGAAGGAAAAGAGCCTATTGAGCTCCTTGATGAAATTGAGTCAGTTTTAAATATTGAGTGTGCTCCTATTACTTGGCCAATTGGAATGGGTAAAAGATTCAAAGGGATAGTGCATCTTTTAGAAAATAAGATTTATATTTATGAGTCAAAACAAAACTCAAAAATTGGTGAGCATAAAATTATCGATGGAATTAATAATTCTGAATTAGCCTCTATTATTGGTGAGGATGAGGCTCAGCAACTCCAAGAAGAGTTAGAACTTATTCAGGGAGTGACTAATGAGTTTAATATTGATTTGTTCAAAGAAGGTAAGCAAACCCCTGTATTTTTTGGATCCGCAATATCAAACTTTGGAATTGAAAATTTACTAGATGGATTCATTAACTATGCACCAACTCCTCATGAAAGGGAATCAGATGAAAGAATAGTTAATCCATCAGAGTCTAATCTAACCGGATTTATATTCAAAATTCAAGCCAATATGGATCCAAAACATCATGACAGATTGGCTTTTATGAGAATCGTAAGCGGGCAATTTACAAAAGGAATGAAACTCTTACAGGTTCCAACTGGCAAACAAATTAAAGTTGCTAATGCTGTAACTTTTCTCTCTAGAGATAGAACAACTACCGAAATTGCACATGCGGGGGATGTGATAGGAATTCACAACCATGGGGGAATAGCGATTGGCGACACCTTTACCCAGGGTGAAAAACTAAATTTTATTGGCATTCCAAATTTTGCTCCAGAATTATTTAGAAGAGCCCAACTCAAAGATCCTTTAAAAGCAAAGGCACTTCAAAAGGGTTTGGATCAGCTTTCTGAGGAAGGTGCAGCACAGGTTTTTAGACCCATAGCTAATACTAGCCAAATCCTTGGGGCTGTAGGAATTTTACAATTCGATGTAGTTGCTCACAGGCTTTTGCACGAATATGGCGTTGAGTGTCAATTTGAGAATATTCCAATTTCTACTACTCGATGGATTAGTGGCCCTAAGGATGAAATTGACAAAATAAAAGCTCAATTTGGGAACAATATAGCGCTTGATAGTGCAGACAAATTAGCCTATCTAGCACCCAATCTGGTTAATTTAGAATTAACGATGGAAAGGTTTCCTAAGTTAAATTTCAGCTCTACAAGAGAGCATTAATATTACTCAGCTTCTTCGCTAGAAACTTCGGCCTCTCCCTCTGTAGGCAGCTCTTCTCCATCGTCTTCAGTTTCTGCAATTTTTTCAACAGAAACGAGCTTTTCACCTTTGCTAATATTAATTAGAGTTACACCTTGAGTATTTCTTCCAATAATCGAAACATCAGCAGATCTTGCTCGAACTAGGGTGCCCTGATCAGATATCAGCATCATCTCATCATCATCAGTTACCTGAATAGCTCCTACCACCTTGCCATTTCTGTCTGTAGTTTTAATGGAAATAACACCAGAGCCGCCTCTAGCTTGAGGCCTATATTCGTCAATCTTAGTTCTCTTACCAAAGCCAAACTCAGTAGCAGTTAAGATTGGATCAACTTCATTAGCGACAATAAGTGAGACCACTTCATCTCCTTGTGCTAATTTGATACCCCTTACACCAATTGCAGTTCTACCTACAGCCCTAACATCAGACTCTCTGAACCTAATGGATTTTCCATAAGACGAGAAGAGAAGAATATCATGCTCTCCGGATGTAATAGCAACACCAACGAGCTTGTCTGAATCGCGTAATTCTAGAGCAATAATTCCACCTCTTCTAGGCTTGGAAAAGTTAGTTAGCGAAGTTTTCTTGACAGTTCCTGAACTAGTTGCCATAAAGACAAATTGATCGTCTGTAAATTCTTTAACAGGCAATATCGCATTGATAGATTCATCTTGCTCTAGAGGCAATAAATTAATAATTGGCTTACCTCTGGCAGTTCTTGATGCCATTGGAAGTTCGTAAACTTTTAACCAGTGAACCTTACCAGTTGAAGAGAAGCATAAGACCGTATCATGAGAATTTGCAACAAACAATTGATCGATGAAATCTTCATCTTTCATCTTGGTTGCTGCCTTGCCTTTTCCACCTCTTCTTTGGGCATGATAATCGCTTAATGATTGCGCTTTGACATAACCCTCATGAGAAAGAGTCACCACCCTATCTTCTTGAGCAATTAGATCCTCAAGAGTAAGATCAATCTTATTCTCAATAATTTCTGTCTTTCTTTCATCAGAAAAATTGTCTCGAATTTCAATTAATTCTTCTCGAATAACGTCCATTAACCTTTCTGGATTTTGCAGAATGTCTAATAAGTTCTTAATAGTTTCTAGTAACTCATTGAACTCTTCAAATATCTTATCTTTCTCAAGACCAGTTAGACGATTCAGCTTTAAATCTAGAATTGCTTGAGCCTGAATATCAGTCAATAAGTAATCACCATTAGCCTGCAAACAAAAACCATCAGGAAGACTTTCTGGTTTAAATAGAGACATATCTCTATCCCCAATTAACTCCTGAATAATTTTTCCTTTCCATGCTTTAGCAACCAGTTTTTCTCTTGCTTCAGCTGGACTAGCAGCAGCTTTAATAAGTTCAATGATTTCATCAATATTATTTAGCGCAACAGATAACCCTTCTAAGATATGAGCTCTTCCTCTAGCTTTATTTAAATCATAAATTGAACGTTTGGTAACAACATCTCTTCGATGCGCTATAAATGCATTCAAAACAGATCTCAGATCCATCAGTTTTGGCATACCTTTATCAATGGCTACCATGTTGATGCCAAATACGGTTTGCATCTCAGTAAGCTTATACAGGTTATTTAGAAGAACTTCAGGGACTTCACCCCTTCTAAGTTCAATTACCATTCTCATACCATCCTTGTCGGATTCATCCCTAAGACCTGATATTCCTTCAATCTTTTTGTCTTTAACAAGCTCAGCAATTTTTGTAATTAGTTTTGCTTTATTAACTTGATAAGGAAGTTCAGTGACTACGATGCTTTGTTTGTCTTCACCCTCTACATGTGAGCGAGCTCTTAAATATATTTTTCCTTTTCCAGTTTCGTATGCCTCACGGATACCTTGAGCGCCATTAATAATTCCCGCTGTTGGGAAATCAGGGCCTGGCATCACTTCTAATAACTCATCAATAGATATGGATTGATTATCAATAATCTTTAAGCAAGCGTTGATTACCTCTCCAAGATTATGAGTAGGAATATTGGTTGCCATACCCACAGCAATACCTGAGGAACCATTGACTAATAGATTAGGAACTCGAGTAGGTAGAACAGCTGGCTCAGACTCAGAGCCGTCATAGTTATCAATAAATTCAACAGTTTCTTTGTCTAAGTCTCTGAGAAGCTCATGAGATAGTTTAGCCATACGAATCTCTGTATATCGCATTGCCGCTGCAGAGTCACCATCAATAGAACCAAAGTTACCTTGGCCATCAATTAAAACATTTCTCATTGAAAATGGCTGAGCCATTCTAACAATAGTGTCATAAACGGCAGTGTCGCCATGAGGATGATACTTACCTATGACATCACCCACGATACGCGCAGACTTCTTGTATGGTTTATTGAAATCATTCCCCAGTTCATCCATCGCATAAAGTACTCTTCTATGCACTGGTTTCAATCCATCTCGGACATCAGGTAAGGCTCTTCCGACAATGACGCTCATTGCATACTCAAGGTATGAATCTCGCATCTCATCTTCAATAGTAACGATAGGGAATTTTGGCTCTAAAACTTCAGGATTATTAGTTTCGTCAGACATACAAAAAACGTTGTAGTTTTGTTCCTACAATTGTACATCAAAAGGGTTAATTACACAAAGAAAATAGGTATTTTTTTTAACTATAAAAGTAATTAAAAAACAGTAACTTATGAGTTTCTGATATTGACTGATTTTGCCAGCTTTCTAAGGAGTATTTCTGTATCTGAAAAGTTAATGCAGCTATCGGTAATACTGACACCATATTCAAGCGTTTCTAGGGGTCCTACTGCTTGATTTCCCTCATTGATATTTGACTCAATCATCACTCCAAAAATATCCTCTGAGCCATTCTCGATTTGTTTGGCGATATCTTCTCCAACCTTTAATTGATTTTTGAATTGTTTCTGGCTGTTGGCATGCGAAAAATCAACCATAACTTTTGGAAGTAGCTTTTCATTATTTAGCTGAGCAACCACTTGGTCAACATGTTCTTTAGAGTAATTTGGGCCATCATTACCCCCTCTTAAAATAATATGCGCAGTTTCATTTCCAGAAGAAGTGTAATGCGATACCCCGCCATTTTTATTTACTGATAAAAGATGATGTGGTGAATTAGCTGATTTTATTGCATCTATTGCAATTCTTAAAGATCCAGATGTGCCATTTTTAAATCCAACTGGGCAAGATAATGCTGACGCTAGTTCACGGTGAGATTGACTCTCTGTAGTTCTGGCTCCAATTGCCCCCCATGAAATTAAATCTGAAATATATTGAGGAGTAATCAAGTCCAAGTACTCTACCGCAACCGGTAGACCCGCATCTGCCAAATCTACTAAGAGATGTCTAGCAGTCTCTAGGCCTTTATCTATATTAAAACTCTCATTTAGATCAGGGTCATTAATTAGTCCTTTCCAGCCAACTGTTGTTCTTGGTTTTTCAAAATAAACTCTCATAACAATGAACAAATCTTTAGAGAGTTCATCTTTGATTTGGCATAATTTTTTTGCATACTCTCTTGCAGCATCAGGGTCGTGAATTGAACACGGACCAACGATAACCATCAATCGCTTATCTTCACCATTCAAGATTTTTTTGATGGTATTTCTTGCTTTAAAAACACCCTCAGAAGCCTTCTCTGATAAAGGAAATTTCTCCATGAGAATATTTGGCGCAACAATAGGTGCAGAAGAAGTGATTCTGACGTTATCAGTATTGTATTTCATTACTTGCTATTTTCAATTAAAGCATATGCTGAATGATTATGAATAGATTCAAAATTTTCAGACTCTAAGCGATAATATTTTATACGAGTATCGTTATTTAAATCGAGTGCAATATCTCTCACCAAATCTTCAACAAAAGCTGGATTTTCGTAGGCTCTCTCAGTGACATGCTTCTCATCATCTCGTTTTAGAATTGCGTATAACTCACAAGAAGCCTTCTTCTCAGCAAGCTCAATTAGATCCTCAAGATCAATACTTTCTCCTTCGGCTGGTTTGGCCTTAATTGTGATGTGAGATCTTTGGTTATGTGCACCATATTCTGAAATACTTTTTGAGCAAGGACATAAGCTGGTGACAGGAACAACAACCTTAACCCCCACTTCTGACTTGCCATCTTTTAACTCTCCATAGAGAGTGACATCATAATCCATTAGAGATTGAACGCCTGATGAAGGTGCCTGTTTGTTTCTAAAAAACTTGAAATTTACAGTCACATAACCAGATGATGCATCGAGTTTATTTTTGACTTTATCGGTAATTCTATGAAAGTTAGTGGAATTGAATTCGCACGGACCTTCATTAAGAATCTCAATGAATCTTGACATATGTGTACCCTTGACATCTGCAGGTAACTCAACCGTCATGGTGAATGAGCCAACCGTATGCACCTTATTTCCGAACTTATCTAAATAGGTTATTGGGTGAGAGATATCTTTAATGCCAACTTTATCAATGATAATATCTCTTGTGTCGACTTTGTTTTGTGTATCTGGTAGGTTAATTGCGCTCATTATTACTCCGAATAGGTAACGGCTGATCTCGGGGTTTCCCAGATAGTTACTTCTTTAACTGAGACAGTATCAGTGTTAATTAATTTCTTAAGTTCATCAAAAAAATATTTTGCAATGTTTTCTGCTGTTGGATTAATTTCATCAAAAGGCTTTATATCGTTAAGATAAAAATGATCTAGTCGATTAGCCACTTCTTTGGTTTGATTTTTGATTTCACGAAAATCAATAGCAATGCCGGTTTCATCTAAGACTTCTGATTGAACCTTAACTTCAACACCCCAGTTATGCCCATGAAGTCTTGAGCAATTACCAGGATAATCTCTAAGAGAATGTGCGGCGGCAAAATCTGTAACAATTTTTAGGACGAACATAGCGGAAAAATTGATTAAAAACCCTATATTATAGTGTTTGAGCTATATCAGTAAGCCTTTATTTTGAGGGTTATTCGATAGACTCAATGAGTTTTACATTCTGAAAACCTTTGGGAAGCACGTTGCCTCTTCTAGCTCTCGAACCGATGTAGTTTGTTAAGTCATCAAATTTAATAGATAGATGTCGTTTGCCCGCGTAAACTTTTAGTTGTTGAGATGGGGTGATAGTGCAGATACTCGCGATATAAGTTGAACGGCTCTTTAACTCAGAGGCAGGAATTTGAATCAACTTATTTCCCTTTCCTTTTGATAAGGTGGGAAGTTCAGAAATAGGAAACAAAAGAAGTCTTCCAGCATTTGTAGCAACAGCGATATATTCATCCTCATCAGTTTCCTGAAGATATGTGACTGGTAAAACTCTAGATTTTTCAGTAAGACGAATGGTTGACTTGCCACCTTTCTTTTTGGAAATTAAATCCTCAATCGAAGCAATAAAACCATATCCAAAATCTGAAGCAAGAATGATTTTTTGATTCTCTTCACCCATTACCACATCCATAAATTCAGCTCCAGATTCAGGATCAAGTCTTCCGGTTAATGGCTCACCTTGACCTCTTGCACTAGGTAGAGAGATTGCTGGTAGTGTGTAGGATTTACCAAAAGAATCAATGAAAATTGCATTTTTGTTGCTTCTACCTCTGACGCTAGCTAGATATTTATCGCCAGACTTATAGCTTAAGTTTTCAGGATCAATATCATGACCTTTAGCCGATCTCACCCATCCTTTTTCACTCAGAACTACGGTAACATTTTCTGCCGGGGTAAGATCTTCCTCACTAAAAGCTTTAGCGGATGAAACATTCGCGATGATTTTTGTTTTTCTATTATCGCCAGATGTTTTTAATACCTCTTGCAACTCTTTTTTGATAAATGTTTTGAGGCGATTATCACTGGAAAGAAGTAATTCAATTCTCTCTTTTTCCTCATTTAAGTCATCTCTTTCTTTTTGGATTTTGAATTCTTCGAGCTTTGCTAGATGTCTTAATTTAAGTTCAAGAATTGCCTCAGCTTGCAGTTCACTGAGTTTGAAGCGTTCCATTAGAACAGGTTTTGGTTTATCTTCAGAACGGATAATTGCAATCACTTCATCAATATTCAAATAGGCAATCAGAAGACCTTCAAGAATATGCAAACGATCTAAGATTTTCTGGAGTCTGTGTTGTAATCTCTTGGTAACCAGATCTGTTCGATAGCTTAGCCATTCCTTAATCAGAGGAATTAAAGGTTTTACTCTGGGGTTTCCATCAAGACCAATAATATTCATATTGACTCGATAATTCCTTTCTAGATCTGTAGTTGCAAATAGATGTGACATCAAAGAATCTAAATCAACTCTATTTGATCTTGGTTCAATGACGATTCTAATTAGATTCTCATGATCCGATTCATCTCTCAAATCATCCACCAATGGAAGTTTCTTAGCTCTCATCTGCTCAGCAATTTGGGCAATGATTTTTGAGCCTGATGTTTGGTATGGAAGAGAACCTATAACAATATTGCCATTCTCGATTGTATATGTTGCTCGAAGTTTAATAGAGCCATTACCAGTTTCATAAATACTCTTAATTTCATCTTTTGAGGAAACTAAATCTCCAAAAGTGGGGTAATCAGGGGCAGGGAGAATTTCCATTAGCTCATCTAATTCAGTAGACGGCTTTTCTAGCAACTTGATGCAAGCAGAAACAACCTCTGTAAGATTATGAGGTGGCATATCAGTTGCCATACCAACTGCTATACCAGTAGTTCCATTAAGCAATAAATTCGGCACCTTGGCTGGAAGGTATTCTGGCTCCTGAAGAGAGCCGTCAAAATTATCAACCCAATTGACGGTCCCTAAATTAATTTCAGATAATAATAAATCCGCATATTCAGATAATTTTGATTCGGTATATCGCATTGCAGCGAAGGATTTTGGATCATCTGGTGCACCCCAATTTCCCTGTCCATCAATAAAAGGATATCTGTATGAAAAAGGTTGGGCCATAAGGACCATTGCCTCATAACAAGCACTATCTCCATGAGGGTGAAACTTACCTAGGACATCACCGACTGTTCTTGCAGATTTTTTATATTTTGCAGTGGACTTGAGGCCAAGTTCACTCATTGCATAAATAATTCGTCTTTGAACAGGTTTAAGTCCGTCACCAATAAAAGGTAATGCTCGATCGAGAATGACGTACATCGAATAATCGAGATAAGCCTTCTCGGTAAATTCGGCAACATTCATTTGCTCTAGATCTGTTTGACTCATACTCCCCTTTTTGAGCAAAATCCGTAGTGGATAATAAAGATAATTAAAAAGATTTTAACGAAATTATTTCTTTAGTTTAGAAACTTTCCTCAAACTCTTCAATCGGAGGACAGGAACAGAACAGATTTCTATCTCCGTATACATTATCAATTCTTTTGACGGGTGGAAAGTATTTGTTATCTCTCAAGGATGCAACAGGATAAAGTGCCTCCTCTCTGGTGTAAGGGTAATTCCACTCGCCCGCCATCTCAAGAGCAGTGTGAGGTGAATTTTTCAATGGATTGTTTATTAAATCCCACTCTCCTGTTTTTACTTTCTGAATTTCCGAATGGATAGATTTCATTGCATTGATAAAGCGATCGATTTCTGTCTTTGACTCACTCTCAGTAGGTTCAATCATTAATGTTCCGGTTACAGGAAATGACATCGTAGGGGAATGAAACCCGTAATCAATTAATCGTTTGGCTATATCTTCCTCTGAAATGCCACACTCCTCTTTAATTGGTCTTATATCAATAATGCACTCATGAGCGACAAACCCTTCTTTTGATCGATAGAGAATAGGAAAAAAAGATTCTAGAGATTTTGCAATGTAGTTGGCGCTTAATATTGCAACCTCAGTAGCTTTGGCCATTCCCGATGAGCCCAAAAGTTTAATGTAAGACCATGAAATTGGAAGGATGGATGCACTTCCATATTTTGCAGCTGAAACGGCATTAGAATTTACTTCCAAAGGATTTCCAGGAAGGAAATCTTTGAGGTGTGCTTTTACTCCAATTGGGCCCATTCCAGGACCACCCCCTCCATGAGGTATGGCGAATGTTTTATGAAGATTAATATGTGAAACATCTGCGCCAAATTTTCCAGCTTGTGTAACTCCAACCATGGCATTCATATTTGCACCATCTAAATAGACCATACCACCTGCATCATGAATCATCTGACAGATAGTTTCAATCTTGGATTCGAATACACCATGAGTCGATGGGTAAGTTACCATGATGGCTGCCAAATTTTCTTGATGCTTGTCAATTTTATCTGCGAGATCTTCAACATCTACATTTCCATGTTTGTCACACTTAACAATGACTACATTCATTCCAGCCATAATTGCACTCGCAGGATTGGTTCCGTGAGCTGAGGAAGGAATTAAACAAACGTTTCTATTATTGTCACCTTTTGCAAGATGATATGAGCGGATTGCAAGAAGACCCGCATACTCACCCTGGGAACCCGAGTTAGGCTGAAGGGAAATAGCATCATAGCCTGTGGCCTCAATAAGAGCCCTTTCTAGATCCGAAAACAATCTCTGATAACCTAGGGTTTGATCTTCTGGTGCGTATGGATGAAGCTTTGAAAATCCAGGCAGAGAGACTGGCATCATTTCAACCGCAGCATTTAGCTTCATCGTACAAGACCCAAGAGCTATCATAGAGTGATTAAGCGCAATATCTTTGTTTTCAAGACGCTTAAGATATCTCATCATTTCAGTCTCTGAATGGAAACGATTGAAAACCGGATGAGTTAAGTAAGCATTCTTTCTTAATAAAGATTCCGGAATTGAACTTGTTTTTAGTGATGAACTGGAAATGCCAAAACAGTCATACAATTTTTGCAAATCATCATCAGTAGTAGTTTCATCAACAGAAATCGAAAATTGATGAGAGTTAATCAATCTGACATTAATTAATTCTTCTTGAGCTTTTAAGTAAAGTGATTCGGCATTATCTGAAATAACTGTCACAGTATCAAAAAAACTTTCTGAAGCTAATTCATAACCTGCATCCTTAAAAGACTGAGCAATATTTCCTGCTCTTTGATTGATGCTACTCGCAATTTGTTTTAATCCCTTTGGACCATGATAGATAGCATAGGCTGCTGCCATGACTGCAAGCAGAACTTGAGCAGTACAGATATTACTGGTCGCTTTGTCTC
>VMDI01000086.1 GCA_008080915.1 Gammaproteobacteria bacterium | reverse complement strand
AGACTTACTCAATCTCACCTTCAGATTTTAATATGCAACAAGCTAATCTCGATTCCATATGTGTAGAGGATGCCGATGCCTCTTTAAAATTAATTCAAGAAGCTTTAGACGGTCAAGAGGGGCCTGCAAAAGATATTATTGCTCTTAATGCTGGTGCTGCCATTTATGTTTCTGGTCTTACAAACTCTCTCACAGATGGGGTGAAAAAAGCGCAGGAAATTCTCAGTTCGGGTGCGGCTCATCAAAAGCTAGATGACCTTGTCAGAATGAGCACAGGTTGTTAGTTAATTTAGTATGGATAAGTCTGCTAATTTAATTTGGATTGATCTTGAGATGACTGGTCTTTTGCCAGAAAGTGATACTATTATTGAAATTGCTACCATTGTGACAGATCCACATCTGGAAATTATTGCAGAAGGCCCCAATCTTGCCATACACAAAAGTGATGAACTGTTGGATGGCATGGATGAGTGGAATACCGAACATCATACTAACTCAGGACTTGTCAAAAAAGTAAAAGAGAGTCTAATTTCAACAAGAGATGCTGAAATACAGACACTAAATTTTTTGAATCAATATGTCGATCCAGGCATGTCTCCTATGTGTGGGAATACTATATGTCAAGATAGAAGATTTCTTTACAATGAGATGCCAGAACTGGAGAAATTTTTTCACTATCGACACATTGATGTCTCAACTATCAAAGAGTTGGTTAAAAGATGGAAACCGGATTCGATCCTAAAGAGAACATCAGAACCAAAACATTTAGCGCTTGAAGATATTAAAGACTCAATAGAAGAACTTAAATATTACCGTTCAGTTTTTATTAATGTCTAGTTATCCTGCAGTATGGAAGTCTCCTGCAAAGCTTAACCTTTTCCTTCACGTAACCTCAAAAAGAGAAGACGGTTATCACAACTTAGAAACCTTATTTCAGTTCATCAACCTCTTTGATGAAATAGAGATAGAAAAAACGCTTGATGGCTCCATCAAAAGAATCTCTGGTAATGAGACCATTCCTGAGAGCTCAGATATTATGATCAAAGCCGCACATCTATTAAAGAATTCAGCATCAGAAGAAATGGGTTGCAGAATTAAAATAAGAAAACAAATCCCGATGGGTGGTGGATTAGGAGGTGGAAGCTCTAATGCAGCAACCATTTTGATTGCTCTTAATCATTTGTGGAATCTAAATCTTTATAAAGATCAGTTGAAGTCTATTGCTCTAGAATTAGGGGCTGATGTTCCCATTTTTATCGAGGGAAGAAACTCACTAGCTACTGGAGTTGGTGAGAACCTTTTTCCAGTTGAATTGGATGACGATTTCTATTTTGTTGTCTTGAATATTAAAAAAAATGTATCAACTCAGGAAATATTCAGCCATGAAGCATTGACATTCACTACAGCGACTGAGAAAATACCCGACTTATTAAAAAAAACCAGTAGACGCAATGATTGTCTTCATGCAGCTATTGAGACTGAACCTGAAATTGCAAGAGCGCTAGAGTATTTAAATAGCCAAAATTCAATTTTTGAAGAGGCTCAAATGACTGGAACAGGGAGCTCTGTCTTTGCAAGGTTTGATAATAAAAAAGGTGCATTGGATGCAGTAAAGAATCTGCCCGCTGAATGGGAGGCTTTCATTACTCAACCCATAAATTATTCACCTTTATACGATTGGGCTGTCGCCAAGCGGTAAGGCAACGGGTTTTGATCCCGTCATTCGCAGGTTCGAATCCTGCCAGCCCAGCCAAATTAAAAAATAGAATAAATTTTTTTATATATACTTATTACAAATTCTATCAAAGCTGATTAATCTTTAATGTCTCTTGCCAATATCAAAATCTTTAGTGGTAATTCCAATCCAGAATTAGCAGGAGAAATAATTTCAAAACTTGGACTTCCTCAAGGACAAGCGTTAGTCACTAAATTTAGTGATGGGGAATCACAAGTTGAAATTTTAGAAAATGTTCGTGGTTGTGATGTCTTTATCATTCAGCCAACATGTGGACCTTCACCCGCTGAAACCTTGATGGAACTTTTGGTAATTGTCGACGCACTTAGACGATCATCTGCTGCAAGAATTACAGCTGTTGTTCCCTACTTTGGTTATTCCAGACAGGATAGAAGATCGAGATTAACAAGAGTCCCGATTACTGCAAAACTTGCAGCAAAATTAGTTGAGGCCTCTGGGGTGGATAGAATTTTGACCGTAGACCTTCATGCTGATCAGATACAAGGATTCTTCAACATACCCATTGATAATATCTATGCGCAGCCAGTTTTGGTTGAGGATATTCTGGCTAAGAATTATCAAGATATGGTGGTTGTTTCTCCAGATGTAGGTGGAGTAGTCAGAGCGAGAGCTGCTGCAAAAAGACTCAATGATAGTGACCTTGCGATAATCGATAAGAGGCGACCTGCCCCTAATATGGTCAAGGTAATGAACATCATTGGAGATATTGAAGATAGAACTTGTATCATTATTGATGACATGGTCGATACGGCTGGCACTTTATGTCAGGCAGCTGATATCTTGATGGAAAAAGGCGCAAAAGAGGTGGTAGCTTATGCAACTCATGCGGTGCTTTCTGGAAATGCTGTCAAAAATATTGAAAAATCTGGTCTTACAGAACTGGTTACCACCAATACCATTCCACTGAGTGAAGATGCTGTGAGTTGCAGCAAAATAAGACAACTTTCCATAGCAACAACTCTAGCTGAAGTTATTAAGAGAATCAGTGAAGAAGTTTCTGTTAGTACAATATTTAAAGAGAATTAGAAGTCGATTCAGATATTTGTGAATCAATTCGTTTAATGTATAATCCTTTTTTTGCGTTCGCGACAATATAGCCTATGAAAGCCAATAGTAAAGAGACTAAAAAAGCCCTCCAAGAACTTATCATGCGTGGAAAGGAGCAAGGTTATCTCACCTACTCTGAAATCAATGATATGCTTCCAGAAGACTTGGTAACAGAAGATCAAATCGAACCAATCGTCTCTGTACTTGAAGAATTAGACATCACCATCACCGATGAAATCCCTGATGCGGATACATTGATGGTTGAATCAGGGGCAAAAGCACAATCCACATCAGCAGAAGCTGCAGTAGCAGCTCTAGCAGCTCTAGATTCAGAATTTGGAAGAACGACAGACCCCGTCAGAATGTACATGCGTGAAATGGGTGTTGTAGACCTTTTAGAGCAAGAAGATGAAATTAGAATTGCAAAAGAAATTGAAGCGGGTGTTTTTGAAATTATGCAAGCCATCACCCTTTTCCCAGCAATCACAGACTACTTTTTTAAGGCTCATAAACGTCTTGAGGATGGTAAATGTAAGATGACAGATGTCATCATTGGTTATCAGGGAGACGCTGAAGAATTTGAAGAAAAGAAAGCCGCTTTTGATGCCGGTGAATTTGACGATGATGAAGAGTATGAGGAAATGGAAGAGCTTGAATATACTGGACCAGATGAGGCTGAAGTATACGAGCGCTTTGAGAAGGTCCTAGGATGCTCACAGGACTACAAATCTCTCAATGAAAAGCATGGCTTTAGACATGCAAAAACAATTGCATCCAGACAAAAGCTTTCAACAGGACTGTCTGAATTAAGACTTGCGCCTAAACTGGTCACAACAATGATGGAAGTGATCTGTGATCGAGTTGACAAGGTTAGAGAACAAGAAAAAATTATCAGAGACGCTTGTATCAATGCAGGCATGGATAGAAAAGAATTTTTTGATGCCTTCACTGATAACGAAACTAATCTTGAATGGCTATCCAACGTCAAACTTTCTAATGATTTAAAAGCTAATATCTCTGAAATTGAGGAGCAAATATATTTTGCTCAGAAGAATCTAATTGCTCAAGAAGAAGAAATGCAGTTATCGATTTCTGAACTTAAAGAAATCAATAAAAAATATCGAAGCGGCGATAGAAGAGCGAAGAAAGCCAAATCACAAATGATTGAAGCAAACTTGAGATTAGTTATCTCCATTGCTAAGAAATATGCCAATCGTGGTCTTCAATTCCTTGACTTAATCCAAGAAGGAAATGTAGGACTTATGAAAGCGGTTGATAAATTTGAATACCGCCGTGGATATAAATTCTCAACCTATGCCACTTGGTGGATTAGACAAGCAATTACGCGTTCAATTGCTGATCAAGCAAGAACCATCCGAATTCCAGTTCACATGATTGAAACCATTAATAAGTTGAATCGTGTCAGAAGGCAACTACTTCAAAAATTTGGTAGAGAAGCAACTCCTGAAGAATTAGCGGAAGAAATGGAACTGCCTGAGTACAAAATTGTTAAGATCTTAAAAATTGCGAAAGAGCCACTCTCCATGGAAACGCCTGTTGGTGATGATGAAGATTCTAATATTGGTGACTTCATTGAAGATACAAACCTATCTTCTCCTGTTGAAACTACTACCAAGGAAAGCCTAAGTGAGACTACTAGAGATCTGCTAGCCAACTTGTCCCCAAGAGAGGCGAAAGTCCTTAAGATGAGATTTGGAATCGACATGGCCACTGACCATACTCTCGAAGAAGTTGGTCGTCAGTTTGATGTCACTAGAGAAAGAATTCGTCAAATCGAAGCAAAAGCGCTTAGAAAACTTAGACACCCATCTAGAGCTCATAAACTTTCAAGTTTCTTAGAATAATTTTTCGGGCCTATAGCTCAGTTGGTTAGAGCAGTCGACTCATAATCGATTGGTCCTTGGTTCAAGTCCAAGTAGGCCCACCACTTTCTATGTCTCGCGGTATCATATCTTAATGGATAAAAATTCATTGATCACTTCCCTTATTGATTTAACCCAAGAGACTGGTGAAGTCGTCATGAGTTATTATCAAAAAGACATAGACTCTGAAAAAAAATCTGATGGAACCCCTCTAACCATTGTTGATCAAAAAGCACATGATTATATTTTTAGAGGACTTCAAGAGTTAACTCCTGATATCCCTATTCTCTCTGAAGAGTCAGAAGATATCCCTTTGAATGAAAGACAAAAATGGAATAAATTTTGGTTAGTAGATCCTATTGATGGCACTCGAGACTTCCTTGAAGGTAATGACCAATTTTGTATCTGTATTGCATTGATAGAAAATCATAAACCTGTCATAGGTTTGATATATGTACCCACTTCCAAAACACATTACTATTCTATTAATGAGAATGAATCTTTTAAATTTTCCGAAGGGTCATTGCAAAAGATATCTTGCAGAGAGACACATTCTCCAGAAAAAATTCTCATTGGACACCATTCATCTGGTAATCAAAAATTGAATGATTTTCTAGAGAAAAGAAGTGCTTATGAACTCACAGAATTTGGGAGTGCCATTAAATTTTGTTTGATTGCAGAAGGATTTTTTGATACTTATCCGAGATTTGGTCCATGTTCAGAATGGGATACTGCTGCTGGAAATTGTATTCTCAAAAATGCTGGTGGAAGTGTGAAAAATGTATCTGGCGAAGAGCTTAAATACAATACAAAAGATAACTTCTTATCAGAAGCATTTGTCGCTTCAAACCAACCTTAGAGATAAATCAATTGCTCTTATGTTTTTAGTAATACTTCCGATGGAAATATAATCGACGCCTGTTTGCGCTATCTCTATGATGTTCTCTTCTGTAATGTTTCCACTTGCCTCGATAGGCATCAATCCATTGACTAATTCAACTGCCTCTTTAAGGCTTAAAAGGGAAAAATTATCACAAAGGACTCGATCAATCTTCTCACAAAGCATTAATTCTTTAAGCTGATCAACCTCCTCTACCTCAACAATAATCGGAACTTCTTTGTCTTTATGTTTTGCGGATTTGATAACCTCGCATAGAGATGGCATGGCTTCGATATGATTCTCTTTAATCAGAAATGCATCATATAAACCCATCCTATGATTGACTCCACCTCCACAAGAGACTGCATACTTACTCGCTGTTCTGAGTCCGGGTATTGTTTTCCTTGTGTCAAGAATTCTAGCATTCGATTCACTAATTAAATTAACCAGTTTCTTTGTTTGAGTTGAAATACCACTGAGTGTTTGTAAGAAATTTAAAGCGATTCTTTCTGCAGTCACAATGCTCGAATCAGGACCAGTAATATGACAGATCTCTTGTTCTGATTTTATTTCATCTCCATCACTCACGAGCCAATTGACATTAATATTTTTATCTACTTCTTCGAAGACTGCGTTTGCATATTTAATCCCGCAAACAACACAATCCTCCCTAGAGATGATTTTGCCTTCAACTTCCTTACTTTTAAGAATGGAGGCAGAGATATCTCCAGTGCCAATATCCTCTTTCAGAGCAATCTGAATTAATTCTTTATCAAGTTCATTCATTTGCAAATTCATGAATTATTTTTGCAGCTTTCTCAGAGGCATTCTGCTGAAGTGTCTTGTGAACTTTGTTAAACTCATCTGCTAACTTGTCTAGATCTGAACTTAAAACTTGCATCACGCTGTCTGCGATATTAGCAGGGTTTGCATCTTTTTGGATGAGTTCAGGAACTAACATTTTGTTAGTCAAAACATTAGGCAAAGAGACAAATTTTGATTTCACAAGTCTTGATGCAATAGCATACGTAATTGATGAAAGCTTATAAACCACTACCATGGGAACTCCAATTAGCAAAGCTTCAAGAGTGGCTGTGCCTGAGGCTATCATGACACAATCAGAATTCCTTAATTGATCATGAGAGTCGCCAATGGAGATAGAGATATTTTGATTGCCAATTTGATCTCTAACCCATGACTCATGATCTGAATTAGCAAGTGAAATATGGAGAGTCAGGGTTTTATCCTTCTTAAGAATTAATTGACCAGCGCCAATTAAAGTTGGCAATATCTTCTTGATTTCACTTTCCCGAGAGCCTGGCATGATAAGTATCTTCCCAGTTTTTTTATAATTTTTACGCGGGGAAAGAAGGTCTGCAAGAGGGTGTCCAATAAATTTAGCTCTCAAACTATATCGTTCATAGAAACTCACCTCAAAAGGAAATAGACAAAGCATCAAATCAGTTGATTTTATGATTTTTTGAATTCTGGATTCCCTCCATGCCCAAACCGAAGGAGACACACAGTGAATGGTTTTGATATTGTTCTGTTTCAGACTTGTCTCAATTGCAAAATTAAAATCCGGAGAATCAAAACCAACAAACACATCTGGTTTATTTTTAGAAAAGTATTCAATAATTGATTTTCTTAGTTTTAGAATCTGCGGAAGTTTTTTTAGAACTTCGAGATATCCCATGACATTGACATCTGACATGTTCCAAAGTCTTTTACATCCCGCTGTTTGCATTTTCTCTCCAGCAATACCCTCAATTTGGACTTTCTGATCAAGATTTTTTAAAGACTTAATAACCGAGGAGGCAATTAAATCACCAGATACCTCAGCAGCACTTACAGCGATTTTCATTTTTTGGGCAAAATGATTTGTGGATCCTTCTCGAAAGGACGATAAATTAAAATTGTATTCCCAACAGACTGAACGAGACTTGAGTTGGTGATATTCACAATTTCATTAATTGCAGTATTTTTTTCTTCACGATCTCCAACTCTAATTTTTATCTTAATTAACTCATGCTTAGATAGAGTTGATTGAATTTCATCTTTAGCGCTGTCAGTCAGTCCATTCTGACCAATCATCACATATGGGTTAAGATGATGACCAAGAGATCTTAAGAATTTTTTTTGATGATTGGATAAATTACTCATTAATGATATGCTCCTTATTGAATAAATCATCAAGGGTTTCTCTTTCACGAACAAGATAATGCTTATTTTCGCTTACCATAACCTCAGGTGGTCTAGGGCGGGAATTATAATTTGAAGTCATTGAATAACCATATGCACCGACAGACATAATCGCTAACAAGTCACCCTCTTCTAGAGAAATTTCTCTATCTCTTGCGATGAAATCTCCCGTCTCGCAGACAGGCCCTACAATATCGTATCGATCGCCACTCTCCTTCTTTGAGGTGTCAACATTTAGGATTTCATGGTAGGCATCATAGAGAGCTGGTCTCAAAAGATCGTTCATAGCAGCATCAACAATCGCGAAGGATTTTTCAGGATTACTCTTTATATACTCAACTTTGGTTAGCAAAACACCAGCATTTCCAACTATCGATCTTCCTGGCTCAAGTATGACTTCAATATTGCCAACTTTTTCTTTAATTTTATTGATATAGGTTTCAATATCGATGGTTGATTCATTATCGTATTGAATTCCAATACCTCCACCAAGATCAATATGTTTTAGATTGATCCCAATTTGAATCAATTCTTCGACTAACTCAAGAACCTTATCTAAGGCATCAACAAATGGATTGTCATCAGTAATCTGAGATCCAATGTGGCAATCTATACCAACAATTTCAAGAAAAGAAGAGTTCTTAGCATAACGGTATAAACTGATAGCCTCATCAGCGTCTACACCGAACTTATTCTTCTTCATTCCAGTAGAAATATAAGGATGTGTTTTGGCATCTACATCAGGATTTACTCTAATGGAAATTGGGGCTTTAACTCCCTTTTGCTTGGCAACAAACTCTATTCTTTCAAGTTCGCTTTTTGACTCAACATTAAAGCAAAGGATTTCATGTTCAAGTGATTTTTCGATTTCAAAATGAGTCTTCGCGACCCCTGAAAAAACACATAACTTAGGATCACCACCGGCAGCAATCACCCTTTCAAGCTCACCAATAGAAACAATGTCGAACCCGGAACCTAGTTTTGATAATAAATTAATTATTGCCAAATTAGAGTTCGCTTTGACTGAATAACAAATTAGGTTGGGATATTCAGAAAACGCATTCTGGAACCTTAAAAAGTTGTCAGTTATCTCCTTCTGAGAATAGATATAGACAGGCGTGCCATATGCTTTACCTATCTCTTTGATTGAAAGAGATTCAATGAAAAGCGTATTATTTTGATTGTGAAGATTGTCCAAAGATTACTTTGATCTTGACGGCATAATTTCTTCTTCAGGGGCTACAGATTTAGTCGCAACACTTGAAGTTGTGTCTTGTTTAACAGGCTCTAGCTCACCCATTCTTCCACAAGCACCGAGAAAAAAAGCAAAAACTAAAACGCTTGATAATTTTAAAAAGTTATTCATCTAATTTCCTTTTTAATTTGAATAGAGACGATTTTACAATAATTCACTTAGCAAATTGATGAACACTTCTCTAGGTATATTCTGAGCCCCTAATGACTTCAGGTGTTCATTCTCAACCTGACAGTCGATCAATTCAAAATCCATTTGATTGACTAAAAACTCTAAAGCAACTTTTGAAGCATTGTTCTTGATTGAAAACATGGACTCCCCAAAAAAAACTTTGCCCATGGAGATACCGTATAGTCCTCCAATGAGTTGATTATTTTCATAAGTCTCAATTGACTGACATATCCCAAGTTTATTTAGTTCCTTATAAGCTACCAGCATCTCAGAATTAATCCACGTGCCATTTTGATCTTTCCTTTGAATACTTCTGCAGTGGTTGATGACCTCATTGAAATTGGTGTTAACCCTGACCTCAAATTTATTGGAGTTGATCAGTTTATGTAAATTCTTAGAAGTGTGGAAAAGCCGGCGATTCAAAATCATCCTAGGGTCAGGAGAATACCAAAGAGTTGGCTCATCCTCATTGAACCATGGAAAGATACCGAGTGAATAAGCTTTAATTAGTCTTTCGCTTGTTAACCTGCCACCAACAGCCACCAAACCGTTTGGCTCAAGCAAAGCCTTGGCGACATCTGGAAACGGGGTATTATCATTTTTGAGAATAAAATTCTCTGGAATATCAATCACTAATTTGCTGATCAATAATATCTTTCGCCATGTATAGCGCAGCGATACTTCTTGCCTCTGTTAAATCTTCATGATAAACCAGATCATCTAGCTCGGATAATTTACACTTTACAACCTCTAAAGGTTCTGGCTCATCCCCACTATCAACTGAAGACTCATATAAGTCTTCTGCAAGAACAATATGCGTTTTATTGGCCTGATACCCCGGAGCAAGAGTGATGGTTTTTAAGAAAGTTAACTTATTAGCAGCATATCCAATTTCTTCTTGAAGCTCTCTATTGGCTGCTTCAAGCGGTGTTTCTCCTTTATCAATCTTTCCTTTTGTTAAGCCAAGTTCGTAACGGTCAGTGCCGCCAGAATATTCATAAATCATTAATACGGTGTCTTCATCGAGCATCGGGATGACTAGAACTGCACCATCACTTCGTGGCGGTCGTAAACGTTCATATTGTCTCTCTTCTCCATTTGAGAACTTCAGGTCCATGCGTTCTATATTAAAAACTCGCGTTGAAGCAATGGTCTCTAGTTTGGTAATCTCAGGCTTTTTCCGCATAAATGAATAATAACACCTAATAGTTTCTTGTGTATTCAATTTGAAATAGTTGTAAACTAAAGTTTTTAATTAACAAAAAATTGTCATGAAAAACCTCATCTCATTTTTACTAGTTCTTTCTGCTAGTTATTCCTATGCTTGGCAAATTCAAGGCAAGGAATATCAATTTGAAAAACTCAATGATCAAGTTTATGTCATCCACGGACCTCAAGCGGATCCTAGTAAAGATAATGAAGGATTCATGAATAATCCTGGACTTATCTTAGCAAAAAATGGTGCTATTGTTGTTGACCCAGGAGCCTCTTCTAATATTGGAAGAAAAGTATTTAATGAAATAAGAAAGATAACCGACAAACCTATCTTGGCGATTATTAATACCCACAACCACGGAGACCACTGGTTAGGAAATGAAGGCATCCAGGAGAACTACCCAAATATCAAAATTTACTCTCATGAGAAAATGCTGCAACAAGCCAGAGATGAGGGACAGAATTGGATTGAGATCATGGAAGTGATGACAAACTATGCCACTAAGGGCACCAAAACAGTTCCTCCTACCGATGGCCTCTCTCACCTGACAGAAATCAATATAGATGGTGAAATTTTTAGAGCTCACATTCCGAATGACTTGGGTCACTCGGATTCAGATCTAATGATCGAACATGTCGGTAGTAAGACTATTTTTATGGGTGATAACCTATTCAATAATCGACTAGCAAGAGCTCCGGCAGATATTCATAAAAATATGGCTTCGTTAAAATATGCGATTGATCTAGGCATGAATCACTACATCCCTGGTCATGGGCCATCTGGTACTGCAAACTCTGCAGTAAAACCTTACCTAGATTATTTCCAAATCATCATGAATGAGGCCAAGAAAGCCTATGATGATGGAAAGGCAGACTTTGAAATCAAACCTGATGTTAATAAGAAGTTAACAAATTACCATTCCTGGTCTGGCTATGAAGATAGTTATGGAAAACATCTTAATAAATTAATGATGGAAATTGAGGCAAGAGATTTCTAATTTCTTGCTGTTTCAATTGCTACTTTAACCCCATCCCAAAATCTAAGTCTGGCCTCAATACTTGCTTTTGCAACTTCAATAGCCTCATCAACCTCGGCATCAGTCTGACAAAGACCGTTGAGAAGTCTTAAGGATAAAGGAGCATGAAAATCTTCATCAAGATGCACATGTCTGTTTAGGTAGTAATGAAAAATAGGCGCTTGTTTTTCACTGACATTAATTCTAGATAAAATCGATCGAAACATCCCAGGTATTACATGCTCTCTTCCTAAGGCAAGTGAGCTAGCCACTAGATGCGGCTTGAAATCATTGATAAACTTGAAGTTAAGTTTCGAAAACTCTCTTGAAGGCTTGGGAACGAATTCATTTTCTAAGGCATCTTCAACCTTTTCTGATTCAAGAGCGAATATAAATTTTTCTATGCCAGATGTGGATGCACCAACCTCTTTCATAGCCATTTGGTATAACTCGAAGTGGCTGATAAAATGTTCTGTTCCTGGAAGTTCGTCACACTCTTCTTCTAGGACTAATTCATTGATAAACCTTCTTACGTCACCATCACCTCTTGGGGTCCACGGATGATTAGTTGGAGCAACTACCCCCTGTAAATATTTAATGAGTGACATAAAATCCCAGACAGAATAAATATGATGCTCCATAAAAACTTGCAGATCTTCAAGAGTTTTAATTGACTCATATACCGGATGCGAGTTCAAGGAATCAAGGTAACTGGATATCTCTTTTGAGGAAATCTCTTTTCTGGACATATTTAGTCGAAAAAACCATCCATGTGAAGTTCGGTAAGCTCATTAAAGCCGCCAATATGTTTTCCATCTATCGTAATCTGAGGAACCGTTCTAGCTCCATTGGTCACTTTTGAAAATTCTGCCAATAGTGAGCGATCTTCGTCAATCATTTTTTGCACAAATGGAAGATTCCATTTTGTTAATAACTCCTTAGTTTTAGTGCAAATAGGGCAAGTGTTCGTGGAGTATATAATAATATCCATAGTTACCCCTTCAGTGCCTCAACAACCCTATCACCCATCTCATTAGTTCCGATAATATTATCCCCATCGGAAGCTATATCTCTTGTTCTATATCCTTGATCAAGCACTTTGACAATACTCTGATCAATCTTATCTGCAAGGTCTGATTGATTAAGAGAATAACGAAGCATCATTGAGACAGATAAAATTGTGGCCAGTGGATTCGCAATATCTTGTCCCGCAATATCAGGAGCGGAACCATGAATTGGTTCATACATTCCAACATTGTCTTTGTTTAATGAGGCGGATGGCAACATGCCGATTGAACCGGTTAGCATAGCAGCACAATCTGACAAAACATCTCCGAACAGGTTAGAAGTTACCATGACATCAAATTGCTTTGGCTGTCTGACCAACTGCATGGCAGCATTATCGACATACATGTGACTTAATTCAACATCTGGGTAATTTTTACCAACTCTCTCCATCGTATCACGCCATAATTCACAAACCTCGAGAACGTTTGCCTTATCAACAGAGCAGACCCGTTTATTTCTTTTTTGAGCAATTTGAAATGCACTGTGCCCAATTCTTTCAATTTGAGATTCTGAATAAGTTGCCGTATTAAACCCAAATTTCTCACCATTCCTTTCTTCGACGCCACGTGGCTGACCAAAATAAATACCTGCAACTAATTCTCTAACGATCATCAAATCAAGTCCGGAGACAATCTCCTCTCTAAGGGTTGACGCGCTTGCAAGTTGAGGATACAAAATAGCAGGTCTTAGGTTTGAAAAAAGATCTAGCTCTGATCTTAATCCCAATAAACCCCTTTCTGGTCTTAAGTCCCTTGGGAGTGATTCCCATTCATAGCCACCCACTGCACCAAGAAGAATAGAATCACAGTTATGTGCTGCGTCTAGAGTTTCTTGTGGAAGAGGCGATCCTGTCTCATCGTAAGCCGAACCTCCAACTAAGCCATGGATCAACTCCATACCTAGATTGTGATTTTCATTCAAATAATCAATCACCTTAAGTGCTTGAGCTACTATTTCTTTGCCAATTCCATCACCTGGAAGAATTAAAACTTTAGACATATTTGTACCTGTATTATTCAATCTCAATCATTTCAAATTCATCTTTAGTCGATCCGCAGTGAGGACAGACCCAGTCTTCTGGAACATCTTCCCACTTAGTCTTAGGAGCAATCCCATCGTCAGGAGACCCTTCTAACTCATCGTAAATCCAGTCACAAACTATGCAACGGTATTTTTTATAACTCATGTAAACATAAAATCAAAATGAATCGTCATTATACAATCGAGGTATCAAAATCAACCATTAAAAAATATGGGTAAAATAGCCATATGCTTCAGATCTTCAATACTCTCAGTAAGACAAAAGAACCCTTTTCCCCAATCAATTCTGAACATGTAGGAATCTATGTTTGTGGAATGACGGTTTATGATTTTTGCCACATGGGGCATGCAAGAGTTTTGGTGATGTTCGATATCATTACCCGACATCTTAGAAGGCAATTTCCAAAAGTCACCTATGTGAGAAACATCACTGACATTGACGACAAGATTATCAAAAGGGCGATTGAGAATGGAGAGAGTATCGATCAATTAACAAATCGCTTTATCGAAGCGATGCACGAAGATGAGAAAGCTTTAGGAATTTTGCCACCGGATATTGAGCCCAGAGCTACCGAGTCAATGAATGAGATTTTTTACATGATCGAAACATTGGTTGAAAAAGGAATTGCCTACCAAGGAAAAAGCGGGGATGTCTACTACTCAGTCAGAAAATTTCCCAACTACGGCAAACTCTCAGGGAAGAATCTGGATGATCTTGAAGCGGGTGCTAGAGTAGATGTCGAGGATGATAAAGACGACCCTCTTGATTTTGTACTTTGGAAAATGGCTAAGCCAGAAGAGCCAAGCTGGGAATCACCTTGGGGTGATGGTAGACCAGGATGGCATATTGAATGTTCCGCGATGTCATCCAACCACTTAGGCAATCACTTTGATATTCATGGTGGAGGCATGGATCTCTCATTTCCACATCATGAAAATGAAATTGCTCAATCTGAAGGAGCACATGATTGTAAGTTTGTGAATACCTGGATGCATGTTGGCTTTGTTAATGTGAATGAAGAGAAGATGTCCAAATCTTTGGGAAATTTTTTCACTATTCGTGAAGTGCTTGAGTCATATGATGGAGAAACATTACGATACTTTATCTTATCCAGTCATTATCGCTCACCACTTAACTTTTCCGATGCCAATCTAGACAATGCTAAGAATGCGATAACCAAACTTTATACCTCGATTAGAGGTTTGAAATCAAGTACTGCTAGTACCGATGAGATTTCACAAAGGTTGGATTATGAACAAAGATTTGATGCAGCGCTTGATGATGACTTTAATACTCCTATAGCGATAAGTATCTTGTTTGAAATTTCCAAGCAGATTAATCTAGAGAAAGAGAAAGATATTGATTTTGCATCTGCCCTCTCTGGACTACTTGTTAGATTGGGTGGATATCTTGGTATTCTGCAAAACAATCCGGAAGATTTTCTGAAGCAAGGTGTTCAATTATCAGATGAAGAAATTGATCAAAAAATCAAAGATAGAAATCTTGCTAGATCTGAAAAAGACTTTGCACTCTCTGATCAAATAAGGAATGAGTTAGAAGCCCATGGCATCATTCTTGAAGACAGTGCTGAGGGAACTTCGTGGAGAAGAAAATAAATTAATATGAATCCATTAATTGACTGGGAAGAAATTGATACCATCTTATTGGATATGGATGGCACGCTTCTAGACCTCAATTATGATCTTCATTTTTGGCTTGAGCATCTTCCTTTGATTTACGCCAGCCAGCATCAAATTTCTCATGAAGAGGCAAAGCTCAAAGTGATTCCAATGCTCGAAGCACAACAAGGAAAATTAAACTGGTATTGCGTCGATTACTGGTCAGATGTTTTTGATATGGATATCATGAAACACAAGAGAGATATCTCAAACATGATCCAGGTACACCCTCACGTTGAAGACTTCTTGATCGAAGTTAAAAAACATAATAAGAACTCTTACCTGGTGACTAATGCCCATCGAAAAACCATAGAACTTAAAATGGAGATGACCAATCTTGAACAGTATTTTGATCTTATCGTCTCTTCGCATGATTACCAATATCCAAAAGAGGATCAAGACTTTTGGCATTCAATGTCCAATGAAATTAATTTTGAAAAATCAAGAAGTGTGTTCTTCGATGATTCGCTTTCAGTCCTTTCATCCGCAAAGAAATATGGGATTGCAGAGGTGATTGCAATTAGCAAACCAAGTTCTCAAGTAGATAAAAAGAAAATTGAGGGTTTTAAAAATATTGAGAATTTTAAGGAGGTATTACCCCTCAATAGATAAAAAAATGGCCCGCTAAGCAGGCCAAATTTTTTTATTCACCGCCAATTTGACTCATCAATGCAAAACTCTTAATGAAAGGGCCGGCAAGTCTCGGGTCTTTGATCATTGAACCAAAATCACCTTTGGCAAATTTCAATTTTCCAGTGGTCACAGCCAAACCCATAGATGCCATTGAAAGCGGTTTTTCAATCCACTTCATCCAGTTTTTCTCATCAGCACGCATGTCCCATTCAACTGCAGTTCCATCATAATCGCCTGCACGAACACACTCGCCATTTTCTACAACAAAAACACCCAGTGGATTTTCATCCCCTTTAAAACCACATGCGATATTTGTTGAAAAACCCATTTCAGATAGTTTGCCTCTAACGTCTTCGTCTGCGTTCCAAGCATCTTTTAATTGATTCATCCATTCATCTGAGAATAGTTTTGCCATTTTGATATCTCTCCTTAAAAAAAGTAAAAAAACTGACTTTAGTCAGTGACTAACTTCCCCTCAAGTTGATATGAAATCGAAATTATTATGCCAACTATTTTTTTTATTTGTTGCTAAAAATTAGAAAAAATTTCTATAAAATTTTTAACCATGACAAATGAAGTAATTGGTAAAAAAATTGGCATACTTTCCGACTCACATGGATCAATTAATCCGCAGATTATTGATTTGATGAATGAGTGTGATATTGTCATTCATGCTGGTGATATTATTGATGATTTCAATCTCGAGAAGATCAAACCTAAAGAAAAACTCATTGCTGTTCGTGGAAACAATGATGCTCACTTGGAACAATTTACAGATTGCGAATATCTTGAGATTTATGATAAAAAAATTGTCATAGAGCATGGTCACAGACATGGCTGGGAAAAACCCTCGCATGAATCACTTCGAAAAGAGCATGCTGATGCCGATATTGTGATCTATGGTCATACTCACAAACAAGTCATCGAGAAAGATCAGACACCTTGGATTATCAATCCTGGAGCATCTGGTCCCATTAGAAACTACGATGGTCCAAAATGCATAGTTATCAATGCAAATAAGGATAGAGAATGGCAAATAAATCCCTATATCTTTAGAGAGATATTAAATTAATATCCGCGCTGTATAATCAAATTTCGTTCGGCTTTTCGAGTCGAAAAAATTTAAATTCAAAAGAGGTTTACCATGAAAAATGCTTTTTACGCACAATCTGGTGGAGTCACAGCTGTAATCAATGCTTCAGCGTGTGGTGTTATCGAAACTGCTAGAAAAAACTCTGACAAAATTGGCACTGTTTATGCCGGTCAAAATGGAATTATTGGTGCATTAACTGAGAACTTAATTGACACTTCCAAAGAATCTGATGCTGATATCGCAGCACTAAAACATACCCCTTCTGGTGGCTTTGGTTCATGTCGCTACAAGATGAAATCTTTAGAAGACAACAAGGAAGAGTATGAGAGATTGATTGAAGTTTTTAAAGCGCATGATATTGGTTACTTCTTCTACAACGGTGGTGGCGACTCTGCTGATACCTGTTTAAAGGTTTCTCAACTTTCTGAGAAGATGGGATTTCCAATTCAAGCGATTCATGTTCCTAAGACAGTTGATAATGATCTTCCAGTAACAGATAACTGCCCGGGTTTCGGATCAGTTGCAAAATACATTGCCGTATCGACCATGGAAGCAAGTTTTGACGTCGCATCGATGGCGGCAACTTCAACCAAGATCTTCGTGCTTGAGGTAATGGGTAGACATGCTGGATGGATTGCTGCTGCGGGTGGACTTGTTGATGATTCAATTCCAGTCGTGATTCTTTTCCCAGAGGTTGATTTTGATCAAGAAAAATTCTTGGCTAAAGTTGATAAGAACGTTAAAGAATTTGGCTATTGCACAATTGTTGTTTCTGAAGGAACTAAATGGCCAGATGGTCGTTTCCTTGCAGAGCAAGGCACTCGAGATGATTTTGGTCATGCGCAACTCGGCGGTGCAGCTCCAGTCGTTGCCAACTTAATTAAAGATAATCTAGGTTACAAATATCACTGGGCGGTTGCAGATTACTTACAAAGAGCAGCAAGACACCTGTCATCTGAATCAGATGTTGAGCAGGCATATGCTTTGGGTAAGGCTGCTGTTGAGATGGCCCTTGAGGGTAAGAACTCAGTTATGCCAGCAGTCATTAGAACCTCTAATAATCCTTACAAATGGGAAATTGGTTCGGGCGAGCTAAAGGATATTGCTAATGTTGAAAAGATGATGCCAATGGAGTTTATCTCTGAAGATGGTTTTGGTATCACTGCTCAATGCAGAGAATATTTACAACCACTAATTGAGGGTGAAAACTACCCTCCATACAAGAATGGTCTTCCAGACTACGTGGTTCTAAAGAAAGAAATGGTAGCCAAAAAACTACCTGATTTTGAATACAAAAAATAATAGAGAAGAAATGAACATAATTTTATTAGGTCCTCCAGGTGCGGGTAAAGGCACTCAAGCTGCAAACATTTGCAAGAAATATGGTATTCCTCAAATCTCAACAGGAGATATGTTAAGAGCAGCGGTTAAAGCCGGAACTCCTCTAGGTGTTGAAGCTAAGAAGGTCATGGATGCAGGTGGTTTAGTATCTGACGACATTATCATTGGTCTTGTTAAGGAAAGAATTCAAGAAAGTGATTGTGCTAACGGTTTCTTATTTGATGGATTCCCTAGAACGATTGCTCAAGCTGAAGCACTTAAAAATGATGGTGTGCAAATTGACGCGGTTGTGGAAATGCAAGTTCCTGATGAAGATATCGTGACTCGTATGTCTGGCAGAAGAGTTCATTTGGCTTCAGGTAGAACATACCATGTGACATTCAATCCGCCTAAAGTAGAAGGCAAAGATGATGAAACAGGTGAAGATTTAATCCAGCGTGAAGATGACAATGAAGAGACTGTAAGATCAAGACTAGGCGTCTATCATGATCAAACTCAACCATTGGTTGAATACTACAGTTCTTGGATGAATGACGACCCAGATAACGCTCCAAAATACGGTGCTGCAGATGGCGTAGGTTCATTGGATGATGTTCGCGATAGAATTTTCGCAGTTCTAGGTTAATTATTTAGGGGGTAGTTTTCTACCCCCTTTTTTTTCTATGAAAGTTGGTCCTCGCGAGATAGAAGTTCCCTTCAGACCCATCCCTTTGGATGTTCCAGAAGGTATGAAGCCCAATGAGTTTTTTAACTCACCTGAGAATCTTAATGATCTTATAAATAACAATGGTCTATTGACCAATGAAGAAGATCTACTTCTCTATAGAAAGGCTTTAGGTCATTCCAATGAGTTTGATTGTTCGATTATCTACAACACCTCGCAGTCAATCCTTAACCCATTAGGTCGCCCAGTTAGAAGGACGCAACTCCCTGAAAAAGTAAAATCAGTCTGGAATCGCATGAACCAGATCATTATTGGTTTTATGCTTGAGCACTATCCTGACCCTAAGAAACATTTGATACTTGCTGGTGAAGCTTCACTGGACTCAACTTGGCCAATTACCTCTCCAGGTGTTCCTAGTATTCGTATGCTTCATAATCACTTTATCGTCTTTGATAAAGAGGTTTTGAAAAATGCCAAACTGACTGATACCAGTAATCCTAATCTTACAGATGGTGGTCAACACTCTTTATTTGCAGCATACATGCAGGATGTATATCTAGAATTCCTGTCATCTCTGGATTTAGAAATTCTAAGACCGATGCCATCCAATGCCAGTGGCCTGGAATTAACCGGCTATCCGCAAGGGTTGCCTAGTTGGGAGATTCTTGGAGGTATTGAGAGTATTAAAAATATTGATTTCTGGAAAGAATATGATCTAGTTTTAAAAGGCTTCTTGGATTTCTACAGGAGTTTTTTTACTCAAGTCTCAAGTAGAAATTCTGGTGTTCCAAGTAATGCCTATTTCCCTAAAGAGATTGAAAAAATACTGCTCTTCAATAACTGTTTCTTATCAGCTGCAAAGAAAGTTAGAGATAAGTGCATTGATGATGCAAGGTTTGCCTCTAGTATTCGTTGGCAACCCGCATTCAAACAACTCATCTATAGAAATGATGAAGGTAAGCTAGTTGTTACGATCTCACAGAACTCGATTGGTAATGCTATTACTGAATTGCTTGGAGTTGTGGTTAACAGAAGACCTGATGCTGAGGCTTACGAAAAGACTGAGCCCGAATTAATTGCCAAACTTCTTAAACTTAGAACCAGATTAATCGATGCGGATCTTGGTTATGGAATCAAAACAAAATACTGGGATAAAGAATAGTTGAACTAACTACTTTTCTTCGATTGTCTTAGCGTATTCAAAAATATCTTCCACCTTCATAGAGACGATCATGATTAATGACGCCAATAAGAGGAAAGGAAATGCGTAATTAAGTGAGTCCATTGCAAAACTCATTGCGGTAAATAATATCAAACCTGAGGCGACCACATAGTGGATTAATTTTTTGGCAAAAAATATGCATGCGATCACTGCAGCAAATAATAAACCAAAATAAATTGCACTCTCTAAATTTGCGCTAATCAATTCTTGAGATCTGATAATTTCTTCAGATGATAAAACTCTTTGTGCTTGGGTACTCGCAAGTGAAGCTCCTGATTGCATCAAGTCATTCATTGCTGAATGCTCAAAGATGCTTAACCAAGATTTTAATAACTTTGAGAGTGGGTCAATCAAAACGAAAAATACCAAAACAGAAGTGGTGAAGAAAAGCATGTTTTTCAGTTTAATAGCCGATTGTGATTGTCTCACTATATCAATTCCGACAGCCACAAGAATGATCAGTCCTGTGACTACCATTTGCCAAAATGTTTCTAACTGGGCAAGTGTTAATCCATTGTTAATTAGTTTTAACAAGATAATACCCAGGAAGGTTCCCCAAATAGTTCCCTTACCTCCAAATAAAGAAGTGCCTCCAATAACAACTGCAGCGATTGCATCAAGCTCCCACATTTGTCCATAATCTGATTTAGCGTATGGAGCTCTTCCTAAAAACAATAGCGCTCCCAAGGCAACAGATAAAGTACAAAAAACATATGCAAAGAATTTATAAGCTTCGGTATTAATACCAGCCTGGCGTGCACCCTGTTCATTACTACCTATTGCATAGATATATCGTCCAAGTTTGGTGTTATTGATAATTAAACTTAAACAAATAAAAAATAAGATTAATATTACTAGACTCATCTGAAACGATCTGAAATAGTCAAACCAGTTTGCATCAATGAATTCCCCTATTGGCATCAACCAATTAGGTAATGTTTGGTCTAAAAAACCATCGGCAAACCAAGAGAGTGGGTTGTATCGCCCAAAGTAATCAAAGGTTTCATCAAGTTTTGGAGTTGCAACAGCACCCGTCGATAAATGTGCGATACCTCTCCACATTGATAATCCAGCAAGCGTCACAATAAATGCTGGCATCTTCCAATAGGATATAAATAATCCATTCACTGCACCAACCATAACCGCAAGTAGAAGACCAACACCGATTGCGAGTGATGGATCGATGCCCCAAAAAGAGGCAACGTATCCAGTCAGAGCCGCAATTAATCCCATCACGGAACCCACTGAAAGGTCAATTCCAGCGGTGAGAATGACTACAGTCATTCCTCCTGCAATGACACCAACTGCAGCGGCATTATTAAGGATAGTCATTAAGTTAGATGGATGAAAAAATGGCTGTCCATCAGTCGATAATTCAATTGCTATTGATAAAACAAAGATAGCAACCAATGCCCCCGACCACTCATAGCCAAAGAAGCGAATTATCTTTTGTAGAAAACTATCCTTTAAAGTCATAGATCTATCTATGATTACATTCCAACCATAGCCTTATAGACTTTAGATGTTGATGGAGTCACTAAAAAGAACCCAGTATCAATTCTAGGGTTAACTTTTTTACCTCTCGCAGCATTCACAGCAGCTTCAACACCTTGGTAGCCCATTTGATATAACATTTGAGCTGTATCTGCATGAACCCAACCATCGTCCATTGCCTCGATAGCATCACCTGCACCATCAAAACCAACTAACTTAACTTGGCCTTTGCGGTATCCAAGGTTTTTAAGCGCTGCCATAGCACCCATAGTTCCACCGTCCCAAGCATTAACAATCATTTTGACGCCACGATTAGCATTGAGTAATGCCTCAACACCACTTTGTGCTTCATCTGAATTCCACTTTGTTGGAGCAATCAGAATTTTACTGTCTGGTCTAGCTGCTTTGAATGCCGCCATAAAGCCATCTCTTCTTTCTTGGCCTGTAGACTGAGCCTGGTTACCAGTAACGTAGATAACTGTATCACCATTATCAACTAGCGTTGCTGCTACGGCACCTTGTACTTTTGCCACTGCTAAATTATCTGTTGCTACAAAAGAAGTAACCTCTGCACCACTCACACCAGTGTCTACTGCAACAATAGGTATGCCTGCTTTCATAGCGTCATTCACCGCTGGAGCAATACCAGCTGAATCAACTGGAGCTAGAGCAATTGCATTTACTTTTTGGTTTACTAGATTTTCAAATACCTCTAACTGGCTTGAAAGATCACCTTGGAATGATGGTCCAACAGTGACTAGCTTCACACCCATTTCAGATGCTTTATCTTTTGCTCCCTGATTAATCATTTGCCAACCTGAATTGGTTGCTGATTTAGTAATGTATCCAATTACATCTTGCGCCACTGTCATGGATGACAAAGCAACAGAAGATGCAACCAGTGTTGCTTTTAGAAGTTTATTCATTTTTCTCTCCTCATTAAAAATAAACAGTCAATTTTTGACTGCGAGTTTGAATAATACCAAATAATTATTAATTGTTAACAATTTATCTAAAAATTGAGTATATTTTTAAGAAATAAAAAAAATATTTAATTTTTTGTCAACAATTCTATGGAAATTTTAAAAACAACGGATCTTTGTAAAAATTATGGCGGTGTCCAAGCATTAAAAAATGTGAACTTTTCCATGAAGAAGGATGAAATTATTGCCATAGTTGGAGACAATGGAGCAGGCAAATCTACTTTTGTGAGAAATATCACCGGTGTTGAACAGCCCTCTTCAGGAAAAGTGGAATTCTACAATGATGAGATTAATTTCTCTTCGCCTCTAGAAGCAAGATCAGCAGGCATTGAAACCGTTTACCAAAATCTTGCTTTAATTGACCACTTAGATGTTGCTGCAAATATTTTTCTAGGCAGGGAAATTTATTATTTCAAATTCGGACCACTTAGCTGGCTCAATAAAAGAAAGATGAATAAGCAGGCAAAAGATCTTTTATCTAAAACAGGTGTAACGATTAACCAAATAGATCAAAAACTTGTAAATATGTCTGGTGGGCAGAGGCAATGTATTGCGATTACTAGAGCGGCAGGTTGGGGATCCAAGTTAATCATCATGGATGAGCCCACAGCAGCACTTGGCGTAAAAGAGACTCGTGCTGTTGAAAATATTATTGAGGGTCTTAAGTCAAATGGCATTCCTGTTCTAATCATTAGTCACAACCTAAAACAAGTATTCAAGCTATCAGATAAGATTTGTGTTTTTCGACAAGGTCAGATGGTGGCTCAGGTCAATACCAAAGATGTCACTGAAGAGGACATTGTGGCTGAGATTACTGGTGGTAAAAAAGAGAAGCAGTACGCTAATTAATTTGATCTAATCTTGGAGGGTTGGCTCCCTTCTGGCTGACTGTAAACCTCGCAACTTTATTCGCAAATTCAACAGCATCCCGAATTACTCCTTTATCAAAGTTTATATCTTGAAGATGCTTTTTACTATCAAGATAATATAAGAACCCAGCATTAAAACTATCGCCGGCACCAATTGTATCTATAACTTTTGTAGGCTGAACAGAAGCAGTAAAAGTATCGCCAGAATCCATATAAACTCTTACTCCCTTTTTGCCTATTGTATGGAGAATAACTTTGACACCACTTAAAAAAATCTCATCTACTTTCTTATCCAGATTTTTTTCACTATAAATGTAGTCAGAATCTTCTTCCGATAATTTTAAGAACATTGATCTAGAGATTATTCTTTGATATCTTTCTAAATAAAGCTTCTTATCTTTAATGAATGAGGGTCTGATATTAGGGTCGTAATATATACTAGTTTCTTTATATAGGCATTCTGTTACCCACTCTAAACTTGTCCCACAGGGTTCAGACTGAAGACTAATCCCACCTACCAATAATGCATCCATTTTTTTGATGTCCTCCAGGAAGGGTTTTAATTCCTCTTTACTGATTAATCTTCCAGCTGAAGCTTCGTCTTCAAAACGATACTTAGCTACCCCATCTGAATCTAAATCAACATAAGCAAGAGTAGTAGGTCTGTCTGTTTTAATGAAGAAGTCACTTTTCACTGATGAATCCGACAATTTTTTATAAATTAATTTGCCATACTCATCCGAGGAAACTCCACCCATGTAGAAAGAATCGCCAGTTAGCCGACCAAAAGCAATTGCACTATTAAGAATGCTTCCGCCAACATGGGGGGTATAGATTTTTTTAGTATTGCCGACTAAGTCAATTAATGACTCACCACAAAAAATAACCACGGGTCTTATATGGTAATGCCATTTTTAAATCTATGAAGGTGTTTATTTTCATAGCTAAGTGAGTAATCCAAGCCTTTTTCATACTCCGTACTATTGTCTGTTCTGACAACAATTTGTTGATTGTCTGTAGTTTTAAAATAATACAAAATATCGGCCCCTAGATTTTCACTATGCTTCAATTTTGCTTTTAATTTTCCTTTTGATTTTTGGACCTTAATGTGTTCTGGTCTTATTCCATAAACATCAGCATCTTTATCTGAAATCAAGTCACCGGAAAGAAAATTCATTTTTGGAGATCCAATAAATCCAGCTACAAATTGGGTCTTTGGATTGTTATAAAGACCCTCAGGAGTGTCAATTTGCTCAACTAACCCATTGTTTAAAACCACAATCTTATCTGCAAGTGTCATTGCTTCAGTTTGATCATGTGTCACATAAATAATAGTTGTTCCAAGTTTTTCATGAAGATCTGCAAGCTCAACTCTCATATCCAAACGAAGTGCAGCATCTAAATTTGACAAAGGCTCATCAAACAAAAATACCTTTGGCTCTCTGATGATAGCTCTACCAATTGCCACCCTTTGTCTCTGTCCTCCAGAAAGCTGTTTTGGTAACCTTTCTAAATACTCGCCAATTTGAAGTGTTGCTGCAACTTTTTCAACACGCTCTCTTATCTCATCTGTAGAAATTTTTGCAAGCTTAAGTCCAAAAGCAAGGTTGTCAAAAACACTCATATGCGGATAAAGTGCATAAGATTGGAAGACCATTGCCAATTCTCTTTTAGCAGGAGGCATATCATTAACCTCAACTCCATCTATACGAATTGATCCTGAAGAAATATCCTCTAATCCTGCAACTAATCTGAGAAGGGTTGATTTTCCAGAGCCTGACGGGCCGACAAAGACAACAAAGTCTCCATCATCAATGGCAATATCCACACCATTTATAACATCAACATCTTTATAACTTTTATAAATTGATTCTAATTTGATTTCAGCCAAGATTTTCTCCTATATGTTCCTATGGCCACTCTTGATATCTATGTTTCATAGTTCTTATCTCTTCAGAAAGATGTTTTGAGAATTCAGGATGCTTTTTCGGTATATCGCCCCAGAAAATCTCACTGGATGAAAAATCATCAATTCTATCCTCTGACAAAAATGTTTTTAAGATATCCCAACTGGGCTCATGGTATCCAATGGTTAATTTTCCTTCTAAAAATTTTGTCGCAAATACATACCAACTTGCAATTCCTTGAATTGAATATATTGGAATATTTCCATTTTCTAAATTACCTTTTATGGTTGGATGAAGAAATACTTTGAACTTTTCTACACCATCCATACAAATTCTCTCTAAAGAATCAGCAATATGTTTATTCGTGAATCGATTCTTTGTTGTTGAGACATATTGTTGATAATTGATCGGATATTCATCTGGCAGTGCAGGAATAATTTCTCTCTCCTGGATATTGTCAAAGAAAACAGTGAGCTTCTGATCAGTAACTGCTTCATCATATGTTTTATAACCTTCAAGAACTCCAAAATATGTCAAGGTCGTATGTCCTGCATTAAGAATTCTTATCTTTGTTTCTTCATAAGGATGAACATCTTTCACAACCTGAACTCCAACCTTCTCTAATTGTGGTCGTTCAGAAATAAAACTGTCTTCCAAAACCCATTGCAGATAATCCTCGCCAATAACGACGCAATTTCCATTCAAGTTATATTGACTACAAATTAATTGAACCGAGTTAGGATTTGGTTTAGGCGTAATTCGGTCTACCATACTGCAAGGAAAGGAGACATTATTATTGACCCAATCTAGAAGCTTTGAATTATTTTGAAGTGAAATAAAATCTTTAAAGCATGACTCCAGTAACTTACCATTATTTTGAAGATTATCGCAACATGCAATGGTTATTGGTCCTCCATTAGAATCCATCCGATGAGAAAGCCCCTCATATAGAAATCCATAAATGGTTTTTGTTGATTTAAATTTACTGTCTTCAATAATTTCATTAGCCTTTGTATCAAGTGTCCTGTCATTGTTAATTGAATAGCCACTTTCAGTGACAGTAACGGTAATCATTTTTAAATCATTCGAAACAAACAATGCAAGGACTTTATTTTTTTCATCATCCCAGTCATACAGTCCCACAATTGAGTCTATTTTTTCATGAACAAAATCACCCTCTGGAGAAATTGTTTCAAGAATATAACTACCATCACATTTTTTAAAATCATCGAGAAGCTCTTTACTTTCTGGCCTTAAATTAACACCCGCTATACCCCATTTCAAATCATTCGTTTCTGACATTAATCTATGAATATAAACTGCCTGATGGGCACGATGAAAATTCCCCGGTCCCACATGAAGAATTCCAATATTACAATCTTTAGGGTTGTAATTACCTGTAACTAGCTCAACTGTATCATATAAATTCATTTGTTATTTCCTGCTTAGGCGACTCATACTAGCCTGACGGTAATTTCTTGGCGTCATACCTTTGAGTGAGACAAACTGTCTGTTGAAATTAGCTAAATTGTTATAGCCCGAAGCAAACGCGATACTTGCAATACTATCATTAGTGTCAAGAAGTAAAGTACATGCCTTTCCAATCCTAATTCTTGATACGAAATCAGAAAAACGATTACCAGTATTTTTCATAAAGTATCTTGAGAATGCACTTTTACTCATGTTGGCAATTGAAGCAACTTCATCGAGGCTTATTTTTTCGTGATAGTTACTAATAACAAAATTAACAACCTCATTAATTTTGCTTTGACTATCGGCAGATAACTGAGAGTTAAATTCAGTAAATGACAAGGAACTCTTTTGCTTCCATTCATTTAAATCTTCTAAGAATTCTAAAAATTTGACAATTCTCTGTACACCCCTTAGATCTCGAATTGCAGCTAAATAAGATTTAGCCTTTTCCATATCATAATCAACAAATTCTATTCCAGATTTTGCTGAATCAAGGAGATAAACCAACTCTTTTAGCTCGGGAAAAATTTCAATGGCCTTGTCCATGGTCTTTCTATTAAACTGAATAACCATGTCTCTTAGCTCAACTGGCTCTCTATGTTTTTTCTCATCAGTCACCATGTTATGTGGCATATTTGGACCAGTTAAAAATAATGAACCTGGCTCAAATCTCCCAACATAATCTCCAATAAAAACTTTTCCTGTTGTCTCAAGCATTAAGTGAAGTTCATATTCTTCATGAGCATGCCATCGGCATAAAGAAGTTGGCCATCCATGTTCAAGGTACCTAATTGACCACTTTGTATTAACAATCTCAAATTCTGGTTTTGTATTTTGAATCTCAGACATCTTATTTCACTGCTCCAAAAGTTAAACCTTGTACTAATTGTTTTTGAGTGAACCAACCAAAGACAATAATAGGAGCGCATGCTAGCGTTGAGACTGCAGATAATTTTGCCCAGAATAATCCCTCAGGGCTTGAATATGAGGCTACAAGAGCGGTCAAAGTGCCCGCATCAGCAGCAGTTAAATTAATAGACCAAAATGCCTCATTCCATGCAAGCACAATACTCAGCAAACCAGCTGAGGTAATTCCACCCCAAGATAGTGGTAAAACAATATGCTTCAATTCATCCCAAGTATTACAACCATCCATTCTGCCAGCCTCTAAAATTTCTTTTGGGATTTCTTTAAAGTATGAGAAAAGAAGCCACATAATGATAGGTAAGTTCATAAAGGCGAAAATAATAACAAGTACCGTTCTTGAATCAAGCAAGCCAGCAGCATCAGCCATTATGTAAATTGGCATAAGAACACCCACAGCAGGGAGCATCTTAGTAGATAGCATCCATAAAAGAATATCCTTGGTAAATCTTCCTGGAAAGAATGCCATAGAGTAAGCACTTGGAATGGCGATAATAAGAGCTAATATGGTAGCTCCGAAAGAGGTAATAATTGAATTAAGGGCATAGCTCATATAGTCACTTCTTTCTTGAACCAAAGTGAAATTTTCGAGGGTAGGTTCAAAAATAAAAAGTGGTGGAACAGAAATTGCCTGAAGTTCAGTTTTGAAACTGGTTAAAACCATCCAAAAAATTGGAAAGAAAAATAATAGAGCAAAAATCCACGCAGATAGAACTGTCAGATTATGTTTTATTAATTTAGCTGATCTGTATCCCATTAGACGGCCATCCCTTTAGCAACAGATTTAATTAAAAAGAAAGCTACAATATTTGCGATAATAATTGCAAAAACGCCGCCTGCAGATGCGACCCCAGCATCGAATTGCATAAGCGCTTGCGAGAAAATCAAGAAGGTAGTGTTAGTACTATCATATCCAGGTCCACCAGCTGTTGTAACAAAAATCTCGGCAAAAACTGATAGATGGAAAATAGCTTGAATCATAATCACCACAGCGATAGACCTAGAAAGATGTGGCAATGTTAAATATCTAAATTTTGCCCAAAAACCAGCACCTTCAATTTCAGCAGCTTCTACTTGGTCTTGATCCATAGACTGAAGTGAAGTCATGAAGATAAGAATTGCGAATGGTGTCCATTGCCAGCTTAACATCAATATAACAGAGAAAAGTGGAAGGTCAGAAAGCCAATCAATCACTGGCAAACCAAAAGTTGTAGATATAAATGCAAATATGCCATAAACGGGATTCATAAACATGTTCTTCCAGAGAAGAGCGTTGACTGTTGGCATAATAAAAAAGGGAGAAATTAACATCACACGAGCTATTCCTCTTCCTCTAAATGTTTTTTGAATAAGTATCGCAATAAGAAGTCCTAGAACTACAGAGATGGAAATGACACTCCCAACAAGAATAAGGCTATTGATAACCGCATCTGGAAGAGCCGGATCAGTTAAGAAAAACTCATAATTTGAAAATCCAGCCGGACCTTCTCTCTCGGGATACATGAGGTTGTATCGCATGAATGAAAAATAAATGGTCATGCTTAGAGGAACAATCATCCATAAGAACAACAAGATAATGCTTGGTGCCTGAAGTGATTTTATGAGTTGTGTTTTAGTCATTATTAGTTTGAAAAAATTTCAGGTTGGCTATCAAGGCGACAACCAACCTGAAAAGTTACTTGTTAGTAGTAACCTGCTTTACGCATTTCTCTATCTGCAGCAACTTGAGCATCATATAGAGCTTTAGTCACAGACTTATCACCAGCCAATGCTGCAGTAAACTGCTGCCCAGCTGCAATACCAATTGCTTGGAACTCAGGGATTGCTGCGAACTGAACACCTGTATAAGGAGTTGGCTCCTGAGTACTATTAGAAGGATCAGCAGATTCTATTGCCTTCATCTCTGCATCAGCAAAATTTGCCGCCGCTTGAAACTTAGGATTAGCATATGTACTAGCTCTTGTTCCTGTTGGAACAGATCCCCATCCATTAGTCTTACCAACAAGCTCGATGTACTCCTTGGAAGTTGCCCATTCAACGAACTTCAGTGCATCCTCAGATTGCTTAGTACCTTGAGGTACCGCTAGTGCCCATGCCCATAACCAGTTTGCACCACGCTTAGTAACTGCCACAGGAGCCTGTGCATAAGCTACATCATTGGCAACTTTTGATTGTTTTGGATCTGACACAAATGACGCAGCGATTGTTGCATCAATCCACATACCACACTTGCCTTCATTAAATAACGCTAAGATTTCATTAAAACTATTGCCTGTTGATCCTGGAGGACCATATTTAGTCAATAAATCTACATAAAAACTAACTGCGTGATTCCATTCTGGAGAAGTAAGTTGTGGTTTCCAGTTTTCATCAAACCATCTTGCACCGAATGAGTTTGCCATTGTAGTAATGAATGCAGCATTATCACCCCAGCCTGGTTTGCCTCTTAGACAGATACCATAAACTCCGTTGTCTGGATTATGAATTGCTTTAGCAACATCAGCGACATGTCCCCAAGTAGGATTGTCAGGCATAGACATTCCTGCTTTGTCAGTTAAATCCTTTCGGTACATGATCATTGAGCTCTCACCGTAAAATGGAGCAGCATATAACTTACCATCTGCAGACAAGCCACCACGCATAGCAGGCAGGATGTCGTTGACATCATAATCGTTGCCAAAATTTAGTTCATGTAACCAACCTTTCTTTCCCCAAATTGGTGCCTCGTACATGCCAATTGTCATCACATCAAATTGACCACCTTTGGTAGCAATATCAGTTGTTACTCTTTGACGCAAGGTACCTTCTTCAAGTGTCACCCATTTGACTTTGATATCAGGGTTGGCTTTTTCAAAATGGCCAGTAAGTTTTTGCATCTCAATCATATGGCCATTATTTACCGTGGCGATGGTCAACTCGCCAGCATTGGCAACACCTGCTACTGAAAGAGCAATAGCTGATGCTCCAATTAGACCTGTTATTTTTTTCATTTTCTCTCCTCTAAAAAGAATTATTATTTAGTTTTCTAAAACAACAAAAACACTTTAATTAGTAAATATTTACTTCTTAGGCAACTAATTAACAATAGAAGTTTAAGATAAACTAGTTAAGGAATATACAGATACTAATTTGGTAAAACCAGTACCATATTTTTTATTAATGATACTATTTTGACATTTAACATTTAAATTAATTAATATTAAGATAATATAATATTAATTTTTGAGAAAATTAGAAATTATTTTTATAGGCCTCACGAAATTTTGATAGTTTGTCAGCATGATAACTATGTTGTTCTTGTTCAGGTTCAAAGACCTTATTAACTGGCTCACTAATGAAATTACTCTCAGAAAATGGCATGGCCAGTCTTGCTGCGCCAAGCGATGGACCGATTAATGAAGAGTCTGATTTTTGAATTACACTGTTTAATGAATCAGAAATAATTTGTAACCACATCTCGGATTTTGAGCCTCCACCAATGGATAAAATTTCCTTGAAGCTAGCGCCACTTTCCTGAAGTGCATCTTTACCATCATTAAACGAATATGCCACACCCTCTAAGACTGCAAGGGTGAGATCCTCTTGAACGGTGCTTGATGATAAATTTAGGAACAAGCCCCTTGCATTTGGATCATTATGAGGCGATCTTTCACCATCCAAGTAAGGGAGAAAAATAACTTCTGTATTTCTTTTTTTTGATGATAACAAATTTTTTAATAAGTCATCTATCTTGACCGATAGGACTCTTGAAAGCCAGGAAAGAGATTCTGCTGCACTTAATGTCACAGTCATTTGATGCCATGTATTTGGAAGTGCATGTGTAAATGCATGAACAGTTTTATCAGGATTTGACTGATGTTCTTCGCTTACATAAAAAAGGACTCCAGAGGTGCCCAGAGAAATAAAACTCTCCCTTGGCCTATATATCCCAAGGGCCAATGAGGCGCAAGCATTATCACCCCCTCCAGCAACAATGGGAACTCTGGGTAGACCAAATTCTTTTGATGCGCTAGAGCTGACCATTCCGGTCTCATCAGGACCCTCAAAAACTTCTGGCAGCCATGACTCATTAATTCCGGTTATCTTGATTAATTCGTTATCCCATTTTCTTGTTTCTGGATTGAGCCACAATGTGCCAGATGCATCTGACGAATCTGTTGCAAATTCACTAGTCAGCACATACCTGAGGTAATCTTTTGGGAGAAGAACTTTATCAATCCTAGAAAAATTATCAGGTTCATTATTTTTCATCCAAAGGATTTTTGGTGCAGTAAAACCAGGCATAGCTATATTTCCTGATAATTTGGTAAACCTGTCACCTAAGGAATTTAAATCATTTGACTCCTTTATGGCTCTCCCATCATTCCATAAAATACAGGGTCTTATTAATTTTGAATTTTTGTCCAAACATATAGCACCATGCATTTGCCCAGTAAGCCCTATTCGTTTTATCTGTTGTAAATTTAATTTAGAATGGATAACAGAAATAGTCTTTCTTAGTGCTTTCAGCCAATCGGTCGGATTCTGCTCAGAAAAATTTTTATCTGGATGAGATACCTTCAAAGGTGAATCTGCGACAGCTAATATTTCGTTCTCATCACTTATGACAACAGCTTTAATACTAGATGTTCCAATATCTATTCCAAAATACATTTTTAACTCATCCAGTTACCACCATCCACATTAAAAGTTTGGGCGACAATGTAATCAGATTCATCAGATGCAAGAAAAACTGCCATACCGGTCAAGTCCTTTGGAAGACCCATTCTTCCATAGGGAACAGCTTTGCCAACTTCTTGTTTTTTTTGTCCTAATGGTTTGTTCTCATATTTAGCAAAGAGACTATCCACCTGATCCCACATATCAGAATCGACTACTCCTGGAGAAATTCCATTGACATTAATTCCATATTGAATCAAATCTAAACCTGCAGATTGTGTCAGGCTTATAACAGCGGCCTTTGAGGCACAATAAACTCCAACTAATGCTTCACCTCTTCTTCCTGCTTGACTAGAAAGATTAATAATCTTTCCACCTTTGCCAACTTCAATCATATGTTTAGCGACAACCTGCAAAGTGAATAAGGTTCCAAAAACGTTAACATCAAAACAACGGTGAAAATCTTCTTCTGTGATTTCACTAATCGGAGCCAAGGTAAAAATTGCAGCATTATTGATAAGAATATTTACTGAACCCAACAATCTGATTGAATCACGAACAGCATCATCGATACTTTCTTTTCTAGAGACATCTAGATAAACAGCATAGGCATTCTCACCAAGAGCATCAGCAACTTTTTGTGCTTGATCAAAATCAATATCAGCTATACAGACTTTTGCGCCATATTCTAAGTATGATTTTGCAAATGCCTTGCCAATACCCCGGGCACCACCAGTGATTAAGGCGGTTTTACCCTTAAGATTAAATGGCATAAATGAATTGGCTAAATTGTTGCTGTTTTGTTATGATAGCGGTTATTATCTGGATCACCAGCCTCTAAAGCATCAAGATCAGGACGCTTTTTACCCTTCATCCAACGCTTATGGTCTTTGTGGTTACCGCTCTCTGTAGCAACACCCGAGATGTAGTGACCACCCTTGTGACCCTCAATTTTCTCAGATTTACTAGTTGGCATATACTTTCTCCTCAATGTATACAGTTCAACAAACAAAATATAGGATTTAACCTACAAGTTGATAATATACCTCTTTTGAGATATAAAACTAATACAATTAAGATAAATTATTATACTATTTATACTGATAAAGTAATTTTCATTATTAAAGTAGTAAATATAGTATCTAATTTAAATCTTAATTAATTTCTATATCATTTTTAGAACTGTTTTGAATAACAAATTCTGCATTTATCAAATCATTTTCATTCGCCTTTTTATGTGCCTGCTGGATATCAAACCCAAAATCAAGCCATCTTTGAATCAGCCTTTCACGAAGAACATCTATTCCAGGATTAATAAAAATCTTAAGGTCGTATAAATCACTACACGATGACCACGGTGATTTATCAATAAGTAAATAGTTTCCCTCCACAATAACAAGAGGTGTTTCACTAGTTATAGATATCTGATCTGCAATAGTTTTGTCTAATTCCCGATCAAAACCAGGTATTTTGATATCTTTATTTTGGGAAACTTTATATAGATCTCTTGCAAATTTTTCAGAGTTGAATGAAGGCTCAGAACCTTTCCTATCAAAAAGTCCAGTATCAATCAATTCCTTATTATCTAGATGATAACCATCCATAGGAAAGATGACCGCATGCTTCTTTTTGTCTATTAAATTATCATTGTATTTTCTAAGAATAATATTACTTAAGTAAGACTTTCCAGCACCTGGTGGCCCAGAAATTGCGATGATTTGCTTTTTTTTATTATTTTTTTCAAATAAGGAAATGCTTGAAAGAATTTTATTAATGTTTATTTGTAAAGAATCCATTTAATCATCAAGTAAAACAATTTAAGATTTGCACAGTAACTATATCCTTGGGAGATATAAATTTTATTTTTTACATGTTAATTAATTTATTTACTTTATAAATTATATAGTCGAAGGTCTCAAAATATTTTGTGGCATTAAAGTCGATGGTCAATTCATCGAACAAAATTCTCAGAAAACTATCCGCGATAGTCTATTTAATATCTTTATTGATTTCTACTTTCAAGCCCTTAGTATT
>VMDI01000025.1 GCA_008080915.1 Gammaproteobacteria bacterium | reverse complement strand
ACTGTAGCAACTTTACCTTGGTAGAACTTTGAGAATAGATCAAAAATATTATCACTCTCTAGTACTTCATAATAGCCTGCCTTGACACTCTGATTACGATATAAAGTGGATACTAGGTAAGACATAACATTTGATCGAGTAATGGACTTCTGATTTAGATCCTTGATTAATTGACTCAAAGAGGTGCCGTTATCTATGCGATAAATTTGATTAGAGTAGACATTCAAATCTTTTGCATAATAGAACCATGCAAAAATTAGCAAAAAAATTCCGACAAAAAAACCATAAACCTTAAACTTGGGTACCAAACTTTTGGCTATGAATATTTTTTTTTCTTCTCCAAGACTCAAATACTTTAGCTCTAATTGATCAAACACTGGGCTATTAGTAAAAGATTTATCTTTAAAAGAGTTAAACTTTTTCATTCCAACAATACTGTTTGTCATGAAAATTTCATCAGACTTATACACCTCATCAGGTATTATATTTTTGATAGATACCTTGATATTTAGCTCATGAGCACATGAAATTATCTGAGCCCTGGTTGTGCCTTCGATACCTGATTTTTCAATGATTGGAGTGTATAGAATATTATTTTTGATAAGAAAAATATTTCCCTGTGATGTCGAAATGACCTCTCCATTTTCATCCAGCATTAAACACTCATCAGATTCTAAGGATCTTCTAGCAAGAACTTCTTGCAATCGATTGCAATGCTTAATTTTAGATAATTGAGGATTACTGAAATATCCTGATTGACAAACAGATAGATCAAATTTATCTTTTGTTGCTGAACTAATTTTTGAAATAATGATTACTCTATCAGGTTTGATGTCCTGACTGTAACCATAACCTCTCTCAGTCTTTCCTCTTGATAGAATGATTTTTATTGCATAACTGCCTTTATCTAATTGAGCGGTTGCTTTTTTAATATCTTTTAATAAGACAGATTCTTTAATTGGTCTAATTTCTAAAGACTTCCTTCCTTTTTCCAATCTTTTAAAGTGATCATCCCAAAAATACAAAAAACGATCTTTATAAAGAATTGTCTCAAAGACTCCATCGCCAAATTGTGTGTTTCGATTCATCACCAAAAGACGAGATTGTTTTTTTCCATTTATAAGAACAATAGACTTCATGATTTGTTATGATGATTTAGAAAATTATCTTGAATTGAATCCTATTTTTACAGTCAATGACCCGAACTGGTAGAAAAATTTTTCAAAGTATTATTGAGAGCATTAAAGACCTATTACCCATCATTATAGTCGTCGGTTTTTTTCAGATATTTGTTATTCAAAAGCCTTTGGATGATCTTTTACTCATTCTCGAAGGCCTATTACTGATTATTCTAGGCCTAACCTTTTTCGTGTTTGGTCTTAAGATTGGTTTTTTTCCGGCAGGAGAAAACCTAGCTTATAACTTTGTTGAGAGGGCATCCTTATCCTGGTTATTAATTTTTGGTTTTGCATTAGGATTTGGAGTGACTATCGCAGAACCCGATTTAATTGTTATTTCCGGAGAAGTTGCTAAAGCCATACAGGAGTCTCAAATCATTGAGTCAACTGATGAGGCAAGGAAGAGTTTTCAGAATATGTTTAGATCAATTATTGCCTTTTGCGTCGGAATTTCGGTCATATTGGGTGTATTAAAAATTCTTAAGAATTGGTCTACTCATTCAATCATCATTATCCTTTATCTTTTAGTTATATTGCTCACACCTCTCGCCCCTGAGTATATTATCGGAATCGCCTATGACTCAGGAGGGGTTACTACATCTGCAATCACCGTTCCTCTTATTGTTGCAATTGGTGTCGGTCTTGCCAGCTCTATTAGGGGAAGGAATCCTCTTGTTGATGGGTTCGGTCTAATAGCAATTGCCTCTGTAGTGCCAATCATTGGAGTTCTTATCTTTGGAATGTTTTTATGAGTGAAATTATAAAAATTGCTCATGACATGCTTATAAGCATTGCACCAGTCGTTGGAATTATTTACTTTTTCCAGTTTGCCATTCTAAAAAAATCCTTTCCTGATAATAAAAAAATCTTTATCGGTATAGTCTCAGTGTGGATAGGGCTAACCCTTTTTGTCATTGGTTTAGAACAGACACTCTTTCCAATTGGTAAGTTAATGGCATATGAATTAACCAGTAAAGAATTCATCTCTTCGCATATATTCTCTTGGTCAGATTATTTTTGGATTTATTTATTTGCGATTCTAATAGGCATATCAACCACATTAGCAGAACCTTCATTACTGGCTGTTTCTATTAAAGCAGAGGAGTCATCTGGAGGCTTTATTAAAAGTTGGCCACTAAGAATTGCGGTAGCAATTGGGGTAGGCTTGGGTTTATTAGTTGGTGTGATTAGAATAATTTATGGTTTGCCAATTCTATATTTCTTTGTAACAGGCTACCTTATTATTATTATTCTGGTTTATCTATCACCAAAAGAGATCATTCCTCTAGCATTTGATTCGGGAGGTGTTACTACATCGACGGTCACAGTTCCCTTAATAGCAGCTCTTGGTATTGGCCTATCTCATTCAATCGATGGGAGAGATATTTTAATTGATGGTTTTGGTCTCATTGCTTTCGCGTCTTTGTTTCCGATCATTGCTGTCATGGGATATATACAAATTGTAAAAATAATCAATAAAATAAGTAAGTAAGGAGAAACTATGCATTTCAAATTAATCATTGCATTTGTTGATAGTAATCAAACTGAAAGCATACTTGAAGCTTCAAGACTCAAGGGTGCTACCGGTTCTACGGTTATATCGCAAGCAAGAGGTGAGGGTCTTGAACACCATAAAAGTTTTCTTGGTCTCAACCTTGAATCACCCAAAGATGTTTTACTTCTTCTAGTTGAGCAACATCTCGCTAGAGATATTCTTGAAGAAATTTCTAAGGTTGGAAGTTTTGAAGATCAAAATCAGGAGGGGATTGCATTTCAGATCGATGTTGAGGATGCTATTGGTATAAAACATCAAATTGAAGCTCTAGAAAATACTGTTGAGGAGAAATTATGATTAAGGATAAAACCGTTGCAGATGTCATGTGGAAAGAAGTAGACATTATTGATAGTAAATTAACCATTACCCAAGCACTAGAGACCATGCAGCATAAAAGAACTAAAATGTTAATCGTTGATAAGGGTCATCCAGAAGATGAATATGGGGTGGTCCTAATTGCGGATATTGCCTCAAAGGTTATTGCAGAAAATAAATCTTGCGATCGAGTGAATGTCTATGAAATTATGAACAAACCAATAATTTCAGTAACCTCGTCAATGAGTGTCAAGAACTGTTCTACTCTTTTAACTCGTTTCGGACTCTCAAGATGTCCAGTGATTGACCATGGAGAGGTGGTAGGTGTCGTTAGCTTAACTAATATTGTACTTAACGGTCTAAGAGTCTAATTTGGACACAATTGATATCCCCATGTTAAAATGTGGTCTTTTTTTAAAACCTGAGGAATATTAGATGGGCAAAGTAGTTTCTTTAATTAAATGGTTACTCGTTCTAATTGGCGCTGTAACAGTTTATGTAGTAGTTTTGTTTTGGTCAAATACCCAAACAAAAGCGCTAGATGTATATTGGAATATGGGTAAAACACTTGTTGATACTGGTGATATGGCCATGTCAACTATTGTTAGAACTCCTGTGCCTGATGATGTTTCTAATGAAGATGTTGAAGAAGCAATGTCATCAATTGCTACTGAACTTCAAATCAGAGAGGTTGGTAAGCTCCCCCTTTCAGAGCAAGTTGAATTACAAACTGGTGAAAAACAAAGATTTCTTAAGATTTTCCAATACTGCTCACCAAGAACTGCAATGAAGATGGTTGACTATTCTGATGCATTTGCGGCATATCTACCTTGTCGTATTGCGCTTCTTGAAGACAAACAAGGAAAGCGTTGGTTGTATTCACTGAATATGGACATGATGATTTATGGTGGCAAGCCACTTCCTGATGATTTGTATGAATTAGCGGTTCAAGTAAAAGATACAATCACTCAAATTCAAGAAAAAGGCGCCATAGCTGATTTCTAAATTGAGACTTGTCAAATTAAAAAAAATCCCATCTTTCGATGGGATTTTTTTTAACTTAAACGATTAAGAATGATTTCTGATAAAAGTGGGACAGGCCTTCCAGTGGCACCTTTATTTGCACCACTATTCCATGCAGTGCCAGCGATATCAAGATGCGCCCACTTATAGTCTTTGGTGAATCTAGCCAAAAAACAAGCAGCTGTTACCGAGCCCGCCTCACGACCACCAATATTTGCCATATCAGCAAAATTGGATTTTAACTGCTCATCGTATTCATCTGATATGGGTAATTGCCACACACCATCGTTAGAGCTCTCGGAAGCCTTAATGATTTCATCCGCTAATGCTTGATTGTTAGACATAAGCCCAGAGTTCACTTTACCGAGTGCGATAATGCAAGCGCCTGTGAGAGTGGCAACATCAATGACTATCTCAGGATCATATTTCTGAACATAGGTTAAAGCGTCACAAAGTATTAATCTACCTTCTGCATCGGTATTTAAAATTTCAATGGTCTGACCTGACATACTCTTAACAACATCGCCAGGTTTGGAGGCATTATGCGCAGGCATATTTTCAACGGTCGGAACCACAACTGTTAAATTCACTGGTAGTTTCATTAGGGCAACTGCCTTCATAACACCCATGACTGAAGCAGCTCCACACATGTCGTACTTCATCTCATCCATTGCTTGTCCAGGCTTAAGAGAAATTCCACCGGTGTCAAAGGTTACTCCCTTCCCTACTAAAACAATAGGTTTAGATTTTTTGTTTCCCTGGTAACTCAAACTTATTAATTTTGGTTTCTCGATAGAGCCTTTAGAAACAGATAACAAAGAATTCATTCCCAGATTCTTCATGTCTGACTCTTCAAGAATTTCAACTTTCAGTCCCAAATCATTGGCAAGATTTTTAGCAGTTTCTGATAGATAAGTTGGTGTGCAAATATTTGGCGGCATATCACCAAGCGTTCTACACAAATGCATACCCTGGGCAATAGAATAGCCATAATCAAGCTTTGACTGATCAGTTAGATTAGATTGAATAACCACCTTCTCAAGCTCCAGATCATCATTAGTGGAATCAGAACCGATTTTGTCTACTTGATAAGTTAAATTAGTTAAAACCCTTGAGGTAGTTTGATGAATCCATTCCTCATTCTGATCAGTGATATCAAATTTGGGAATAAATAAATCAGTAATATGATTTTTAGAGCATAGAGCACTTATTTCATTTAAAGTTTCTATATATCTTTTTCCAGTATATTCTTGATCGCCAATTCCTATAAATAAAACTCGAGAACAATTGAAATGATCGCCAGCTAATGCTATAAAGGAGGAACCTTTTTTCCCATCAAATCGATTGGAGGATAATAAATTTTGAATATAGTCATCAGAAAAAATTTCTTCTTGCTTCACTAAGATTGCAACTGCATCTCCAGAATAATTTTGCTGATCAACACTTGATAATTGAAACTCCATATAAACCTCATGAAAAGAATTACTATATTCTACCTAAGATTGTAAAATCTATTAATTTTTAAGGCACTCAAAAGTCATGCTTAAAGTATTTTTATTATTTATCTCACTTATTTCACTCTCGGTTAATGCTAATAAAGAGAAGGTGGTTGAAGAACTCACAAAAGTATTTCCATCACTTAAAGGTGAAGATGTTAATGAAACACCTTTTAGAGGATTATATGAAGTCATTCTTCGATCTCCAAAACTAGAAATCATCTATGTTAGTGCAGATGGAAGATATCTTGCCCAAGGAGAAGTGATTGATCTCCAAAAAAGAGTTAATCTAACTCAATACAGAATGTCATCAATCTCAAAGGAAATAATATCTGAGATTTCTGATTCAGACAAAATTATCTATAAATCTCCTAATGAAAAATTTGTGATTGATGTTTTCACAGATGTCGATTGTCCTTATTGTAAAAAACTTCACAAACAAGTAAAAAAACTCAATGATTTAGGGGTAACTGTTAAATATTTAGCATATCCAAGAACAGGTGTTAATACCACTTCATACTACAAATCTCAATCAGTCTGGTGTAGTGAAAATAGAAAAGAGTTGATGGATAGAGCAATGGAATCAGAGCCAGTGCCAGCAAATAATTGCAGCAATCCAGCCGTACAACAGCAAATGCTAACAGCTGATAAAGTCAATGTGACTGGAACGCCTTCTATCTTTTTTGAAAATGGAGATATGATTCCAGGATATGTTGAACCAGAGATATTAGTCAAAGAAATTCAGTTTTCTCTTGGTCAGTACAAATAATAATCCGAGATATGCTGCCTTAAAGGCAGTAAATTCGGTAATTATTGACTCTAAATCATTATCCAGTTTCAAATTTCAAATCGAAAGTCAACAAGATAATGCTTTAGCCAAAATGTTGAGTTATGGCCTCATAAGAAATTACCCATCCATAGCTCAAATTATTGAAAAAAAATTAAGAAAACCATTCAAGTTGAAAGATAGAGATATTTTCAATATCATCGCACTTGGTGTCTATCAGATCCTGTTTACCAAAATTCCTCCCCATGCCTGTATTAACGAAACCGTTAAGTTGGCATCCCTAGTCGATAAAATTTGGTCTAAGTCTTTGGTGAATGCAATTCTAAGAGGTGTCGATAGAGAAAAAGAAGAGCATTATCAATTCGCAACTGATCATCACAATCATCCAGAATGGTTTATTCAAAAAATTAAAGATTCATACCCTCAGAATTATAAAAAAATTATTCTTGAGAATAACTCGCAAGGTCCAATGACCTTGAGAATAAATCAAAACTTTGGAGTAGATGAATTTAAAACAAACTTGAAGAATAATGGCATAGACTATGAAGAAATTGATGAGCTTCCACAAGCTCTTTTGTTAAAAAACCCAATTCAGGTTAAAGAGATTCCTGATTTTGAAAATGGAAGTTCTTCAGTTCAAGATGCATCTGCTCAACTAGCTGCCATTCTCTTAAACCCAACAAAGAATGAAAAAATTCTTGATGCATGCGCAGCACCTGGTGGAAAAACATCGCATATTGCCGAGATCTGTCCTGATTGTGAAATATCTGCTCTTGAAATTGATGGCAATAGAGTTGAGCAAATTAATGAGAATATCGAAAGATTGTCACTCAGAAATGTGAGTGTTTTAATTGCTGATGCATCTGATGATAATTGGTGGGATGGAAAACTATTTGACAAAATTCTTATAGATGCGCCATGCTCTGCAACGGGAATTATAAGAAGACATCCAGATATTAAAATTCATAGAAAAATTCAAGATATTACTAAGTTGGTAAAAACTCAACAGCTAATTCTCGATAATCTTTGGCAAATGCTGAAACCTGGAGGAATTATGCTCTATGCAACATGTTCTATCTTAGAGGAAGAGAATAGTCTTCAAATAAAAGAGTTTCTCAACAATCATAAAGATGCTCAAGAAAAAATAATTGACTTGAGCTGGGGATTTAATTCCGAATTCGGGAAACAAAAACTACCGGATAAAAATTTTGATGGTTTCTACTATGCACTCATCCAGAAAACATAAGATCTTATTTCTCTAAAGCAATATCTAGAACCTCGTCAATCCACTTGACCTTCACAACATTAAGTTTATCTTTGATTTTTTTTGGAACTTCAGACAACTCTCGGTCATTGTCATAAGGAACGAGAACGGTCTTAATACCACCTCTTAGAGCTGCAAGCATTTTTTCTTTTAATCCTCCAATTGGAGTGATCTCACCTCTTAGAGTAATTTCGCCAGTCATGGCGACATCCGCCTTTACCTTTCTTTTAGTTAAGACAGAAACAAGAGCAGTACACATGGCTGCGCCAGCGCTTGGACCATCTTTAGGGGTTGCTCCATCAGGGACATGAATATGGATATCTAATTTCTCATGAAACTTGTCATCAATCTTAAGCTCCTTTGTCCTTGCACGTGTCACACTCATTGCAGCTTGAATAGACTCTTTCATGACATCACCTAGTTGACCAGTGTAATTTAATTTACCCTTTCCTGGGTAGGTAGTTGCTTCAATAGTCAGAAGATCTCCGCCTACTGAAGTCCATGCCAATCCAGTAACCTCGCCAATTTGATTATTCTCTTCAGCAAGACCAAATCTATGTCGATGCACACCAAGATACTTTTCAAGATTTTTTGAAGTTATGATTGCTTTTTTATCTCGCTTCTTAAGAACTATCTCCTTAACCACTTTTCTACAAATCGTATTGATAATTCTATTTAAATTTCTAACACCTGCCTCTCGTGTATAAAAACGAATAATATCGAGTAGAGCAGAATCCTTAAATTCGATTTCATCATCTTTGATGCCGTTATTCTCAATGGCTTTCTTAATTAAATGTCTTTTAGCAATCTCAACCTTCTCATCTTCAATATATCCTGAAAGTTCAATAATTTCCATTCTATCAAGTAGAGGTTGAGGCAGGTCTAATGAGTTGGCAGTCGCCACAAACATGACCTGTGAAAGATCATAGTCAACCTCTAAGTAATGGTCGTTGAAAGTATGATTTTGTTCAGGGTCAAGAACTTCTAGCATAGCTGAACTTGGATCACCACGATAATCACTTGCCATTTTCTCAATTTCATCTAGTAAGAATAGAGGATTTTTAACACCAACTTTTTGCATCTTTTGAACGATAGAACCAGGCATAGCCCCAATATAGGTTCTTCTATGTCCTCTAATTTCAGCCTCATCTCTTACGCCACCAAGAGCCATGCGAACATACTTACGATTGACAGCCTTTGCAATTGACTCACCCAATGAAGTCTTACCAACGCCTGGAGGTCCAACAAGACAGAGAATATTAGCTTTATTATGTGAAACTCTGGTTTGAACCGCTAGATGCTCAAGAATTCTTTCTTTTACCTTGTCTAGCCCATAGTGATCATCATCTAAAATTTGTTGTGCCTTGACTAAATCCTTGTTGATTTTTGTTTTTTTCTTCCAAGGAACATCACATAAGTTTTCAATATAAGTTCTAATGATTGACGCATCTGATGACTGTGAAGACATACGTGATAGTTTCTTAAGTTCATTCTCAGCTTTTGCTTTTACATCTTTTGGCATTGAGGCTTTTTCAATTGCAGCCTTCAATTCCTCAACCTCATTTTCATCATCAAGTTGACCGAGCTCTTTTTGAATGGACTTCATTTGCTCATTCAAATAATAATCCCTTTGATTGGACTCCATTTGTTTTCTAACTCTAGACTGAATTTTCTTTTCTGTATCTAAGAGCTCAATCTCTGATTGAATCACACCAAGCACTCTTTCCAGTCTATCTTTGGTCTTCTCAGTCTCAAGAAGCCTCTGTTTTTCCTCAATATCTAAGTTTAGATTGGCAATGATGACATCAGTAAATCTTTCATTGTCTTTGACTTCTTGCAATACTTTAAAAACTTCCTCAGGGATCTTTTTGTTAAGTTTTACGTATTCTTCAAAACTCTCGAGAGCAAGTCTAGTCATTGCAGACTCTTCTTGAGAATCTTCAGCCACTATATTTAACTCTTCTAGCTGAACCTCGTTGTAATCTTTCGCATCGAAAAAATCTTTGACTTTAGCTCTTTTAATTCCTTCGATTAATACCTTAATGGTTCCATCTGGCAACTTGAGCATTTGCAAAATGGTTGCAACTGTTCCGACCCTATGAAGATCATCATATGAGGGGTCTTCGATTTTTTCATCTTTCTGAGTCAGTAAGAAAATATATTTTTTTCTTCCCATCGCCTCAGTGATAGCATTGACTGATGACTTTCTGCCAACAAATAGTGGAATAACAGTATGTGGGAAAACAACGACGTCTCTTAATGGCAAAAGAGGGATTCTCTCGTCATCTAGTTTAAGATCATCTGTGGAGTCTTTTGTTGCCATAATAATTTAACGCCTTGTTTATTTAATATTTTATTTAGATAGTGCTTAGTGACATTAATTTCAAGTATCCACTGTCCAAATTCATCCATTTTTTCACTGTGGATATAACCAATATTATGAATCTCACTTCTTACATAAGCAGAGGCTACATCAAGCTGGATTTTTGCTTGGGTCATCATACCACTTAGGCATTCTGATAAAGCCTGATAAAGAAGATTCATTCCCAAGTTTTTTTCACTTGATAACCATACCTTAGTAATCTCGCCATCATGATCTCTGTCAATATGAGGTTTCAAACCCTCGATCAGATCAATTTTATTCATGACCAAAATAGTTTTCATATCCTTTGCGCCAATTTCAGAGAGTATTTCATCTACTTGATAAATTTTTTCAAGATAATTTTCATCCGCACAATCTACAACATGTAAAAGAACATTGGATTCAATGGTTTCCTGCAGCGTAGATTTAAAAGCCTCAACTAGATCATGAGGTAAGTCTTGAATAAAACCAACTGTATCTGCGAAAACAGCCTCGCCAAATCCTGGGACAATGACTCGTCTGATGGTTGCATCAAGTGTAGCAAATAGTTGGTCATTAGCATAAACATCACTTCCTGTCATGACGTTAAATAAAGTAGATTTTCCCGCATTGGTATAACCTGCCAAGGCAACCATAGGCAGCTCTTTTTTGGTTCTAGATTTACGACTCAAGTCTCTTTGCTTCGAGACTTTAGACAATCGATTATTCAAGTACTTAATTCTCTGCCCAAGTAATCTTCTATCTGTTTCCAATTGAGTCTCACCAGGACCTCTCAGACCAATACCGCCCTTCTGTCGTTCTAAGTGAGTCCATCCTCTAACTAATCGAGTCGAGAGATGTTTTAATTGAGCCAACTCTACCTGTAATTTACCTTCAAATGATCTTGCTCTAAGAGCAAAAATATCCAATATAAGTCTAGTTCTATCAATGATTCTACATTTGATTTTTCTCTCTAAATTTCTCTCTTGAGAAGGAGACAAATCTGATGAAAAAATAACCAATTCAATATCAAGGTCCTCAATAATATCAGCGACCTCCTCTATCTTTCCTGAGCCAATAAAATATTGAGGATCAATGGTTTTTCTTTGAATCTGGATAACTTTTTTTATTTCTAAACCAGAAGATTTAGCAAGTATTTCAAACTCTGATTCAGAATTCTGTAAGTTTCGATTATTAGGTAGATCTACATATACCAGAAGTGTTTTTTCACCTTGGCCTACTGCATCTTGTTGGCGGTCAAAAATTTCCAATTATGAACCGGTTTTCTTAACCTTATTTTTATAGATGATGAGAGGTGTTTTCTTTTGAAGAACAACATCTTTATCCATGACAACTTCAATCACATCCTCCATTGAAGGTAAATCAAACATGGTATCAAGAAGCAAATCTTCAATGATGGATCTAAGTCCACGAGCCCCAGTTTTACGTTTGATGGCAATCTTGGCAATCTCAGATAGGGCATTCTTTCTAAAGGTTAATTTAACACCCTCAATTGAGAAAAACTCTTGAAATTGTTTAACAACCGAGTTCTTGGGTTCAGTCAAAATGTTAATTAGCGCTTCTTCGTCAAGTTCTTGAAGCGCAGTAAGAATTGGGAGTCGACCAACCAATTCAGGAATAAGGCCAAACTTAATCAAATCCTCAGGCTCAATTACATTAAATAAATCTGTAATATTTTTACTTTGATTTAAATCCCTAACCTCGGCGCCAAAACCAATACCTGTTGATTTCTCAACTCTTTTAGCAATAACCTTTTCAAGTCCATCGAAAGCACCACCACAGATAAATAATATCTTTGAAGTGTCAACTTCAATAGTCTCTTGATTAGGATGTTTTCTGCCACCTTGAGGAGGGACACTGGCAATGGTACCTTCAATTAATTTAAGCATCGCCTGCTGGACTCCTTCTCCTGAGACATCTCTGGTAATGGATGGTGAGTCAGAACGTCTGGAAATCTTGTCGATCTCATCCAAGAAGATGATGCCTGTTTCTGCTCTTTTAGGATCATAGTCACATCTTGCCAGAAGGCTTTTGATGACATTCTCAACATCATCTCCAACATACCCTGCTTCAGTTAAAGTAGTAGCGTCAGCGACAGTAAAAGGAACATCTAAAATTCTAGCTAAAGTTTGTGCAAGGAGCGTCTTACCTGAACCCGTTGGACCTATCATCAAGATATTGGATTTATCTAACTCTACATCATTGGAAACATATCCAGCTTGAAGACGTTTGTAATGATTATATACAGCAACCGATAGAACCTTTTTTGCTTGAGATTGACCAATCACATATTCGTCAAGAAATTGTTTTAGCTCAACTGGGGTGTAATTCCAGTTGCTATGTTCTTCTTGGATCTCTTTTAAATCATGCTCCTCTAAGAGACCATGACATGACTCAATACATTCATTGCAAATATAGACTCCAGGACCAGCAATTAGGCGATCAACTTCCGACTTAGATTTGCCACAAAATGAACAATTAAGTTCTTGATTTTCCTCTGGCATGATGATTATCTTTTGGTAAGAACTTCATCGATAAGTCCGTACTTAACAGATTCCTCAGCTGACATAAAATTGTCACGGTCTGTATCCTTCTCGATAGACTTGAGAGACTGACCAGTGTGAGTCTTCAAAATTTGGTTAAGACTATCTCTCACCTTTAGAATTTCCTGGGCATGGATATCAATATCGCTAGCCTGACCCGAAAAGCCACCTAATGGTTGATGAATCATAACTCTAGAATGAGGAAGTGCGAAACGCTTTCCTTTTGCACCAGCAGTTAAAAGCAATGCACCCATACTAGCTGCTTGACCAATACACAATGTGGACACATCAGGCTTAATAAATTGCATCGTATCATAAATAGCCAAACCAGCAGAAACAGAACCTCCTGGTGAATTGATATATAGATGAATATCTTTATCCGGATTCTCAGACTCGAGGAAAAGGAGTTGGGCCACAATCACATTTGCCATGTAGTCCTCAACAGGACCCACCATAAAGACGACTCTTTCCTTTAAAAGTCTTGAATAAATATCGTAGGCTCTCTCGCCCTTTGCAGACTGTTCTACGACCATTGGGACTTGATTAAGCCCCTTAATCTCATTGTATTTGTTGTGCGACATCGAAATATTTTTTAGGTTTATTTTTAATTTTTGCATCTTTGCAAACTAAATCCATCACCATTTGCTCAACTACCAATAACTCTACAGAACGCATATGCTCAGGACTATTCTTATAATAGTTTAGCATTTGTTCAGCATTTTCACCATAATCTAGTGACATAAGCTCAAGTTTTTCATTGATTTGTTTCTCAGAAGCTTCTAATTTATTCTCGCTAGCAATTTGACCAACCAATAGTCCAAGTCTAACTCTTCTCTTAGCATCTTCAGTAAATAAATCTGCACTGAAATCACCTTTTGAAGACTCAAAACCTTGATCTTTCATTCTATTTTTCATATCTTCAGCTAAGTTTTTAGCTTCATCTTGAACTGCAGCCTCAGGCACATCAAATTCATTAGCAGCTAACAATGCATTAAACACATTGTCCTTATTCATCTTATGCAAACGATTGTCAGATTGAACTTTCATTTGTTCCTTGATACTCTTCGTTAGAGCATCCATTGACTTCTCGCCGAACTTTTTAGCAAACTTATCATCCGCTTTTGGTGTCTTTGGAGCAGCAACTTCGTTTACATTAATATCAAATCTTGCTTTTTTGCCAGCTAGGTCTGCTGCTTGATAATCTTTTGGAAAAGGAACTTCGAAAGACGTTGATTTGCCCGCTTCAATGCCGATGAGCTTTTCTTCAAATCCAGGGATCATTGTATTTTTGCCAATGATTAGTTTAAAGTCTTTTGCTTCTCCGCCATCAAAAGGCTTGTCTTCAATAAAGCCCTTGAAATCAATAGTCACCTGATCACCATCTTTAGACTTGCGTTTAACAGAGGCGTATTCTGTCGACTGCTCTAACATTGTATCAAGAGTTTTCTTTTCATCCTCTTTAGAGATTTTGACCGTAAATTGCTCAAATTCCAAATCAGAGAATTTGTTGATTTTGACTTCAGGATAAACTTCAAATTCGACTGTGTACTTGAATACTTTTTTATCACTTGCATCCGCTTCAGTGATAAGTGGTTGTCCAGCTGGATTTAACTTTTCTTTAACAAATGCCTCGCCTAAAGTATCGTTGATTACATCATTCGTTGCATCAGTGGTAGCGGCTGCACCAAAACGTTGGCGAATAATAGCAACTGGAACTTTTCCTTTTCTAAAGCCATCGATTTTGGCATCCTTGGCTAATTTTTTAAGAATTTGATCCAATTTTTCATTGAATTTTTCAATAGGTAGTTCAACAGACAATGAACGTTTTAAACCTTCAACAGTTTTCAGTGATGTTTTCATAACAAATAAATTATATACAGCGAATGTTTCTTAAAGCACAATGACTCTAAGGTATTAAAAAAAGTTATTTTAATGTTGCGATATAGCTTGAAAGTGCGTCTATCTCATCATTTGATAACTTGCTTACCACGTTTCTCATCATACCCTCATAATCGTTATTACGAACTGGGTCAGCAGTTCCTAACTGTTGATTGATGGCATTTTGACGAAATAGTTTTAATTGAGATGCTGTGTACATTGATTGCTGTCCAGCAATTGATGGGAATTTAGCGCTTGGAATACCTTTTCCATTCACCCCATGACAAGCGATGCAAGCTGTTGTACCATCAGAAAGTTTACCACCGTTGTATAGTTTTTTACCTAACGCTAGTTTTTCTGCTGATGCACCCATAGCCATACCAGGAGTTGCTGTTTGAGCCGCATAATAAGCAGCTAGATTTTCCATATCTTGATCAGTTAAAGCAAGAGCCTGTCCATACATAATTGCATTATCTCTCTCTTTAGATTTGAATTGTTTTAACTGTTTCAAAGTATAAGAGGCATGTTGTCCAGCTAACTTTGGAAAAGTTGGAACAACTGAGTTGCCATTGACCCCATGACAAGCGACACATGTTTGCGCTTTTTCTTGACCAGCTGCGATATCAGAAGCAGCAAATCCACTGATCGAGGTTAAGAAAATTGCAAGAGCTGTAATGTGTTTGAATTGTGTCATAGTGTTTTTTGAATTTCTTAAAAAAAATAAACCGATATTATACTTAATATCGGTTTATTAGAATATAGGATTTAACTAATAAATCCTATGGGATATTCAGAAGAAGACTATTGCTTGCTTAAGAAATCAGCGATTGCTTGCTCATGACCTTTAGCCATTTGAGACATAGCATTCATAGTCGCGTTAACTCTTGCACCAGATTGATAATCTTTAAGCTGCTTAACAATATAAGCTGCATCTTTACCAGCTAGTTTAGGTCCAGAAGCGCCAGCACCATTAGTACCGTGGCATCCAACACAACCTAGAGAGTTATACATAGCGCCTCCATCAGCCTGCGCAGTAAAAGCGCCGAAAGAAAGAGCAACTGTAGCAATTAGTGATAATGCTTTTTTCATTGTCTTACTCCTATAAATTAGAATATATAATGTTTTTCGAAAAACCTGTCAATTATACAATAATTCTCTAATAAATGGAAAATCCATATCACAATGTAAAGTTTTTGTTGAGCGCACCATCTATTAGAGGTTGCCCAGAAGACACAGGGTTTGAAGTGGTCATTGCTGGTAGATCTAATGCAGGAAAATCCAGTGCAATTAATACATTGACTGGGCAAAAGAAACTTGCACGAGTCTCAAAAACGCCGGGAAGAACACAGCATCTGGTTTACTTTGAACTTGACTCCGATAGAAAAATTGTTGATCTGCCCGGTTATGGATTTGCCAAAGTACCCTTAGAAGTCAAAAAAAAGTGGCATCAATCAATGGAGGAGTTTTTTCAAAATAGAAAAGCTATCTCTGGAGGTGTCATTGTGATGGATATTCGTCATCCGCTAATGGAGTTCGATCAAATGATGTTGAATTGGATGACAGCGATGAATATTCCAGTTCACATTCTTTTAACGAAAGCTGACAAGCTTTCATTTGGGGCCGCTAAAAATGTGGCACTAAAAATTAATAAAACGGTCAGCAGATATCGAAATGTTTCCGTTCAAACTTTTTCCTCCTTAAAAAATTCCGGTATAGAAGAGCTTCATCAGAAATTAAATCAATTCTTAAACTATGAGAATTGATTTTGATTCAAGCAAAATATCCACTAATGATTATGTAATCGTTGCCAATAACCGACAAATTCTTGCCTTTAAAGATAGTTGGCAGAACTTAAATGGTGTTTCAGAGCTTCCAAAGGTTAACACTTGGAAAGGTTTCATCAAAGAGTTATTCGAACTTCATAATGCCTCCAAAGAGCATCAGTTAATTAAAGACAATTTGATAGCAAAATGTTTTCAGCAAATACTTGGTTCAAATATTTCTAAGAACAAAAAACTCATTAAAGAAATCGTTAATAACTTAATAATTTGTGAAAACTATTTAATCAATATCGAATCATCAAATTATGAAATAGATTCTGAATTTATTCGATGGCACAAAGAATATCAAGACATTAAAAAGCAACTTAATTTCTTGGACATTTATGACTTCCAGAAGCTATTATTATCAGACCCTATCGATCTTAAAAAGAATATTGCCGTCCTAGGGTTCGATAATCTCTACCCTGTCCAGCTCAAAATTCTTAATTTATTTAATCATCAATTGATGGCTAGTCATAAAAGTGAGACCAAAGGCAATTTTCTAGAATTTAAGAACATCCATGATGAAATTGGTTACATCAGTAATTGGGCTAAAGAAGTTTCTGAATCAAATCCAAATGAAACTATTGGGGTAATTTGTCCCACCCTTGATCAACACTATTCACTGATTCTGAACCAGTTTGATAAAACCTTCTCCAGTAGACTAGTGGAAATTGGCAATAAGAAATTCAACATATCCTTTGGAAAAAAATTCTCCTCTTATCCTCTCATCTCAAATTTACTGAACTTTTATAAATTTTTCATTGAATTTAATCAAACGAGAATATCCAAAAATACCCTCGATAAATTCTTTCGCTTGATGTCATTATCTACAAATAAAAATCTGACAAAAGAGTCAGCAGAACTTGCATTTGAAATAAAGAAACTGAAAAGAGATTTTTTGTCATCAAAGATCATTCTTGATAAGTCTACTGATAAAAGACACTTAGAAGAGTTACTCTCCAAATTACAAGATTTATCTTTTCCTCGCGAGGAAAGTCATGAGTTTTGGCTCGATCATTTTGCAAAATTAATTAATGTTTTTTTCTCTATTCGAGATCAATCATTATCAAGTTCCGAGTATCAAGCTCTAAATAAATACATTGAGGATAGCAAATACGTAAATACTCATCAACAGTTAATCCCAAAGATTAGTGCAAATACCTTTTTCCTTGAATTAAAAAATTTATTTGATGAAACTTTATTTCAGCCTCAAGGTCCTAAATCCAATATTCAGGTTTTAGGTCTTCTGGAAGCAAAAGGTCTTAGTTTTGATCATGCTTGGATAATGAACTTAACCAATGAAGTCATTCCAGGAAAGATCAAGAAACCCAAATTCCTTTCACAAAGAATTTGTATAAGAAATCATGTTCAAGGCAGTTCATATGATTTGGTCCAGCAGGAGGCAAATAGCAACATACAATCAATGATGAATATCTCAGAAGATATCAATGGGAGTTTTTCAATTAACCAGTTTGATGAGACTAAATCTCCATCCCCTCTTCTAGACTTTGTATCTGTTCCATCAACATCGATGAATGCACAATCTGATACTAGCTTTGAGCTAATAGATGACTTCGAGGCATCTCCATACCAAGAAAACTCTCTAAAAAGTGCTATTAATACTATTAGAGATCAAATTGCTTGCCCCTTTAAGGGTTTTGCAAGAAGGTTTCAAATTGAATTTTTTGATGATCCGGTTGTCGGCATTGACGCTTTTGAAAGGGGTAATTTGATGCACAAAACCTTGCATAAAATTTTTGAAACCATTCATTCAAGTGAACAACTGGCAAATATAAATGACGAAGACTTGTCTAAAATTATTCATCAATCTATTTCTTCATCTTTTCCTGATAGCTCCAACAACTTTTATTCAATTGAAAAGGATAGGTTATTTCAGATACTTTGGGAATTTATCAGTTTAGAAAAAGATAGAGATAGTTTTGTCGTCCTTAATACTGAAAAAGAATTTGATTTTTCAATCTCTGGTATCCAATTTAAAGGCCAAATAGATCGCATTGATAAAATCGGAAGTCAAAAAGTAGTCATCGATTACAAATCTGGAAAAGCAGCAAACAATCCTTGGTGTGGTGATTATTTAAAAGAGCCTCAACTACCAATCTACTCTCAATATGAAGATGCTGATGGAATTTTGCAAATCCACCTGACCAGTGAATCAATCAAAAGTCTTGGCCTAAGTGTGAACGATGAGTTAAATTTTCCTAACAAAACCAAGCAAACAAGATGCGAAGATTGGAATAATCAAAGTGAGATTTGGGATGAGAGAATAGTTTCTGGTTTTGATGATTTTAAAAAAGGCTATGCATTAGTAAAACCTAAAGATGTAACTGTTTGTCAGTACTGTGAATTTAGCCTACTTTGTAGAATTGAGAAATGATTGAATGATCTCTAGTTTTTTTAATCTCAAAGAGTTGGCAATATCTTCTTGATTAAGAGATTTAATATCAATTTGCTTAATTTGTTCTAATAAACTTTCAAAAAGCTTCATATCTATATCCATCTTAGAATAGATTTTGACTAAGGAGTGAAATCTTTCCGATCTTCTGATTGCATCAGTTCGAGAGAAAAATTCCAAGACCTCCTCGTCTGATTTGTCTACTATGCTTTGAACAAAAGTTCTCCATTTAGAGGTTAATAAAGCTAAATCAGAATATGCTTTTGGTGTTTTATATTGAACACAAAATCTTTCGACATCTTTCGTGTCTTGATTTGAAAGCCAGAATGCAAATTTCTCTTCAGGCTCAAAATTTTCTAGATGATCTAAATAAGTAAAGATGTTTTCATGGTTTTCTTTGTCAGGCACTTGAAGGTCAGAAAAAATAACATGATAAGCTCCACAACCCAAAAGAACTTTAAAAAAAGCCGAAGGTGTCTCATATGACAATGACTTTTCTAATTCCACAAATACTCTCTCAGGAGTTAAAGAGGAAACCTCATCATTAGAAACCATCTCACGCATAAATTGATTGGTTTTATGGGAGACCTTAAATCCATATTTTTTAAATCTTGCAGCAAATCTGGCGACTCTTAATACTCTTACCGGATCTTCTTTAAATGCCTCAGAAACATGTCTTAATAGGCCGTTATTCAAATCATCTTGACCATTAAATGGATCGATGATGGAATCATCATCAGGATCAATCGCCATCGCATTGATTGTTAAATCTCTTCTATAAAGATCTTCTTCCAGAGTGATACTATTTGAAGCATCAAATTCAAAACCTTTGTATCCAGAACCTACTTTTTTTTCGAATCTGGCAAGCGCATATTCTGCTTTGGTATCAGGGTGAAGAAAAACAGGAAAGTCTTTTCCAACCTTGACAAAATTTTTATCTAGCATTTCTTGCTCTGTAGCACCTGTAACTACATAATCTTTTTCTGTAGATTCATCAGCAACTCCTAGAAGAGAGTCCCTGACATAACCTCCTACTAAATAAAATTTCACAGAATTCTTTGATTAAAAAAAATTCTATAATACACGAATGGACTTAAAAAAATTAACGCCTGAACAGTACCATATCACTCAAGAATGTGGAACTGAAAGACCATTCACGGGCAAATACTACAATCATCATGAGAATGGAAATTATCATTGTATTTGTTGTGACCAAATTTTGTTCGAATCTAAAACTAAATTTGACTCTGGGACAGGCTGGCCTAGTTTTTATGATGCTACGAATAAGAAAAATATTACCTTCATAGAGGATAAATCCCATGGAATGCACAGAGTTGAAGTTCGTTGCTCAAATTGCAATTCTCATTTAGGACATGTTTTTCCTGATGGACCTCATCCAACAGGTCAAAGATATTGCATTAATTCTGCCTCATTAGATTTCCATAAGAATGACTAAACATATTCATATCCTCGGTATTGCTGGAACCTTTATGGGTTCGTTGGCAATTATTGCAAAAGAATTGGGTTATAAGGTCTCTGGACAAGATCAAAAAATATATCCACCCATGTCAACACAGCTTAAAGAAAAAGGAATTGATATTACAGAGGGTTACGATGCTGAGGATTTGCCTGATGCCGATGAATATATTATTGGAAATGCCCTATCCCGAGGGAATGAGTGCGTTGAAAAAATTCTTAATGGATATAAGCCTTTCGCCTCAGGAGCGCAGTGGCTAGGAGATAAAGTTTTATCGAAGAAGTGGGTGATTGCCATCTCAGGCACCCATGGTAAAACCTCTACAGCAAGTATGGTCGCATGGATCCTTGATCAGGCTGACCTTAATCCCAGTTTTTTGATTGGAGGAGTGACTAATAACTTTAAATCTTCAGCTAGATATACAGACTCTCCATTTTTTGTGATTGAGGCAGATGAATATGACACCGCTTTCTTTGACAAACGTTCTAAGTTTATTCACTATCACTCAAGAACTTTGGTCATTAACAACTTAGAGTTTGATCATGCGGATATCTTTGAAACCATTGAAGATATTGATCGCCAATTTAAACATTTGATAAGAACTATTCCTTCTGAGGGCCTAATTATCTATCCAGAAAATGAAAATATTGAGCGCCTTTTCTCTGATGGACTTTATACACCAACCAAGACCAGCAAGAAAACAAACCTCCTGTCAACTTCAAAGGGTTCGAGTTTTGAAATAGACACATCTAAAGTTGACTGGGAACTTTTAGGTGAGCACAACATGCAGAATGCAATCCATGCTGTTTATGCATCTCATCATGCCGGTGTTCCGATTGATACTGCTTGTAAAGCATTAGAAAGCTTTACTGGAGTTAAAAGAAGACTTGAAGTCAAATATCAGAATAATAACTTAACCATTTACGATGATTTTGCTCATCATCCTACCGCAATTGCAACCACCCTCAATGGATTAAGATCTAAGGTTGGAAGTGAAGAAATAACAGTCATATTAGAGTTTCGATCAAATACTATGAAAATGGGTTATCACAAAGATCATATGGGAGAAGCTCTTTTTGATGCTGACCGTGTGATGGTTCTAAAACCTAAAGAATTAGATTGGGATGTCAAGGCATCTCTATCTACTGCAAATGCTTCAGTTTTTTCCACTATTGATGAGATTATTGATCAGGCGAAACTCATTGAAACAGGGCATATAGTTGTCATGTCAAATGGAAGTTTTGATGGTTTAATTGATAAACTAATTAAATCTTACTAGGTCTAGACTTACTTATCAAATAAAAGAACAGAGATTGCTAAAAGTATTAAAAAGACAGCGAAAAGTTTTTTTAATTTTTGGCTATCTAACGAATGTGCAACCTTAGCCCCTAGAGGAGCCAGTGTAACGCTAGCCAGAACGATAATCACCAATGACTTAAGGTGAATAAAACCCAATCCATTGTCAACTCCGATAGATATTGAACCAACAACCATAAAACCAATAGCGCCTGCAATTGCAATAGGCATTCCAACAGCAGCAGAAGTGGCAATGGCATTTTTTATTTTGACGTTGTTGTAGGTCAAAAAAGGTGTTGTCATGGTTCCTCCACCAATACCAACGATTGCTGATACAACCCCAATAGTTGTGCCTGCGCCGTTCCATACAAAAGAAGATAGATTTTTAACATCCTCTTTTCCTTTGATTCCCAATAACATCATTGCAGCAACAATTAATTCAAAAATCACAAAGAAGACTTTCATGAAATCAAAGCTCATGAACTTAGTGATATATGCCCCTAACAAAGACCCAAAAACAATAGAAGGAGAAATCTTCTTAAAAGATCCCCAATCAATTGCTTTATGTTTATGATGAGCTCGGACACTGGATATAGAAGTAAAAATAATAATTCCCAGAGAAGTCCCCACAGCAGTATGCATTAGATAATCACTTTCTACGTTTCCATGTAAAGTAAAGAGTAGGAATGGAACCAAAATTAGTCCACCTCCTACTCCAAAAAGACCTGCAACGAAGCCTGAAAAGGCTCCAACCAGGAGAAACTGAATTATTTCAACCAATTCGCAACAGTTTGATTGAGAAGAGCATCTTGTCCGTTAAAGAAGTGATCTCCTTTAATCATTTTTTGCGTGTAACTAGCATTATGCTTGGATGCTTTGGCACGATCACCTACAGAATTCATGATAGATTCCAAATCTTCAGTTCCGTATACATCAAAGATAGGAATTGAGATATTTGGTAGGAATTTCACTGAGTTGACACCCATCCCAACCGCTACATATCTTTTAATTGGATTTGATTTACTGTTGGCTAGGTAATGAGATGACATAGTTGTACCAAAACTGTGCGCGACTAATAGATCAATATCATATCCATTGTCCTGAAGATATTTAATGGCGCTATCAATTCTTTTATCAGCTAAATCGAGAAGTCCCATATACTCTTCACCCGGCTCACCATTTGGTCTTACAGGCATTTGGATAGAAAGAGTATGGTAACCCTGTTTAGTCAAAGAAACTCTAAGAGGTTGAATAACTCCAGACCAATCCGGATGAACACCTAGGCCATGAACAACAATGGCTGCTTTCTTGGTTTCAGATTCTGACTCGGTGAGAATTGACATGAATTCTCTGTCCCCATTTGGAACCCACACCATATCACCATCCATAAGTCCCGACTCTACATGCTCAGCCCACCTTTTCTCTTTTTCATAATCAGGAACGTTGGCAGCAAAGGCAAAACTTGTAAGAAATGCACAAAATAGAGTAATAAGTTTCATATTCAAACCTCAAGAATTTAAAAGGTAATAATACGAACTTTTCAGAAAAAAAGGAAGTGTTTTTTTTAAGGTTAAGAAAGTTTAGATTTTATGATCTTGGATACGGTTCCCATATCAGCTTTGCCAGATAGCTCGCCTTTAAGAACACCCATTAACTTACCCATATCTTGCATACCAGAAGCACCGGTTTGGGAGATCACTTGATCCACCACGGATTCGATTTCACTCTCGCTGAGCTGCTTGGGCATGTAAAGATTAATAACTTTTAATTCAGCCTCTTCGACCGAAACCAAGTCATCTCTACCAGCTTGGGTAAATTGATCAATAGAGTCTTTTCTTTGTTTGACCATTTTTTGAATAACAGCGAGTATGCCTTGATCATCAAGCTCTTCTCGAGTATCAACTTCTTTTTGTTTGATGGCTTCAACAATCATCCTAACTGCTTTTAGGGTTGCTGAATCCTTAGCTTTCATTGCTGATTTCATGTCAGCAATAATTTGATTTTTTAACTCAGACATGAGTATTGGAAATTAGTAAAGACGTTTACGATTTACTCTATTCTTTGACATCTCTTTTTGAGTGCGTTTAACAGCAGCTGCTTTTTTACGCTTTTTGACCCAAGTAGGTTTCTCAAAAAATTCTTTCTTTCTTACATCAGTAATTACACCAGCACGATCACAAGATCTTCTAAAACGGCGAAGAGCGATATCAAATGGTTCGTTTTCTCTAACTTTAATAAATGGCATATTAATCTTCCTTAGTTTCTTTTGCTGGCTCTTCAACTACAACAGTCTCAGGCTCTGAACCCTCAAAATCAACCAATTGAACAATTGCCATAGGTGCCTTATCGCCTGTTCTAAAACCTGCTTTAAGAATTCTTACATATCCACCAGGTCTATCTTTATAGAAAGGACCTAATTGTGTGAAAAGTTTTGCAACAGTAGAATCATCTCTTAATTTAGAGAAAACATATCTTCTATTAGCAACACTATCAGCCTTAGCTTTAGTGATTAAAGGTTCTACAACTCTTCTAAGCTCTTTAGCTTTAGGAAGCGTTGTTTTAATTGTCTCATGAAGAAATAGTGAGTTAGCCATATTCTTGAACATAGCTTTTCTATGAGATGAATTTCTATTAAGTTGTTTACCTGATTTTCTGTGTCTCATATCAAATCCTACTCACTCATTAAGTCTACTGGAGGCCAGTTCTCAATAACTGTTCCAAGCTCAAGATTCTTCTCAGTTAAAACTTCTTTAATTTCATTCAGTGATTTACGACCCAAATTTGGAGTTCTTAATAAATCTTGTTCAGACTTCTGAATTAAATCACCAATGTAGTAAATTTGCTCTGCTTTAAGGCAATTAGCACTTCTTACAGTTAACTCTAACTCATCAACTGCAGCAAGTAATTGTGGATCAAAATCATCTGATGTTGGTAATGATTCTTCTTCTTCAATTTGCTCAAGCTCAATGAACGAAGATAGTTGATCTTGTAGGATGCTTGCAGCTCTTTTAATTGCGTCTTCAGCATCAACAGAACCATTGGTCTCGATAACAAGATTTAACTTATCAAGATTTACGCTTTGATCAACCCTAGCAGCATCAACAGTAAAACTAACTTTCTTGATAGGAGAGAAACTTGCATCCAATGACATAGAACCAATCGGAGCTTCTGAATCTTCATTTGGGTTAACAGCTTGATAACCTCTTCCAGATTCAATTTTAAGAGTCATACGAATATTGCCGCCATCATTAAGTGTTGCAATTACCTTCTCAGGATTGTAAACGCTTACATCTGTTCCATTGGCCTCAATATCAGCAACTGTAATAACACATGGACCTTTCTTCTCAATTACCACCTCAGCACTTTCTGCTGTATTTAGCTTAACTGATGCTTCTTTAAGATTTAAAAGAATGTCTAAAACATCTTCCTGAACACCATCAATTGAAGAATATTCATGCTGAACACCATCGATGGCAACTTGAGTGACAGCACTACCAACCATAGAAGAAAGTAAAGTTCTTCTTAATGCGTTACCAAGAGTGTGTCCAAAACCTTTTTCAAGAGGTTCTAGAATCACATTAAACTGATTTACACCAGTTTCAGCTGAATTAACAAGTTTTGGTTTTAGAAAATCTTTCGCGCTTCCTAGCATAATCTTTAATTCCTATTTAGAATACAATTCCACAATTAAGTGCTCTTCAATTTCTTGAGAAAGATCACTTCTTGCAGGAATATTTTTGAAAACACCCTTAAGGTTTTTGCTATCAACAGTAACCCACTCAGGATAGCCAGCTTGCTCAGCGTATTCAGTAGCAAGTTGGATTCTGATTTGTTTCTTTGATTTTGTTCTAACTTCAATTTCATCATTGCCAGAAACCTGGTATGAAGGGATATTAATAACAGAACCATTGACCAAAATAGATTTATGAGATACCAACTGTCTTGCTTCAGCTCTGGTAGAAGCAAATCCCATTCTATAAACAACATTATCAAGTCTACACTCTAATAAAGAGAGTAAGTTCTCACCAGTAGATCCTTTTCTTTGTGAGGCCTTTTTGTAATATAAACGGAATTGCTTTTCAAGCAAACCATACATACGTCTAACTTTTTGTTTCTCTCTTAACTGAAGACCGTAATCACTATCCTTTGAACGTCTAGCTGTCGGTCCATGAACACCTGGAAGCTGATTTAGTTTACATTTAGTATCTAACGAACGAATACCACTTTTTAAGAAAAGATCTGTGCCTTCTCTTCTAGCTAATTTACAACTTGGTCCAGTATATCTCGCCATAATTTATCCTTAAACTCTTCTTTTCTTAGATGGTCTGCAGCCATTGTGTGGAATGCCAGTCACATCTGTAATTGATTGAATTTTTAATCCTTGAGAATTCAGACCTCTAATTGCTGAATCTCTTCCAGGTCCAGGACCTTTAACACGGACTTCAATATTTTTCATGCCAAAAGTCAGCGCTTTCTCTCCACAATTACTAGCAGCTACTTGAGCAGCAAAAGGAGTAGACTTTCTAGAACCTCTGAAGCCAGAACCACCTGAAGTTGCCCAACAAACAGCATTTCCGTGACGATCAGTGATCATTACAATAGTATTGTTAAAAGTCGCATGAATGTGTGCGACACCATCAGTAATGAGTTTTTTTTGCTTCTTTTTAGTTTGAACTTTTGCCATAATCTGAATTATCTAACGAGTTTACGAGGACCCTTACGAGTTCTAGCATTATTTTTTGTATTTTGACCTCTAAGAGGTAGTGATTTTCTGTGGCGAATTCCACGGTAACAGCCTAAATCCTTAAGTCTTTTGATGTCCATAGCAACTTGTCTTCTCAAGTCACCCTCAACTGAATATTTAGCAACGCTCGATCTAATTAATTCAAGCTGATCTTCGGTTAGGTCAGATACCTTAGTCGTAGGATCGATTTTAGTTTCTTCACAAATAGCTTGCGCTCTAGTTGGTCCAATACCATAAATAGAACGTAAACCAATCACAAGGTGCTTGTGAGTTGGGATATTAATACCTGCTATTCTTGCCATTCAATCTTCCTTTAATACTATATATTTATCTAAATTTTGTGCCAATAATCTGCACAAACAAAAAACCCGAAATTATACCTATTTGTCGACCTTAATGTCAACTACTTTATCCCTGTCTTTGTTTATGTCTAGGCTCTTTACAAATAACTCTGATTACCCCATGACGCTTAATAATCTTACAGTTATTACAAATCTTTTTTACTGATGCTCTAACTTTCATAACTACCTCTACTTTAAACCAGCCTTTTTCATTAATGAGTCATATTGACTGGACATTAAATGTGATTGCGCTTGAGCAATGAAATCCATTACAACAACCACAATAATTAATAAACTTGTACCGCCAAAATAAAATGGAACATTCCAATAAAGAATCAAAAACTCTGGAAGCAAACATACAGCGGTAATATAAATTGCTCCTGATGCAGTTAATCTTGACATTACCGAATCAATATAATCTGCAGAATTTTGACCGGGTCTAATTCCAGGAATAAATCCACCTGATCTTCTAAGATTATCTGCCGTATCTTTTGAATCAAATGTTAGTGCTGTATAGAAGAATGTGAAGAAGATAATAGCGACTGCATAAAACATCACATAAAGAGGTTGACCTGGCGATAAACTTGCGGTGATATCTGCTAACCAGCCCATACCTTCACTTTGAGAGAACCAGCCACCTAAAGTTGCTGGAAATAAAATAATACTTGAAGCAAAGATGGGTGGAATTACACCAGCCATATTAATTTTAAGTGGAAGATAAGAACTCTGTCCACCAACCATTTTTCTACCTTGTTGGCGTTTTGCATAATTCACAGTAATTCTTCTTTGCCCTCTTTCAACAAAGACAACAAAGCCTGTAACTAAAAGAGTAAGAATAAGAATCAAAACCACAAGGATAACTGTTAATTCACCCGTAGACACCAATGACAACGTAGAACCAAATGCAGATGGCAATCCAGAAACAATTCCAGCAAAAATAATCATGGAGATTCCATTACCTATTCCCTTTTCTGTAATTTGCTCACCTAACCACATCAAGAATAATGTACCTGTAGTTAGAGTAATCATAGTAACAAGAATAAATGTGAACCCTGGAACAGTTACCAAACCAACACCACCAGCACTTTGAGATTGAAGTGCAACGGAAATTCCATACGATTGAAATATTGCTAAAAGCACGGTACCCATTCTCGTATATTGAGTAATTTTTCTTTTACCTGTCTCGCCTTCTTTTTTAAGTTGCTTCAATTTTGGAGAGACAGAACTCATCAATTGGACAATAATTGATGAAGAGATATATGGCATGATACCAAGCGTAAAAATAGATAGTCTTTCTAGCGCTCCACCAGAGAACATGTTAAACATATCAAGAATAGTTCCCTGATTATCCTCAACAATAGAAGCCAATGCTGTAGGTGAGATAAAAGGGATAGTAATATGTGTGCCCAGTCTAAAAATGATTAACGCACCCAATAAATAGAGGATGCGTCTAGTAAGATCTGTAGTTAAACCAAGGGGCGCCTGACTCATAACTAGTTGCTAACAGAGCCTTTTGCTTTCTCAATCGCCGCTTGGGCTCCCTTAGTTGCTTTGATACCAATTAACTTTACAGGTTTTGTAATTTCGCCAGATAAAATAACCTTGACCCTCTGAATGTTTTTAGAGATTAGGTTATGAGCTTTTAAGACATCAACTGTAATTTCTTTTTCATCTAACTTATTGATTTCACCTAGAGTCACTTCATCTGTGATTCTCGAAATACGTGAAGAGAAACCAACTTTAGGTAAACGGCGTTGTAAAGGCATTTGACCACCTTCAAAACCAATCTTATGAAAACCACCTGATCTTGATTTTTGTCCTTTATGTCCTCTACCAGCAGTCTTACCAAAACCACTTCCAATGCCTCGGCCTACTCTTTTACGAGATGTTTTCTCTCCTTCAGCAGGACTAATAGTATTTAATTTCATGTTAATCCTCTACCTTCAATAAGTATGAGACTTTATTGATCATTCCTCTAACTTCAGGAGTGTCAATTAACTCAACTGTATGATTAATCTTTTTAAGACCTAGACCAGTAATCGTTGCACGATGAGATGGTAAACGTCCAAATTTACTTTTGATTAATGTAACCTTAACAGACTTAGCTTTTGGAGCTGAAGCCTTTTTAGGGGCTGCCTTTGGAGCAGCTTCTTTCTTAGGAGCGGCTGTCTTTTTAGTAGTAGCTGTAGATTTGGCTGCAACAGTTTTCTTTGCAGTTGATTTAGCAGCAGTTTTTGTTACTTTTTTTTCTTCAGCCATTATGCCTCTCCAAGAATTTCTTCAACTTTCTTGCCACGCTTAGCAGCAATACTCTCAGGGGATGTCATTGATGAAAGTCCATCAATTGTTGCTCTAACAACACTGATTGGGTTTCTTGTTCCATTACACTTTGCTAGAATATTATGAACACCAACCGCTTCTAAAACGCTACGCATTGGGCCACCAGCAATAACACCTGTACCTTCAGATGCCGGCTGCATGTATACTTTTGCAGCACCAACGCTTGAAGTCACTGGGTAATAAAGAGTTCCATTAATTAATGGGACCTTTTTCATATTTCTTCTAGCTTTCTCCATCGCTTTCTGAATGGCAGCAGGAACTTCTCTAGCTTTACCAGTTCCATAACCAACAAATCCTTTGCCATCTCCTACTACTACAAGAGCAGAAAAACCAAAAATACGTCCGCCTTTAACAACTTTTACTACGCGACGAATATTAACTAGTTTTTCAATATATTCTTTGCTATCTTCTTTATTTAATTCAGCCATAAATATTCCCGTTTACGAATCTTAAAATTCTAAACCACCCTCTCTAGCAGCATCAGCAAGTGCTTTAACTCTTCCATGATAGGCAAAACCTGAACGATCAAAAGCAACTTTACTTACTTTTGCGCTCTTAGCGGCCTTAGCTATCTCTTTACCGATAGTAGTTGCAGCCTCAATATTTCCACCATTTTTAACTTTCTTTGAAACGGTTGAAGCAGAAGCAAGGACTTTAGATCCACAGCTACTAATAATTTGTGCATAAATATGTCTTGGTGTTTTATGAACACACAATCTTTCAATATTTAGCTCTCTGTTCTTAGCTCTAAATTTAGTAGCTCTTTTAATTCTTGATTGTTTTTTTGTAAGCTTCATAATTTAAAACCTCTATTTCTTCTTAGCTTCTTTACGAACAACGTGCTCATCTGTATATCGAACACCTTTTCCTTTATAAGGCTCTGGCGGTCTGAAAGCACGAATCTCAGCAGCTACTTGACCAACTTTTTGTTTATCAATACCTTTAACTACAATCTCAGTCTGACTTGGAGTCTCAACTGTAATTCCTTCAGGAAGGTCGTAGTTAACTGGGTGAGAAAAACCTAATGTTAAATCTAAAACTTTACCCTTAGCTTGGGCACGGTAACCAACACCAATCAATGTAAGTTTCTTTTCCCAGCCTTCAGTAACACCTTGAATCATATTAGCAGTATTAGCTCTTGCAGTTCCTGCTTGAGCCCAAGCTGACTTCTCTTCTTTAACATCAGATGTATTAATGTTGAAAGTAATACCATCTTCAGTATTTTCAGTTTTAACAAGTGGATGAATATTCATAGATAATTCGCCCATCTTTCCCTTAATAGAGATTGATCCGTCGACTAAGTTGACCTCAACACCCTGAGGAACCGTCACTGGAGATTTTGCTACTCTTGACATCTCTTTCTCCTAGGAAACAGTACAAAGGACTTCGCCACCGACATTCATCTGAGATGCTTGTCTGCAAGTCATAACGCCCTTAGGTGTAGAAACAATTACGGTACCAAGTCCATTTAGAACTTTTGGCATATTCTTAGAGCCTGCATAAACTCTCAAACTAGGCTTAGAAACTCTCTTAATTTCATCAATAACTGGTTTGTTTTGATAATATTTAAGATTGATTACAATTTTTTTCTCTGCCTTTTCACCAATAGTCTCATAACCATTGATATAACCTTCGCTTTGAAGCACATCAGCAATAGACGCTTTTAGTTTTGAAGCAGGAATTTCAACATGAGTCTTGTTAACTGCATGAGCATTTCTTATTCTAGTTAGCATATCTGCTATTGGATCTGTCATTCCCATATATCCTCCTACCAGCTAGCTTTAGATAAACCAGGAACTTCACCGCTCATAGTTCTTTCTCTTAATTTAGTTTTAGCAAGTCCAAACTTTCTGTAGAAACCATGAGGACGACCTGATAAACCACATCTATTTCTTTGACGGGTTGGTGAAGCATCTCTTGGTAAAGACTGAAGTTTAAGAATCGCTTGAAAACGCTCTTCATCAGTGCTGTTAACACTCTTAATTATCTTTTTGAGTTCTAAACGCTTAGCACGAAACTTTTCAACAAGTTTCGTACGCTTTAGATCTCTATTGATCATAGACTTTTTAGCCATCTCTTATCCTTTTAATGGGAAATTAAACATTGCTAATAGTTTCTTAGCATCATCATCATTAGTAGCAGAAGTGGTAATAGCAATATCCATACCCCTAACTTTAACTACCTTCTCAAAATCGATTTCTGGGAATACATACTGTTCAGTTAAGCCCATATTGTAATTACCACGTCCATCGAATGCAGTTGCTTTCAAACCTCTAAAGTCTCTAATACGAGGAATAGCAACATTCACTAAACGATCTAAAAATTCATACATCTTAGTTTTCCTAAGAGTGACTTTACAGCCAATTGGATTGCCTTCACGAATTTTAAAGCTCGCAACAGATTTTCTTGCATAACAAGTGACCGCTTTCTGACCAGCGATTATTGACATCTCTTCAAGAGCATTTTCTAATACCTTTTTATCTCCCAAAGCATCACCAAGACCCATATTAATAGTGATCTTTTCGATTTTTGGAACGGCATTTGGATTTTGAATATTCAAATCCTTTTGTAATGCAGGAAGTATCTCTTTTTTATATTGTTCTTCTAGTCTTGCCACTTTAGTTACCCTAATTAACCAATTGTTTTTCCATTTGATTTAAAGAAACGCTCTTTTTGACCTTCTTTATTCACTCTAATTCCAACTCTATCTGCTTTTTTTGATTCAGCATTATAGATAGCCACATTAGAGATCGCCATTGGCATTTCTGTATCAACAATTCCGCCTGTAACCCCAGCGTTAGGGTTTGGTCTTACATGTTTCTTAGCAATGTTATGACCTTCAACAATAACTTTATCATTGTGAACCTTAGTAACGGTTCCAATAGAGCCCTTATCCTTGCCAGCGATAATTATTACTTCATCTTTTTGTCTGATCTTATTCATTAAAGCACCTCAGGAGCTAGGGAAATAATTTTCATAAACTTCTCGCCTCTTAGCTCACGAGTAACCGGGCCAAAAATACGAGTGCCAATAGGCTCTAACTTTGAATTAAGAAGGACAACAGCATTGTTATCAAAGCGAATAACAGATCCATCATTTCTTCTTACACCTTTAGCAGAACGAACGATTAATGCATTATAAACATCGCCTTTTTTAACCTTGCCACGTGGCGCAGCCTCTTTAATACTTACTTTAATTACATCACCAATATTAGCGTAACGACGCTTAGATCCGCCAAGTACTTTTATGCACATGGCTTTAACAGCTCCACTGTTATCGGCAATCTTTAATTTTGTTTGCATTTGAATCATTTCAATTCTCTCAATACTTAATCAATAGAAACTGATTTCTCAATAATCTCAGTTAATAACCAATGTTTAGTTTTAGAAAAAGGTTTAGCTTCAGTTACGCGAACTGTATCACCAACACCGCATTCATTTTTATCGTCATGAGCATGAACCTTTGTACTTTTCTTGATGTACTTCTTATAAATCGGATGGCGAACCTTGCGCTCTACTAAAACTGCAATAGTTTTATCTCGACTGCTACTAACAACCTTTCCAATTAATTCACGCTTAATAGATGTATCACTCATTAGTCTTCTCTTTAATAATAGTTTTCACTCTAGCAATGTTTTTCTTAGTTGCTTTAAGTTTGCTAGTATCACTAAGTTGTGCGCTTTTATGTTGCATGCGCATTTCAAAGTGCTCTTTAAATAGACCTTCTAAAGTCTCATTTAGTTGATTTAAATCTTGGCTTCTTAACTCTTTAGCGTCCATTACATCACCGTCCTTTTAGTAATAACAGTTTTCATTGGCAACTTAGCAGCTGCAAGAGTGAACGCCTCGCGAGCAACCTTTTCATCAACGCCCTGCATTTCAAATAACATCTGCCCTGGCTTAATAAGTGCTACCCAGTGATCAACTCCACCTTTACCTTTACCCATTCTGACCTCAAGAGGTTTAGAAGTAATTGGCTTATCAGGAAAAACACGAATCCATATTTTTCCTTGTCTCTTTACGTGACGAGTCATTGCACGTCTAGCTGATTCAATTTGTCTTGCAGTCATGCGACAACGAGTTACAGCCTGAAGACCAATTTCTCCAAAACTTACTTTACATCCTGCAGCTAGACCTCTATTGCGGCCTTTATGAAGTTTTCTGTATTTTGTTCTTTTAGGTTGTAGCATAACTAAATATTAAATGTTTCTATTAACTTAACTTGAAGCGCCTCTTGAGACAACTTCATCTAGTGTTCCTTTTTTATGGTCAAGAATCTCACCTTTGAAGATCCACACCTTGATACCAATTACGCCATATTGTGTATGAGCATTAAAGGTTGAATAATCAACATCTGCTCTAAAAGTGTGAAGTGGCACTCTACCTTCTCTATACCATTCAGAACGAGCAATTTCAGCTCCGTTTAAACGACCACTGACCATGATTTTGATTCCTTGGGCACCAAGTCTAGTTGCATTGCCAAGCGCACGCTTTACCGCACGACGATACATAACTCTTTTTTCAAGTTGTTGTGCAATGCTTTCAGCAACTAAACGTGCATCTAGTTCTGGTTTTTTAACCTCTTCAATATTGATATGAACAGGAATACCCATTTTCTGAGTTACATCTGCCTTAAGTTGATCAATATCAGCGCCTTTCTTACCAATTACAATGCCAGGTCTAGCAGTGTGAATAGTAACTTTAGCGTTGCTAGCAAGACGTTCAATAGTAATTCTACTAACTGATGCCGCCTTAAGCTTATCAAAAAGGTAATCACGGACAGTCAAATCTGAATTCAGATAATTAGCATAGTCTTTACTACTTGCATACCATCTTGAATCCCAATCTTTGACGATTCCTAGTCTAATTCCTTTTGGATTTACTTTTTGACCCATACTTAACCTTACTTGCTAACGCCAACAGTAATGTGGCTTGTTCTTTTAAAAATTCTATTTGCTCTACCTTTAGCTCTTGCTCTAATTCTTTTCATGGTTGAGCCTTCGTCGATATATACAGAGCTAACTTTTAACTCATCAATATCTAAACCTTCATTATGCTCAGCATTAGAAATCGCAGAATTTAGAACTTTTTTAACTAAAACAGCAGCCTTTTTCTTGCTAAAAGCTAGAATATTTAGAGCTTCTTCAACTGGCTTCTGACGAATTTGATCAGCAACTAGTCTTGCTTTGAAGGCACTAGTTCTTGCGTATTTGTGAACAGCTTTTATTTCTTTCATAACCTTTAACTCTAATTATTTAGATTTTCTATCGCCTGAATGACCCTTAAAAGTTCGAGTTGCAGAGAACTCACCCAACTTATGGCCAATCATATTTTCATTTACCAAAACAGGTACATGATCTTTTCCATTGTGCACGGCAATTGTTAATCCAATCATTTCAGGAATAACGACTGATCTTCTTGACCAAGTCTTAATTGGTTTTCTGTCATTATTTTCTTGAGCTTTTACAACTTTTTGATATAAATGCTCATCAACAAAAGGACCTTTTCTAAGTGATCTTGCCATATCTAATTACCTATTTCCTTCTACGTACAATAAGTTTATCAGTACGCTTATTAGTTCTTGTCTTGTAACCCTTAGTTGGCATACCCCATGGAGAAACTGGATGACGTCCACCACTTGTTTTGCCTTCACCACCACCATGTGGGTGATCAACTGGGTTCATTACCACACCACGAACAGTTGGACGAACACCTCTCCATCTTGATGCACCAGCTTTACCTAATTTACGTAAGCTATGCTCAGACTTTGAAACCTCACCAATTGCAGCTCTACAATCTGCCAAAACTTTTCTAACTTCACCAGACTTTAATCTTAAAGTAACGTAACGACCCTCTTTAGCAACCAATTGCGCTGAGGTGCCAGCACTTCTAGCGATTTGTGCGCCTTTTCCAGGTTTTAATTCGATACAGTGAATGACAGTACCTAAAGGGATATTAGCCATTTGCATGACATTACCTTTTTTGATAGCTACTTGATTACCAGAAATAACGGTATCACCAGCTGAAACACCTTTAGGTGCAATAATGTATCTTCTTTCACCGTCTTCATATAAAACGAGAGCAATATTAGCACTTCTATTTGGGTCATACTCTAAACGTTCAACCTTCGCATTAATGCCATCTTTATCACGTCTAAAGTCAATGATTCTAATTCTTTTCTTGTGTGCACCACCTCTGTGTCTAACAGTAATCTTTCCACGATTATTACGACCACTAGTTCTTTTCTTAGCTTCAGTTAATGGGCCATAAGGCGCACCTTTATGAAGATCTTTTTCGACAACATTTACAACAAATCTTCTGCCGGGTGATGTTGGTTTTCTTTTAATTACCTGTGCCATAACCTAATACCTTATTGTGCGCTCACATCGATCATTTGACCTTCTGAAACCTTAACTACAGCTTTCTTCCAATCGCTTCTTTGTCCACGCTTTCCTTTAAAAGTCTTTGACTTACCTTTAACAATTGCGGTTGAAACATTTTCAACAGTGACTGAAAATAAAGTTTCTACTGCTTTCTTAATTTCACGTTTAGTGCTATCTTTTGTTACTTTAAAAGCATACTGGTTGTCTTGCGCAAGCATACTAGTCTTTTCAGAAACAATTGGCGCAAGAAGAGTTTTTAAGATTCTTTCTTGATTCATAATACCTCGTCCAATTTCTTAGCTGCTGCTTCAGTGATAACAACATTTTCATAACCAATCAAACTAACTGGATCAATGCTTTGTGTATCACAGACACCAACATGGTATAAATTTCTTGATGATAAATATAAATTTTCATCAAGCTCATCTGACATTAATAATGCATCATTAACATTTAATTTTTTCATCAAAGCAGTTACATTTTTTGTTTTTGGATCTTTAATTCCAAAATCTTTAACTACTTTCAAACGATCAGTTCTTAATAACTCTGAGAAGATTGCTCTAATTGCACCTTTGTACATCTTTCTATTAACTTTTTTAGAATAATCTCTAGGTTGTGCAGCAAAAGTTACACCACCGCCAGTCCAAATAGGTCCTCTAGTTGTACCTGCTCTAGCGCGACCACCACCTTTTTGTTTGAAAGGCTTCTTACCACCACCGCTAACAGCAGATCTATTTTTTTGAGCTTTAGTTCCAGATCTTGCAGCAGCCATGTAACTAGTAGTTACTTGGTGAATTAATGATTCATTGTATTCTCTTGCAAACACTTCATCTTTAACTTCCATCGAAGAAGACTTGTTAGTAGAGATATTTAAAACATTTAATTTCATTTCTATTAACCCTCTTCGTTTGTAGCTTCAACTTCAGCTTCTGCAGGCGCTTCGGCTTGCTGTTTAATTTCATCTGAGATTTTTTGGTTAAATGAAGTTTTCTTAACTGACAAACTTACCTTAACAAAACTATTATTAGCACCAGGAACAGAGCCCTTGACCAAAAGAAGATTTTTCTCAGAATCTACACGAATTACTTCTAGACATTGCTGAGTAACAGTTTCTGCACCCATGTGTCCAGCCATCTTTTTACCTTTAAAAACTCTACCTGGCTCTTGACACTGACCAGTTGAACCTAGAGCTCTATGAGAGATTGAGTTACCATGCGTTGCATCTTGCATTCTGAAGTTATGGCGTTTAACACCACCTTGAAAACCCTTACCTTTAGATTGACCACTGATATCTACAAAATGACCAGTGCCAAAAAGATTTATAGTTAATTCGTTACCTTCAACATCAACATTATCAACTTCCCACAGACCTTCGCCGACTTGTTGTGAAGCTTTAGCATAATGTCCTTTAATTGCAGAAGAAACTCTTCTAATTTTAGGATCGCCTTTTTTATTAGCTTTTAGACCAGTTGTTACTTGAAGTGCTTCATAGCCATCTTTTTCAGCAGTTTTCTTTTGGACAATGCGATTAGGCTCGACATTAATTACAGTGACAGGAGTAGCCGCACCATCATCAGTGAGGATTCTAGTCATTCCAATTTTTTTACCAATTAAACCTAAAGACATTTCTCTTTCCTTATTAATTAAGTTGAATCTTAACGTCAACACCTGCAGCAAGATCTAACTTCATCAATGCATCAACAGTTTTGTCTGTCGGACTGATGACATCCATTAGTCTTACGTATGTTCTTAACTCATACTGATCCCTTGCATCCTTATTCACGTGAGGAGAAGTCAAGACTGTATATCTCTCCTTTTTTGTAGGCAATGGAATAGGACCTCTCACACTTGCTCCCGTTCTTTTAGCTGTTTCAACGATTTCAACAGCTGATTTGTCAATCAAACGATGATCAAATGCTTTTAATTTAATTCTAATATTTTGATTACTCATCGAACTTCAGTCCTATTATTAATATCTAAGTTAAACTCAAAAAACGCAGTATTATACTCTAGTTAAGTCTCTCTTTTTTTTCCAATTTCAAACTAATTATGCACCTTAGATACAACACCCGCACCAACAGTACGTCCGCCTTCTC
>VMDI01000010.1 GCA_008080915.1 Gammaproteobacteria bacterium | reverse complement strand
TCTCTCCATCTTTTGAAACCTCAATCTCACCTATATTGCCTCCATAATTAGGCCCCGATAAACTTTCCACACCGATAAATTTGTAATCGTAATTAGCAACTGTTACGCTGTCATTAAAAGTCATTTCGATGTCTTTTTCTATTCCTAACTGGGTAGTAACTGTTGCGCCTAAAACAAATACCGCAATACCAATGTGCGCCATGATCATTCCAATAAATGAGCCACTTAACCTTGCACTATTTCTCATATTTTTAACAACAAGCTGAATTGAGTGCGCCACAATCCAGGCAAAAATTAAAACTGATAATGAGACATAAAAATTTGCACTAACAAAAAATAAGCCAACAATCCCTAAGCCTAGAATTACCCATAAAGGTGTGACCATCTTAAAGACTCTGTTCAATAAGTCCCCCTTCCATCTAAAGTAAGGGGATATTGCCATTAGAAAAAGGGCTGGGAGCATGATTGGGTTAAATACCGCATCAAAATATGGCGCACCGACAGATATCTTTCCAAGATCCAATGCATCAAGAAGAAGCGGATAAAGCGTACCTAAAAGAACACTTAAGGTGGCCGCAACCATGATAATGTTATTTAGCAGTAAAGCACTCTCACGAGAAACTGATTTAAATTTATTGCTTCCCTCAAATAGGTTGCCTCTCCAAGCATAAAGTATCAATGATGCGCCTACAACAAAAACAAGGAATAAAAGAATAAATAAACCTCTGCTAGGGTCAGCAGCGAAAGAATGCACTGAGGTTAGGACTCCTGATCTAACCAGAAAGGTGCCCAATAAAGAGAGTGCAAAACCAGAAATAGCCAATAGAACTGTCCAGTGCTTGAAAGCACCCCTCTTTTCACTGACAGAAAGAGAATGTACCAGTGCGGTTGCAATAAGCCATGGCATAAATGAAGCATTTTCTACAGGATCCCAAAACCACCATCCTCCCCATCCAAGTTCATAATATGCCCACCAACTGCCAAGGGTAATACCGAAGGTTAAAAACGCCCATGCAACCAGGGTCCATGGTCTAGACCATCTGAGCCAAGTAGAATCCAACTTACCACGTATGAGAGCTGAAATAGTAAAAGCAAAAGGAACCACCATACCCACATAACCCATGTAGAGCATCGGTGGGTGGATTGCAAGACCAATATCTTGTAGGAGCGGATTTAAATCTCTACCCTCTAAAGGGATAATGGGTAACCTTTCAAAAGGGTTAGATGTAAAAAGTAAGAACAATAAAAACCCAATACTAACGAGACCCATAATGACAAGTATGTGACTTCTAACATCATCAGGAATGTTCTTGGAGAAAATAGAAACGAACAAAGTCCATGAGGAAAGGATTAGAATCCATAGAAGTAAAGACCCTTCATGAGCACCCCAAACACCTGAGATTTTAAAAATTAAAGGCAGTTGAGTATTGGAATTATCAGCAACATATTTCACTGAAAAATCATTAACAATGAAAGCGTATGTCAGAACAATAAAAGATAATAAGACAAGTGAAAACTGACCCCATACTACAGGCCTAGCGATATTGACTAGTGAATAATTTTTAGACATTAAACCCAATGATGGAATTAAGACTTGGATGAGAGCAAATGCAAGTCCAAGGATTAGCGCAAAATGTCCAAACTCAATCATGAAAATGGTTTATTTGTAAAGAAATCTATAATTTTATCTAAGCCGCCATAGCAAATACATGCATTTGCTCTTTCAATTACTACGGGTTTGGCATGATAGGCAACACTGAATCCAGAAAGATTCATCATATCAAGATCATTAGCCCCATCTCCGATTGTCAGTGTTTGACTCAAGTTAAGATTGAGATCTTGGCATAACTCTTTAACAAAATTTGCCTTTTCTGAAGAATTAATAACTCTGCCAGAAGTCTTTCCTGAGAGATGACCATTCTCCACTTCAAGAACATTAGCTCTAGAGAAATCAATGCCAGTATCTTTTGCTAATCGGTCTGTAAAGTAAGTAAAACCTCCTGAAACTAATGCAGTTTTAATGTTTTGGTTCCTTAAAAAATTTATCAACAATTCTGCGCCAGGATTAGTTTTAAGACGATCAATGTAGACCTCATTTAATACTGACAAATCTAAACCCTTTAACAAGGCAACTCGTTTTTTGAGTGAACTATTAAAATCCAAAATACCTTGCATTGCTTGCTCAGTAATTTCTGAGACTTGATCTTTTAAGTTAGCAAAATCAGCTATCTCATCAATGCATTCAATACTTATCATTGTTGAATCCATATCTGAAACCATTAAACCAATGTCCTCAAAGCGAAAGGATTGGTCAACTAGGTTGAAATCTTCGTGATATTTTTCTCTTAATGATTGAAGGTTGACTTTATTTTCAGATGTTAAATTAAATCTGAAATGACCATCATGTTTGATTGACTTGATTTCAAAATCTTTTTCGATCTGATTCGCTATATCAGAGTTATTCGAGTGAAAGATTAATTGATACATTTGATAATCGTTTTTTTGGTGCGGAAGGAGAGACTCGAACTCTCACGTCTTTCGACACTGGAACCTAAATCCAGCGTGTCTACCAATTCCACCACTCCCGCAGGTGACGTTGATTATACCCAATTTACGCTATAATAATAATTTTGAAATGGGATATTTTATGACGATAAATAATGCAGTAAATGCAATGGCAGGTTTTTTTGTTATGCTCTCACTTTTATTAGGAGTTGAAGGCAGCCCAATTTTCCAATCTTCTTATTGGTTATGGTTTACAGCTTTTGTAGGTTTGAATCTTTTCCAATCTTCATTCACTGGATTTTGCCCGGCTGCGATGATATTCAAAGCAATGGGATTAAAAGAAAAATAAATTTAGTTAAACCAATTTAATTTTTCTCTAAGCTTAACCACCTCCCCAACAAAAATTAATGTTGGTGGTTTAATATCATTATTGTCAATAATATCTGGCAGTTCTTTGAGATTAGTTGTATAGACTTTTTGTCTGTCAGTCGTTCCCTTTTCAATGAGAGCTACAGGCATATCTGCTCTCATTCCATGCTTGATTAGTTGTTCTGATAAATGCTTCGCTCCAACAAGCGCCATGTAGAAAACAATAGTTTGTTGTTCAACTGCAAGTTCAGACCATGGAAGATTCATGGTTCCATCTTTTAGATGTCCTGTAACAAACCTACAAGATTGAGAATAATCCCTATGTGTGAGAGGAATTCCGGAATAAGTGGAACAACCAGAAGCTGCTGTTATTCCCGGCACAACCTGAAATGGGACTCCATTCTCTGCTAGGGTTTCAATTTCTTCACCACCTCTTCCAAAAATAAAAGGATCCCCTCCCTTAAGTCTGCAAACTCTCCTGCCCTGCTTTGCGAGGTCAACCAAAAGTTGGTTAATATCTTCTTGTGGAACAGCATGATTATCTCTTTCCTTGCCAACAAAAACCAACTCTGCGTCCCTTCTAACTAGATCCATCACTTGAGGTGACACAAGACGATCATACAAAACAATGTCGGCTTGTTGCATCAATCTTAAGGCCTTAAAAGTTAATAAGTCAGGATCACCAGGACCGCCACCAACTAGATAAACCTCACCAATGTCAGCAGGACTCGTATTCCTTAACTCTTCCTCTAGATCTGTTCTTGCTTCATCAACATTGCCAGAGAAAATTTTTTCAGATATTGGACCAGAAAAAACTCGCTCCCAGAATCTTCTTCTATCTTCGATATTATCAAATGTCGATTTAACTCTGTCTCTGAACTCACCAGCAATTTTTGCTAATTGACCATAGGCACCTGGAATAGAACTCTCAAGTTTAGCTCTTAAAAGTCTCATGAGGACAGGTGATGCTCCCTCAGATGAAACAGCAATTTGAATAGGTGATCGATCAATAATTGCCGGTATAAGAAAGGTAGATAATTCAGCAGAATCAACTACATTGACCGGAATACTTTTGGTTTTACACAAATCTGCAATTTCTTTATTCAGGTCTTTTTTATCAGTAGAAGCAATGACCAGGGTTTGTTTTTGGATATCGTCATTTGCATATGCCCTTTCATACAATTTAATTCTTCCATCATTAGCAAGTTTATGGATGCCCTTACAAGATTCTATCGAAATGCAAGTGACATTCGCTTGGGCTCTTAGGAGGATCTTAATCTTTCTAAGAGCAATATCACCCCCACCGATGATAAGACAATCCGAGTTTTGAAGATTTAAAAATATTGGAAGGTGCTTCATTAGAACTAATAACCAAAAATCAACTGAGTATTATAATGTCTTTTTGAACATCATTACCCACAGCATGCATAGCATTAACCACTTTACCTGCCCATTTGAACATATTATTCTTCGTGGCAAGTCTCATTGCAGTCAAAGTTCAAAAGATTGTGTGGCTGAGAAAGAATTTGGAGCATGTATAAATAAAAAAGCCTCAGATAATTGTCAAGCTTTATATCTGGAGATAAGGAAGAACTCAAAATTTTTACTCAAGAATCACAGCGGAGAAGCATTATCAGTTGGCCAACAAAATAAAATCAAGATGGGGGGTTTAATCGCAATTAATGAGATTATAAATGAGGAAACCGCAGAAGAAATATCTGACATATTCCTACTGTTACAACAAGTCAAAGAAGAATATGAAAATTATTCGAATCTCCCCTTTAATATTATCTTACCGAAAATATCTAAATATAAATATCGACAAAGAAGTTAGCCAAGCATCTGCCTAACTAATGGCACAGTAATGCCTCTTTTTTTCTCTAATGAAAAGGTATCAAGTTTATCAATTATTTCAACAATCTTTTTTAGGTCTCGGGTTTGATTTTTGATCAGATAATCAATAACTCTTTGATCAACTTTTAATGATTTATTATTAAGCTTTCTCTTGATAACATGTTGAATTTCATCATCATCTAGTCGATTTAATGAATAAGTATTTGCAAGTGATAATCTTGTTTTCAGATCATTAAATACTGAAAGCCCTTCTGGTTTTACTCTCGAAGAAAAGACAATCATCTGATTAGTTGAATGTAGTTTGTTAATTAGATCAAAAATGTATTTTTCGTTGTCTTGATTACATTGATCGACATTATCAAGGGCAATAATTTGAAAATCACTAATGAGTTCAAAAATATCCGGAGATACATCATCATTTAAATCAATATATACCGATTTTTGGTCTAGCTTGAGACCTTCAATTATCACTCCCTGTAGAAGATGGGATTTTCCAAAACCCTTATCTCCATAGACAAAAATGTTTGCAGTAGCTTTGCCCTTAATCAAAGTGAGAATATTAGCAACTAATTCTTGATTCTTTTCGCCAGAAAAATCATCTAGGATAAAGCTTGCATTAATAGAGAATGGAAGGCCCAGTTGATTCACTTTCTCTTCTCATTATAAAAGACCTGTTTTGTCCAAATCCAAATATAGTCTGCACCGCTAAGAATGGTAGAGGTCGCTACACTAATAAGTGCAATCATTCTCCAGTCATTAAGTTCTGGATATATTTCATTAAGAACTAAAAATATCACTAAAGATATTTGGAGAGCTGTATTGAATTTTGACAAATTTGAAGGGTTTAACAACTCATTTTTTTCACTAGAAGGCTCCATAAAATAACCAACCGTCCCTGAAACAATCATCAAATCCCTTAAGAAGACCAGTGACAAGAACCACAGAGGAATTAGATCAATTAAGAATAAAGCTATAAAACTTCCTACGAGTAAAAGCTTGTCCGCCATAGGATCAAGAATTGAACCAAGTCTTGTTTGCAGGTTAAAACGTTTTGCAATCCAACCGTCAAGACCATCAGTCAAGCCAGCTAGAAAAAAAAGTATTAATGCAAAATAAAAGTCATGATTTAACAATGCAATCACAACGGGCACTGTTAAAATAATACGTAAAATTGTTAGTGCATTTGGAAGGGAAGCAAAAACCATTAACCTTTAAAAAACTGACTTTAAATACTTCATTCGATTATACGGAAATTATCTATGTCTGGATTGACTTACCAAGACTCTGGTGTTGATATCACCAAAGGCAATGAACTAATAGATGAAATAAAGCCTATTGCTAAAAAAACCTTCAGAGATGAAGTGGTAACTGGTCTTGGTGGTTTCGGAGCACTTTTTGAACTTCCTTTAGGTAAGTATAAAAATCCAGTGCTTGTATCAGGAACGGATGGGGTAGGCACTAAATTAAAAGTTGCTGAAATGCTTAACAAGCACGACACCATTGGTATTGATCTTGTTGCTATGTGCGTTAATGATCTTATTGTCCAGGGTGCAGAACCTTTATTTTTTCTGGACTATTATGCGACAGGAAAGTTAGACAATTCTATTGCTAAATCGGTTATTGAAGGAATTGCAGAGGGCTGTATTCAGTCTGGGTGTGCCTTAATTGGAGGTGAAACCGCAGAAATGCCTGGGCTTTATTCTGGATCAGATTATGATTTAGCTGGATTCTGTGTTGGAATTGTAGAAAAAGACAAAGTAATTGATGGATCAAGCGTTGCTGCAGGAGACCATCTTGTCGCTATAGGATCAAGCGGTCCTCACTCGAACGGTTACTCTCTAATTCGTAAGGTTTTAGAAAAATCTTCTGCAGATGATGAAGTTCTTAATCGTTTAATAGAGCCTACAAGAATTTATGTCAAATCAATTCTATCTTTAATCTCGAAATTTAATATCAAAGCCATCTCACATATCACAGGTGGAGGGTTGATAGAAAATATACCCAGAGTTCTTCCAAAAAATTTAGCTGCCAATATTGATGCCATGAGTTGGTCAATGCCTGATGTTTTTCAATGGCTTCAGACTAATGGAAAAATTGAACAAAAAGAAATGTATCGTGTATTTAATTGTGGAGTTGGAATGGTATTAGCTGTTTCAAGAAATGATAGTCAAAGTATCATTGACCATCTGAATAATTTAGGTGAGACTGCATGGCTTATCGGGGATGTTTCTCCAAAAGTTGGCGAATCAGTCAATATCTAACTTATGATAGGGGTTGTTCTGATTTCAGGAAGTGGCTCCAATCTTCAATCGCTTATTGATCATTCGAAAAACATCAACCTTAAAATTTCTTGTGTCATTTCGAATAACCCAAATGCCTATGGTTTAGAAAGAGCTAAAAAAGCCAATATTGAAACCAAAATACTTGATCACAATGAGTTCTCTTCCAGAGAAAGTTATGATAATTCACTTAAAGAAATAATCGAAAAATTTAATCCTGAAGTTATTATTCTTGCTGGTTTCATGAGAATATTAACAGCAAATTTTGTCAATCACTTTCTTGGTAAAGTTCTTAACATCCACCCCTCTCTACTCCCCAAATACCCTGGACTTCACACCCATCAGAGAGCGCTTGATGCTGGAGATAAAGTTCATGGAGTGAGCGTTCATTTTGTTACACCAGAACTTGATGGTGGTCCAATCATTGCACAAAAACAGATCGAAGTTTATTCACGTGATGATGCAAACTCCCTTGCAAAAAGACTCCTAAAGGAGGAACATATAATTTATCCAAAAGTTGTTCAATGGTTTACTGAGGGTAGATTGACTCTCAAAGATAATGAGGCGTACCTGGATAAAAAATTAATATGTTTAGACTAACTATTTTTCTTATATCAATTCTTCTGCATTTTAATTTATTTGCATTTGAAGAATTTAAAGCAGGTTATGGAATGTACCTTTCAGGTATTAAAGTTGCCGAAGAAACAAGAATATTAAAAAAAGATAAAACTATTTATACCTATTCATCATCAGCTAAGACTTCTGATCTTGGGAAACTTTTTGGCGATAAGAAAATTACTTCTAAATCTATCATTAACTATGGAAATGAATTTATTGACCTGGAGAGTTTTATTTCCAAAGAGACTGAAAAGAATAAACCTGATGAAAATATTAGAGTTGCCTTTAAGAAACACGGAAAGTTGATTGTTTCTTCTCAAAGAAATAAACAAAAAAGCACTGAAACATTTGAACTAGATCTACAGCCTTTAGATCCTTTATCCTCTACTTTAATTCTCTCAGAGAATCTAAAAGATGGCATTAATTTTTCTGAGAAAAAATATCTCTATGCAGATGGCAAGAAAAATAGAATTATTTCCATTGAACGACTTGAGAATCTGGTTATGAAGTTCCAAGAAAAAGACTACAAAGTAATCCCATTGAAGTTTTCTAATGATCAATACTCAGTTGTTGCTTTCTTTGCGCCCAGTCTTAAATATGTTCCAATTAAGATAGAAAAACAAACCAAGAATAAAAAGTTTTCGTATAGGTTAGAAAATCTAGAGTTTTACAAATAATCTTTTAAAAATTTTCCAGTGTAAGAGTCTGAATTTTTAGAGACTTCCTCTGGAGTTCCCTTTGCAATAATTTCACCACCCTTATTCCCTCCTTCCGGACCAAGATCAACTATCCAATCAGCGGTTTTTATGACATCAAGATTATGCTCAATAATTACTATGGTATTTCCTCTATCACGTAACTCTCGAATCACTCTAAGAAGTTGATTAATATCATGAAAATGTAGTCCTGTTGTTGGTTCATCTAGAATATAAAGAGTATTTCCTGTATCCGATTTAGCAAGCTCTTTTGCAAGTTTCACTCTTTGTGCCTCTCCTCCAGACAATGTTGTGGCATTTTGACCCAATGTAATATATGAAAGACCTACATCAAGAAGCGTTTTGAGAATTTGTCTTATTTTTGGAATGGCTTCAAAAAATTCATAGGCATCCTCTATAGTCATTTGAAGAACATCTGAAATTGATTTACCTTTATATTGAACCTCTAGAGTTTCTCGGTTGTATCGATGACCCTCACAGACATCGCAGGGGACATAGACGTCAGGGAGAAAATGCATCTCAACCTTAATTAATCCATCGCCTCGACAGGCCTCGCATCTTCCACCTTTAACATTAAAACTAAATCTTCCCGATTTGTACCCTCTTGATCGTGCTTCTAAAGTTTGAGAAAACAAATCTCTAATGTGAGAGAAAACACCGGTATAAGTAGCAGGGTTCGATCTTGGAGTTCGACCAATTGGGCTTTGATCGATATTAATGACCTTATCAAACTTTTCTAAACCTGAAATACTCTCATAGGGAGAGGGATCTGTTTGAGCTTTATTTAAATCTCTGGCAGCAATTTGATAAAGAGTATTATTTATCAAGGTTGATTTACCTGAACCTGATACTCCTGTTACACAAGTTAAAAGACCAATTGGAATTTCAAGATTCACAGAATTGAGATTGTTGCCTTTTGCTCCATATAGTAACAGCCATTCCTTTGGAGTATTTCTTTGATTAGGAATATCAATTCTTAACTCACCATTTAAGTATTTTCCCGTGTATGAATTTTTAGTAGATAAAATTAAATCTAAATCACCTGAGGCAATAACCTCACCTCCATGAACACCTGCATTAGGTCCAATATCAATAATATGATCTGCTTGCCTTATAGCGTCTTCATCATGCTCAACAACAATGACTGTATTTCCGATATCTCTGAGATAAAGAAGAGTATTAAGCAGTTTTTGATTGTCTCTTTGGTGAAGACCTATTGACGGCTCATCAAGAACATAAAGAACTCCCATCAATCCCGCTCCAATCTGACTGGCAAGTCTTATTCTTTGAGACTCTCCTCCAGATAATGTATTGGCTTTTCTGTTTAAACTTAAATAATCAAGACCGACATTAATCAAAAATTCTAATCTTTGCTTGATTTCTTTAAGAATCTTGTCTGCAATTTTAAGCTTTGCTCCTTCAATTTGAAGCGATGACACAAAATCATATAAATTTTCAATAGACAGTTTTGTAAGGTCAGAGAGATTTGAGTCTTCTATAAATACATTTCTCGCTGATTCATTAAGCCTCTCTCCATTGCATAATGCACAATCTTTGCTAACTATAAACTTTGACAAATCCTCTCTTACAGACTTAATCTCTGACTCTTCATAGCGTCTCATCATTCTAGGAATTACGCCTTCAAAAGGTTTAGCTTTGCTTTTCCAACCTCTTCTTCCTTTGACATGTGAAAAATCAATAACCTCATCACCAGAACCGTAAAGAATAATTTGTTTTTGTTGGTCGGTTAACTCCTCAAATGGTGTTTCAATATCAAACTGATAATGCTGGGATAGCGTGAAAAGCAATTGATAAAAATAAGCATTAGCTCGTCCCCATCCATGAATTGCTCCATCAGCTAAGGATAGTTCTGGGTGAGATACAACTTTATCAGCGTCAAACATATCTTTGACACCAAGGCCGTCACATGCAGGGCAAGCCCCAACTGGATTATTGAATGAAAAAAGTCTTGGCTCCATTTCTTGAAGAGAATAGCCACATTCAACACAAGAAAACTTTGCTGAGAAGATTTTTTCGTTCCAAGAAGCAGGGTCAGTCATAGAAGCAACTTTTACAATTCCTGAAGAAAGGTTTAAAGCTGTTTCAATTGACTCTGTAAGTCTAGATGAAATATCTTCTCTAATCTTGAGGCGGTCGATAACAATTTCAATCGTATGGAAAACCTTGCCATCCAGGTCTTCCATTTCATCTAGCATTAGAATTTCACCATCTACTCGAGCTCTCAAAAAACCTTGATGTGAAAGTTCAGTTAAAAGTTTCTGGTGGCTTCCTTTTCTGTTCTGAACGATAGGCGCAAGGATCATAATTTTCTCATCGATAGGAAGCTTAAGAACGGCATCCACCATCTGGGAGATGGTTTGGGAATCTAACTCAATTTGATGCTCTGGACATCTCGGTGAGCCAATTCTTGCAAATAGCAACCTTAGATAATCATATATCTCGGTCGTGGTTCCAACAGTCGATCTAGGGTTATGAGAAGTAGCCTTTTGCTCAATCGATATTGCTGGAGAAAGGCCATCAATATGTTCAACATCGGGCTTTTCCATTAGAGACAGAAATTGCCTTGCATATACCGATAAAGATTCCACATACCTTCTCTGACCCTCGGCATAAATAGTATCAAAAGCAAGTGATGATTTACCTGAACCTGAAAGCCCAGTTATAACTACAAATTTATTTCTTGGGATGTCCACATCAATGTTCTTAAGATTGTGAACCTTAGCACCTCTTATAGAAATTTTTTTAACCGAGTCTTCCACTGTTTTTACGCTGGACAAATAGTCAATTATAACTATCAATCATAGTAAAATCTTTTCTTATTTATTAAGTTGTTATGAAAACTTACAGAAGAATTCTTTTGAAGATTAGCGGTGAAGCTCTCTCTTCAAAAAATAATTCAATTGACCCCCGGGTTACTCAAAAAGTCTCTCAAATTGTTAGTTCTGTTCTAGCTCAAAATATCGAAATAGGTATAGTAGTTGGCGGAGGAAATATCTATCGTGGTGCTGCCCTTCAAGAGTCTGGAATGAATAGAGTGGTTGGTGATCATATTGGTATGCTTGCAACTGTAATGAATGCACTTGCTCTAAACGACACCTTTAGAAGAAATGGTATCAATTCACTAGTGATGTCTGGCTTTGAAATTGGCGGTGGTGTTTGTCAAAATTTTGATCATAATCAAGCCAAAGAAAACTTATCAAATAAGCAAGTCTTAATTTTCTGCGCAGGCACTGGAAATCCTTGTTTTACTACTGATACGGGAGCAGTTCTAAGAGGTATAGAAATTGAAGCAGATATTATTTTTAAAGCCACTAAAGTTGATGGGATCTATACAGATGATCCAATCAAAAATCCCAAGGCAACTAAATACACTTCTCTTACATTTGATGAGGCGATAAAAAATGATTTAAAAATCATGGATACAGCCGCATTTGCACTCTGTAAAGAGCATAACATTGATATTTGTGTTTTTAGTATGCTTGAAGATGAGGATACTTTAAGTAAAATCCTACAAGGTCAAGAATTGGGAACAATAGTAAGGAATTAATATGTTAGATGAAATTATCAGTGATGCAAAATCCAGAATGGATAAAACTGTTGAAAGTTTAGAAAACGCATTTACAAAAATACGTGCTGGACGTGCACATCCCAGTTTGCTTGATCAAGTTCATGTGGAGTATTACGGTTCTCAAGTTCCCATATCTCAGGTTTCCAATGTTGTGGCAGAAGACTCACGCACGCTTAAAGTTTCTCCCTGGGAAAAAGAGATGGTGGCACCGATTGAAAAAGCCATTATGACATCAGATTTAGGCCTTAATCCTCAATCTGCTGGAGAAGTTATTCGCATTCCACTTCCACCTCTTACCGAAGAGAGAAGAAAAGATTTAGTTAGGGTGGTCAAGGACGAAGCTGAACAATCCAAAGTTGCAATAAGAAACATTAGAAGAGATGCAAATTCGGACTTTAAGGAACTCTTGAAAGAAAAAGAAATTTCGGAAGATGAGGCGAGACAATCAGAAGATGAAATCCAAAAAATTACTGACTCTCATATAGCTCTTATTGATGAAAAACTCAAAGATAAGGAAACGTCACTCCTTGAAATTTAAAGAAAAAAAAGAGGACTTAAGTCCTCTTTTTTTTAATCGTTAATAATGATTAGTAATTCTTCACACAGTTCAGGTAATCTTCCCAACGATCTGGAGTGAAGTCAGTACCGCCATCAATTGGACCAGTATTGTATAGACCACCAGATTTCATTAATGCAACAAATCTCGCGATATTAGATTCACTTAAACCAAGTTCCCCTTTACATGCATTATGAGCCGCTGAAGAAACATTAACACCTGAAAGTGTCATGGTTGATGGATTTTGATCAGAAACTACAACTTTTTCAGTAACAGGAGCCATGCTATCAAAAGCCTCAACTGGGCCAGCATCCCTATCGTCTCCACCAGCAAAAACATTCGCTGATAAAATAACAGGAGCAAAAAATAGTGCAAAAATTTTCTTCATTTTCAATTGTCCTTTTAAAGTGTTTAATAAAGTAAGTTCATTTTAATCTATTTAATTAAGTCCTATATTTATTTTATGAAAGAGATACTAAAACTCATAGCAAGTAATGCAAATATTAATCCTATCAAAGAGGACTTGATAAGAGAGACAGAAATTGTTCTCTCGCAAAAGAATGGCAATATACCTAAATGGGAAAGATCCTTAGAAAGCATTAAACAATTTGGCACAGGTCAGGTTAGATATACTGATCCATATATCCACATAGATAATTCAACTACTCAGGATTCGATCGATTCTTTTTTGGAGTTACGTCCTTGGAGAAAGGGTCCGTATCAGGTTGGAAATATTTCTATCGATAGTGAATGGGATGGCTCTCTAAAATGGAAAAGACTTGAATCAATTTTTCATTTAATTAGAGATAAAGAGGTTTTAGATATTGGATCTGGAAATGGTTATTTTTCATTTTTACTATCTCTCTTTGGTGCAAAGCATGTACTAGCTATTGAGCCTTTTTTGCTTTTCAATTATCAATTTCATGCAATAAATTCTCTAATTGAGGAGCCTCTTAATATTACCATGGCGCCACTTAGGCTTGAGCAATTATCAAACCAAAAAGAATTTGATTTTATTTTTTCTATGGGAGTTTTATACCATCAAAAAAATCATTTATCTCATCTTAGTAAAATTAAAAATCTATTAAAACCCGATGGGTATTTTTTACTTGAGACATTGATAGTTGATGGGAAAAATGAACTCATCGTACCAAAAGATAGATATGCAAAAATGCGTAATGTTTTCAATATACCTTCTATTGATGTTATTGAGAAATGGCTTGCAAAAACTGGTTTTAAAAATATTGAACTTATTGATGTAAATCAAACTAAACCCATAGAACAAAGAAAAACTTTATGGATTGGTGACCAAACAGAATCATTAGAAGATTTTCTAGACAAATATGATTCCAATAAAACCATAGAAGGATATCCCGCCCCCAAAAGAGCAATGTTTCTCTGCAACTAAGAAAGTAAAATTAATCGACAAAAATTATGAAATTATTAATCTTAATCCTCTTTCTTTCTTCGAATGTGGTTGCCTCAGTTAAGGTTTCCGTCTCAATTAAACCGATCCACTCTATTGTTACCCTATTAACTCAGGACTTGACTGTTCCTGATTTATTAATTGATAATAACCAAACAGCTCACCATTTCTTCATGCGACCTTCTCATGCAAGAAAAATTACTAACTCTGACTTAGTTGTTCTGGTGGATAAAAATTTTGAGAAAGGTTTCCAAAAAATTACCAGTAATTTGGAAAATGGAAAAATATTTTATTTTTCTGATACCTCGAAAAAAATAATAAATTCAAATCATGATGAACATGATGAACATGATGAACATGATGAAGAAATTTTAAATCCTCATCTTTGGCTGGATAGAGAAAACATAGTTAATTTCGCAAAAAATTTATCTAATAAACTAATGGAAATTGACCCAGAAAATGAAAAACAATTTCAAAAAAATCTAGATCTATTTCTAAGGAAATTTTCAGAAGTAAGTCGTATTAATTTATCCAATGATGATAAAAAAATAGTTATTCTTCAATCTAATAGTGCCGAATATTTTTTAAATGATTTCAACATTAAAGATTTTCAGATTATCTCGAATAATCATGAGGGAAATATTAGTATGAAAAAATACAATGAGATAATCACGCTATCTGAAGGCAACAAAATAGCTTGTTTGGTTGTTGATGATAATTCCAATTCTGATGTCTTGAAGAATTTGGCTAAAGAACTGAATACCCAACTTGTTTTTGTCGATATAGTTGGTCATGATACTAAAGATTTTTATGAGTTTTTTCAATCAATCTCTGAACGTTTTTCCACATGTCTTCAGTAAGAACAATCTTTGATAATGCATCCAAATCATATAATGATGCAGCATTTCTTCAAAAAGAAATCGCTAATCGCCTATTGGAAAAACTCAATCCGCTTAAACTTAATCCAGAATCTATTTTGGATCTTGGTTCTGGAACAGGAATTTTTTCTGATCTTGTTTCAAAAAAATACTCTCGTGCAAAAACCATATCTCTTGATTTTGCAATAAATTCGATAACTACTAATAATGCTGATTTCAAGGTATGCGCCAATGCCAATCAATTGCCTTTTAAAAGTAGCTCTATTGATTTTGTATGCTCTAATTTGATGTTGCAATGGATTCAAGATCCATCTCTAGTTTTTAATGAAGTAAATCGTGTGTTAAAGCCAAATTCATTATTTTTCTTTTCCTCCTTCGGCCCTGATACACTCAATGAGTTGAAATCTAGTTGGGCTGTGGTCGATAGAGATAATCATGTAAATAACTTTATTGATATGCATGATCTAGGTGACCAATTAACTGGCTGTGGTTTTCAATCCCCAGTCATGGAAATGGAAAAAATTACGCTCACCTACTCAAAAGTAGAAGACCTCATGTTTGATTTAAAATCTCTTGGAGCTAACAAGGTTTTCAATCAATCTAAAGGGTTGGTTGGTAAAAATAAATTTACCAGCATGAAAAACATGTATGAATCTTATCGAACTGATGGAAAAATTCCAGCTACCTATGAAGTGATTTATGGTCACGCCTGGACAGCTTCTGATAATTTTTCGCCTATTAACTTAGAAAACAGATAAAGCTATATTCATCCAATAATTTGGAAACAGCCCTACTGCAAGAATTAACACTGCGTTTATGGATAGAACCAGTTGGGTATCCATCGATGAAGAGATAGGTGAAGTATTATCAGATTCGTCAAAATACATAGACTTAATAATCTGAAGGTAATAATAGGCACTAATAACTGCAAATATAACAGCAATAATTGCCAGTTCAATAAACCCTGAATTCACAACTTGCTGAAGGATAAAGAATTTTGAATAAAAACCTATAAATGGAGGTATGCCAGCCATAGATAGCATAATAATTAGCATCATTAATGCAAACCATGGAGATCTCTTACTAAGTCCTTTAAAATCAGATATCAATTCAGACTCAAAGCCTTTGTTGTTTAAAAGAATTACTACACCAAATGCTGCAATACTCATCAAAACATATGTAAAAACATAGAAAACTGCTGACCCATATCCAGTCATTGTTCCTGTTGCAAACCCAAGCAAAATAAATCCAATATGTGAAATTGTTGAATAAGCAAGCATTCTTTTGATGTTGCTTTGCATTAAAGCTACCAATGAACCAACACCAATCGATAAAATTGCTAGAGCTATAAATAAGTCTGACCAATAATCCTGAAGTGAACCAAGGCCCTCTATCAAAAGTCTGATTAACATTGCAACAGCGGCAATTTTCGGAACGCTAGAAAGAAACATGGTAACTGAAGTTGGAGAGCCTTGGTAAACATCAGGAACCCAATTATGAAATGGAACAGCGCCTAATTTGAAAGCTACACCAATAACAATAAATACCAGTCCAAAATTCAATATTAACTGTTGACTAGATTGTAAAGAGGCTCCTGATGCAAACTGGGCAATTTCAGAAATATTAAGTGAGCCATTGATACCATAGATCATTGACATACCATAAAGCAATAGACCTGAAGCGATAGCGCCTAGTACAAAGTACTTTAGACCCGCCTCAACAGCATTGGCTCTTGATCTTGCAATCGCAATTAGCGTATATAAAGACAATGATAGAATTTCTAAACCAAGATATAGGGTAAGCAAACTATATCCGGAAACCATCACCATCATTCCCAGAATAGCTAAAAGAACCAAAACAAAATACTCGCCCTTAAATAAATTATGAATATTTAAATACGTCCGCGAATAAACCAGAACCACAATAGAGGCAACCATCATGGCTACCTTAAAAATTGCCGCTAAGTCATCATGGATAAATGAGCCAGAGAAGATAATTTGTTCGCCATTTCCAATCAAACTGTATGAAAGTAATGCTGTTATGAAAATAGCTATTTGTGATAAATAATAAGTAATATTTTTGAATGATTTTTTAAGAAAAACATCAATCAATAAAATGACAACTATTGAAGATAATAAAAAAATCTCAGGTAAAGCAAATACCAATGTCGATGTGTCAAATTGAAATAAATTTTGTGCAGTGTTACTCATCTTTTAAATCCATCATATAGCCAGTTTGGAGGTAAGTGCTTGACTCAATAAATGCTCAATAGAGCTGTTCATAACTTCAATAACCGGTTGGGGGTATACACCCATGGCAATGACTGCCAATGCTAAAACTCCAAGAATTAAAAACTCTCTTGAATTGATGTCATTTAGAGATTTAACAGCATCATTATGAATAGGACCCCAAAAAACCCTCTTTACCATCCAAAGAGTATATGCAGCACCTAGAATAAGGGTTGTGGCAGCAAGCATTGAGATCCAGAAATTTGCCTGCATTGCGCCAAGAATCACCATAAACTCACCTACAAATCCTGATGTAGCAGGAAGGCCAGCATTAGCCATAGCAAATAGAACTGCAAACCCTGTAAACCTTGGCATCGAGTTTATAACCCCGCCATAAGTAGAAATTTCTCTTGAATGAAGTCGATCGTATAAGACTCCAACCACTAAGAACATTGCTGCAGAAATAAAACCATGAGATATCATTTGCACCATTGCACCTTCCAATCCAAGTAATGCGCCCTCATAACTATTTTTAACCGCCAGAAATAATGCAAAAAGTCCTAAGGTAACAAAACCCATGTGAGATATCGAAGAATATGCAATGAGTTTTTTCATATCCCTTTGAACCAATGCAACGAATCCAATATATACAATTGCAATTAAAGAGATAATAATCACAATATCAGAGAAATTAAGAGATGCGTCTGGCGTAATGGGCAATGAGAACCTAAAAAATCCATACCCGCCCATCTTAAGCATAATTGCAGCAAGAATTACTGAACCTCCTGTAGGTGCCTGAACATGAGCATCCGGTAGCCAAGTATGAACAGGAAACATAGGCACTTTGACTGCAAAAGCCAAGAAAAATGCCCAGAAAATCCATGACTGTTCGGTCATAGTTAAACTAAGAGCATGCATGTCTATAATTCCGAACGAACCGCCTATGTTGTACATGTAAATCAGTGATACCAGCATAAAAACCGATCCAAGGAAAGTGTATAGAAAAAACTTAATAGAGGCATAGATCCTGTTATCACCGCCCCAAATGCCAATGATAAGAAGCATTGGTATTAGGGACGCTTCCCAGAAAACATAAAATAACATGGCGTCTAATGCTGAAAATACTCCAATAATAAGCCCCTCCATCATTAGGAAGGCCGCCATGTAATGAGCAGGTTTGTTTTGAATAACCTCCCAACCAGCAATAATAACCAGAATAGTTGAGAAAGTAGTAAGAATAATTAGAGGCATTGATATGCCATCAACTCCCAGATGATAATTGATATTAAACTGTGAGATCCAACTAGACTTTTCAACAAATTGCATCAAATGAGTTGTGTTATCAAACCCTGTGTAAAGACCAAGAGATAGGATAAATACGATGACCGATAAAGACAATGCAACCCACTTCGCAGACAATGCTCTTTCATTGCCAACAATAAGGGTTGCGAAACCTCCTAAAATTGGCATCCATACTAATAAACTTAACAACACTTGTTCCATTTTAGAAAGGTAATCCTAATAAAGGGTTTTCTCCTGAATATAAAACCCAAGTCAAAATAAATAACAAACTTAAAATCATGAAGAATGCATAGTGGTATACAAAACCAGTTTGTATTGGACGTATAAGACTTCCAAAAAAACCTGCCAACTTAGCACTTCCATTAACCAAAGTTTTATCGATTAATCCTGCATCTGTTACCTTCCAGAAGAATTCACCAAGTCTTTTGAATCCATTGACAAAGAAAATCTCATTGAATCGATCAAAACCATATAGTGATTCAAGAATGTAGTTTATTCCTTTAAATTTATTCTTAATCCAATCAGCCCACTCTGTTCTATACAGTGAGAATATCCAGGCAGTTATCACTCCTAAAATCATCATCCAGAATGGCCAAGTTACTATTGAATGGGAAATTAATTCCAATGCACTGATGAAATGGCTTTTCAGGATTTCCATAGAAGTATGAGATGGGCCAATCGAGATTGCTGATTCTAACCAGCCAGTAAACAACATTGGTTCAATAGTATAAAAACCAATAAATGCAGATGGTATAGCCAATGCAATTAGTGGAATGGTAATAGACCAAGGTGACTCATGAAGGTGTGATTCAGTGTGTTTATCAACTCTACTTTCACCATGAAAAACCATAAAGAACATTCTGAAAGAATAGAAAGCGGTAATAAAGACGCCAGCAATTACAGCAAAATAAACCCAATCCGCATATGGAAGTTGAGAATAATGCACTGCCTCTATTATCATGTCTTTTGAATAAAAGCCTGCAAACCCTGGAAAGCCTATCAAAGCCAAAGAACCTATTAGAGAGGTCCAATAAGTAATCGGCATTTTTGATTTAAGTCCACCCATTTTTCTGATGTCCTGTTCATGATGCATGGCAACGATAACAGAACCAGCAGCAAGAAACAGAAGTGCCTTGAAAAATGCATGTGTCATTAGATGAAAAATTGCAACAGAATATGCGCTAACACCCAGGGCTACTGTCATATAACCCAGTTGTGAAAGTGTTGAATATGCCACCACTCTTTTGATATCGTTTTGTACGATACCCAGTAGACCCATAAAAAGTGCAGTGATTGCGCCAATAATCATCACAAACGTAAGTGCAGTCTCACTCAACTCAAATAATGGTGACATTCTAGAGACCATGAAAATTCCTGCTGTCACCATAGTCGCAGCATGGATTAATGCTGAGATAGGCGTTGGTCCTTCCATTGAGCCAGGCAACCAGACATGAAGCGGAACTTGGGCTGACTTACCCATTGCACCAATAAATAAAAGAATACAGATGGTGGTGATCAAAGACCAATCATCGACAATTGTGATACCTGTTATATTGTTTACATTATTGAAAACTTGCGCATAATCCAATGTGTTGAAATACATCAGAACCAAAGCAATACCTAAGAGAAAACCCAAATCTCCGACACGATTTACAAGAAAGGCTTTTAAATTTGCTTCAACCGCAGACTCTTTGTGGTGCCAGAAACCAATTAGAAGGTAAGAGACCAGTCCAACTGCCTCCCAGCCAAAGAATAGCTGCATAAAGTTATTTGACATAACTAACATAAACATGGCGAATGTGAACAATGAGATGTAGCTAAAGAATTTTGTATAACCATCATCATCATGCATATATCCGATCGTATATATGTGAACCATCAATGAAACGAAGGAGACAACTACCAACATTACCGCGGTGAGATTATCAACTAGGAATCCAACACTTATACTTAAGTCACCAAAAGCAAGCCAAGTATAAATATTTTGATTAAAGGCAGAATTTCCCTCTAGAACATGGTAATTGAAAGCATAGAGTGAAAGAACCGTAGAAATCAAAACCCCAAGAATGGTAATACTGTGAGTTGCTTTTCTTCCAAGAACATTACCTAAGAAACCTGCAAATATTGATCCAATTAACGGCGCTAGAACAATAGTTAAATAAAGTAATTTCATCTATAACTAACCTTTCAATGAGGAAGTAATATCGATATCGATAGAACCTCTATTTCTAAACATTAATGTCAAAATTGCAAGACCAATAGCAACTTCAGCAGCTGCAACAGTTAGGATAAAAAATACAAAAATCTGACCCGCTTCATTACCAAGAAAATGCGAGAAGGCAATGAAGTTTGTATTAACTGCGGCCAAAATTAATTCGACACACATAAGAAGAGTAATAATGTTTTTTCTATTAATGAATATGCCAACAAGCCCAATGCAAAAAATGATGCTACTAAGTATTAAGTAATCGCTCAAACTAATCATTATTAACTTCCTTGTTATTTTTTGCTATCGAGACTATTCTTAATCGATCTTTGGCCCTGACACTAACTTGCTCAGAAATATCTTGCTTCTTCCTGTTTTGTTCTGGTCTATGAACTAGAGCAATAGCAGCTATTATTGCTATTAGAAGAAGAACAGCAGCCAACTCGAATGGGTATACATAATCAGTGTATAACTGAAGTGCAAGAATAGTAATATTACTGTAATCAGCACTTGCCTTTTCTGGGGCAGGATAAATATTTAGACCAAACTGTTCATGACCAAGAACCATCGTCATCTCGGCAACAATGATGGCAGCAACAATGAGGCCAAGTGGCAAATAACCCGCAAATTTTGCTCTTAAGGTGGATTTATCAATATTCAACATTTTGATAACAAATAAGAACAAAACCATCACCGCGCCTACGTATACCAATATCAAGGTAATAGCTAAAAACTCTGCCTCTAAAAGAATCCAAAGTCCAGCAACAGAGAAAAAGGCTAAGACCAAAAATAATACCGCTTTGGCTGCATTCTTTGCAAAGATCATAATTAGTGAACTTGCAACGAGAAAGAACGAAAAGGTATAAAAAAGAATTTGCGCTGATGTCATAAAACTACTTGTATTTTGAATCTTCTAATTTCGCCTTATTAATCATTTGCTCATTCTTTTCACCGACTTCAAGCAGACGCTCTTTAGTGATTATGCTTCCCTCTCTTGACTCAAAGGCATAGTCATAGATCTGGGTTTCAACAATTGCATCCACTGGGCATGCTTCCTCGCAAAATCCACAGAAAATACATTTAAACAAATCAATATCATATTGTGTGGTTCTTCTTGTTCCATCATCTCTCATTTCTGATTCAATGGTAATGGCATTAGCTGGACATACCGCCTCACACAATTTACAAGCAATACATCTTTCTTCACCATTCGGATACCTTCTTAGTGCATGAAGCCCTCTAAATCTTGGTGAAATTGGTGTTTTTTCCTCAGGATACTGAACAGTGATTTTTTTATTCACTAATTCATGGGCGGTAATGTTCAAACCCCCTCTTAACTCACTGAGTGAGAATACTTTAAATATATTTTTTAACTTATCAATCATTTCTAAAACCAAGGTCCAATCTTAAGTTGGGTCATTAATGCGACAACAAATATCCAGGCAATCGTAAATGGCAGAAATACCTTCCAAGATAATCTCATGATTTGGTCATATCTAAACCTTGGAAATGTTGCTCTAACCCAAAGGTATGCAAACATAAAGAAAGTTGCTTTTGCCAAAACCCAAACAAGTCCAGGAACCCAAGAGAAAAACTCACCAATATATGGCACACCTTCAAATGGTGAATGCCAACCACCGAAGAACATAATAACCGCGAGTATAGCCATCAAAATCATATTGGCATATTCTGCTAGAAAAAATACAGCGAAAGTCATTCCAGAATATTCCACATGTGTTCCACCAACAATTTCTGATTCACCCTCAACGACATCAAATGGAGCTCTATTAGTTTCAACCAGGGCAGAAATAAAAAATATGATCATCATTGGGAAAAGAGGTATCCAATACCAATGAAGAATGCTTCCTTTCTGAGCTTCAACTATCGCATTAAGATTCACACTTCCAGCAATCATCACAACTGTAACCAGAGCAAAACCGATAACAATTTCATAAGAAACAAGAAGTGATGCACTTCTTAGAGCTCCAAGAAGTGGATACTTTGAGTTGGATGCCCACCCTGCCAATATAATTCCATATACTCCTATCGATCCAACAGCAAGAATGTATAGAAGACTGACATCAAGATTGGCAATATAGAGATCAGCATCTAATGGGATAACTGCCCATACAGCAATTGCAGGGGCAATAGCTAGAACTGGAGCAAGTAAATAGAGATAAACATCTGCTTTTGTTGGGAAAATAATCTCTTTAAACATCAACTTCACAGCATCAGCAATTGGCTGAAGCCAACCTTTTGGCCCTACTCTGTTAGGCCCAAGTCTAAGTTGCATATATCCAATGACCTTTCTCTCAGCATATGTGAAATATGCAACCATTAACATCAATGGAATGATTAATGCAAAAGCTTTGATTAAGATAATAATTATGGATGCAAGTATTCCGTCAAACCAAGGAATGGTCTGTGTAATAAAATTGGTGATTGCATTCCAAAAACCCATTACGCGGACCTCTTCATTGTGGATTGATTGGTTTGGATAATGACACAACTATCGCTCACATCATCAGTGATAGAGACAGGAATATTTAGATAAACACTTTTGTCATTTAATTTCAATTTTTTGGCTGTCTTGGAATTCATAAATGCAATATTCATTTTGCCAATATTTGTATTTTGTAATGCCTCTGCATTTCTTAAGACAGGGTCAATAATATAAGGAGAAGACTGCCAGATAACTTCTAGGCTATTAGATTTAGGAATTTTAATTTCTTTATCAGCTTTGTTTGATTTTGCAGATTGGAATCCAACTTCATTGGTAACTTGAGTTGAATCTGTGTAATGGAAACCTTGCAACTCAAGTAAATCAGCAAAGACTTTTAACACCTTCCAGCCTGGCTTTGATTCTCCAGGGCTCTTAACTGCAGCAGCAAATGACTGTATTTTATTTTCACAATTTACATGAGAACCTGACGTTTCATAGAATGAAGCAATAGGCAATATAACATTGGAATATTGCTCAACTAAATCATCCTGGAAACTATTAAATGAGATTACAAATGACTTTTCACTCTTTAGTGAATTAACAAAATTTTCAGCATTGTGACTATCGTAACTTGGATAAACATCAAATAGCATATAGGCAGGAAGCTGTTTATCAATCATGGTGTTAGCATCTAGACCACCTTCTCCAGGTAAAAATTCAGCTAATATTGCACCGAAGTAATTTCCAGTTCCTGAAATATTTAGGATTCCCGCATCAGTATCTTTTGCTAGCAGGTTAATTAGTGAGACAATTGAAGACCAGTTTTTAGTATTTTTGTAGTGTTCACCAATAACAATTAATGGGTTGGTTGAGTTTTTAATTGCATTAGCAATTTCCAAAGTCTCATCTGTATTCTGCGCATCAGTTAAAGAAGATAGATTTGAAGATTTAACTTTAGCTTCCCTAAGGATTGATGCCAGCATATTCGGGACTTTGGAAGGGCTTATTAAGTTTTGATTAATTTGATAATTAAAGTCAAAACTCTTGGAGTTAATACTAAATACTTTAGCCTTATTATTACTTGCTTTCCTGATACGATGATTAATCATTGGCTGCTCAAGTCTTGGATTGGAGCCTACAATTAATACTAAATCTGCTTTTTCAATTTCCGCAATCTTAATATTTGAATTTAAATTTAATTGATCTTTGGTATTAACCTCTGAGAGTCTAAAGTCAATATTCTCTGAACCTAATTCTCTCATGATCTTTTGCAACAAAAAATATTCCTCAAGTGTTGCATTTGAAGAGGCAAGTGCGCCCAATTGATTAGGTTGATTATTCTTTAAAACATTTCCTCTTAGGCCTCTAATCGCAAAATCAAGTGCAACATCCCATGATGCATCCTGCCATTGACCTTCCACCTTGATTCTTGGAGAAAGTAACCTATTGGAGCTATTGATACCTTCGTAAGAAAATCTATCTCTGTCTGAGATCCACGTCTCATTCACATCGTCATTATCACCAGCAACGACACGTTTTACTTTCCCTTTATATGTCTGGGAATAAATATTCGAACCAAGCAAATCATGTCTAGCAATATTCTTAACTGCATTCATCTGCCAGGATCTTAATTCATACCTAAAAGGTTTTGATGTTAATGCACCCACTGGACAGACATCAATCATGTTTCCAGAAAGTTCAGAGGTGATTCCTTCCTCGAGAAAAGGCTCAATCTTGAGCGCATCTCCTCTGCCAGTTCCTCCCATTTCCATTATTCCGGCAACTTCCTGACCAAACCTTACACATCTCGTGCAATGAATACAACGAGTCATATCTGTATGAATGAGGGGTCCGATTCCTTTATCATTAATAATTCTTTTACCTTCATTAAAAGAAGAAACATCTGAACCATAACTCATGGCAACATCTTGAAGTTCACACTCACCACCCTGGTCACAAATTGGACAATCAAGTGGATGGTTGATTAACAAAAACTCCATGACAGCTTTTTGAGATGCTTTGGCTTTTTCATTATTGGTATGAATTTTCATGCCATCAGCTGCAGGTGTTGAGCAAGCAGTTTGAGGTTTTGGAGCCCCTTCAACATCAACTAGGCACATTCTGCATGATGCAGCAACAGATAACTTTTTATGATAGCAAAATCTTGGGACACTAATACCTTCCCTGTCAGTGACAGAAATAAGCATTTCACCCTGCTCAGCCTTTATTTTTTTGCCGTCAATTTCAATTTCAATCATTACTATACTTTGACCGGTTTTCTATGAACAATACTTTCACCATGTTTGATAAAGTATTCAAATTCTTCTCTGAAGTGCCTCAAGAAACTTTCTACAGGCATGGCAGCTGCATCACCAAGAGCACAAATAGTATTGCCCATGATTTTTTCCTGAACGCCCATCAATAAATCAATGTCTTTCATTTCACCTTGGCCATTTTCAATTCTTTTTAAAACTCGATACATCCACCCCGTTCCCTCTCTACATGGAGTGCACTGACCACATGATTCATCGTAATAGAAATGAGCAAGATTGGTTAGTGTTTTAACCATACAAGTCGAATCATCCATCACAATCACAGATCCAGCACCAAGCATAGATCCAGCTTTGGCAATGCTGTCGTAGTCCATGTTCATCTTCATAGCTATATCAGCTGGAAGAACCGGGGTTGATGAACCGCCAGGGATGACAGCCTTTAGTTTTCTGCCCTTTCTTAAACCGCCAGCCATTTTTAGTAAATCTTTAAAAGATGTGCCCATCGGTACTTCAAAATTACCTGGCTTTTGAACATGGCCCGTTACCGAAAATAACTTACACCCTCCTGAATTTTCTACGCCAAGATCCGCAAACCACTTCCCTCCTCTTGATAGAATTTCTGGGACAGAGGCAAAGGTTTCTGTATTGTTGATTGTAGTTGGTTTACCATATAGACCTACATTTGCTGGGAAAGGAGGCTTAAACCTCGGCTGACCTTTCTTACCCTCAAGGGACTCAAGAAGAGCTGTTTCTTCTCCGCAAACATACGCTCCCGAGCCAAGATGAGAATGCAAATCAAAACTGACCTTAGATTTCAGAATATTTTTTCCAAGAAGACCTGCTTTATAAGCCTCTTTAAGCGCACCTTCAAATCGATAATATGGCTCCATGAACTCGCCACGCATGTAGTTGTATCCTACAGTAGCTCCCATAACAAAACCGCCAATAGCCATACCTTCAATCAATGCATGGGGATTAAATCTTAATATATCGCGATCCTTACAGGTTCCTGGTTCGCCCTCATCTGAGTTACAAACAACATATTTTTGGATATCGGCATTCCGTGGCATAAAACTCCACTTAAGCCCAGTAGGAAAACCTGCTCCACCTCTTCCACGAAGACCAGACGCCTTTAATTCTTCAATAATTTCATCTGCAGATAACTTACCAGCCAAGATCTTTTTCCATATCTTGTAACCGCCATTTTTTTCATAAGTTTTGATAGACCAAGGATCTTTTTGGTCTAGGGTCTTGAAACAAACTTCATTCATTTTAAGTCCTCCAAAATTAGATCTATTTTCTCTTTGGTTAAATCCTCATAATACTTATCATCTATTTGAAACATAGGTGCATGTCTACACGCTCCAAGACACTCAACTTTCTTAATCGACACTAAACCATCTTTAGAGACTTCACCAACTTTGGCGCCAATTTTTTTCTCCGTATATTTAATTAGATCATCAGCACCATTTAACATACAAGATATGGTGTGGCAGAATCTAATGACATGTTTACCAACAGGTTTGTGATTAAAGTTTTCATAAAAAGTAGCAACCTCTGCAACCGCAATTGGCGGCATATCCAGATATGATGCAACATCGTTAATTAATTCTTCAGTTAAAAAATTATTATTTTCTTTCTGAACAATTTTTAATGCCTGCATAACGGCTGAACTTTTCCAGTCTTCAGGATACTTCTTAATCCATTGATCGATTTCTTTTTTTGCAGCAGTTGAAATCATCTATCAATTTCTCCAAATACGATATCTTGAGTTCCAATAATCGATACAACATCAGAAAGCATATGACCTCTTGCCATTTCATCCATTGATGCAAGGTGGGCAAAACCTGGAGCTCGCATATGAATACGATAAGGTTTGTTTGCCCCATCAGACATTAGATAAACTCCGAATTCACCTTTGGGATGCTCAACAGCAGAGTAAACCTCTCCTTTTGGAAGGGAATAACCCTCAGTAAATAATTTAAAGTGGTGAATTAAAGACTCCATATCGCCTTTCATATCTGTTCTTTTTGGAGGTGAAACCTTGTGATCATCTGACATCACCGGACCGGGATTATTTTTTAACCATGCAACACACTGTTGAATAATTTTATTAGATTGTCTCATTTCCTCCATTCGAACTAAGTATCTATCGTAGCAATCGCCAGTGACTCCAACAGGAATATCAAATTCCAATTCATCATAAACAGAATAAGGTTGATTCTTTCTTAAATCCCACGCAACTCCTGAACCTCTTAACATAGGCCCTGTAAAACCTAGTTGTTTTGCTCTTTTTGCAGAAACAACACCGATATTAACAAGTCTTTGCTTCCATATTCTGTTTTCGGTCAATAGTTTGTCATATTGATCAATACTCGCAGGAAATTGATTAGCGAAGTCCTCGATAAAATCAAGAAGTGAGCCCTGCCTATTTTTGTTCATTTCCGTTAGCTCTGAATCAGTACGAATATCATTTTTTAGATATTGTGGCATTGCTTCAGGTAGATCTCTATAGACTCCACCAGGTCTGTAATAGGTAGCATGCATTCTAGAACCAGAAACAGCCTCATAGGCATCAATAAGTTTTTCTCTTTCACGGAAGCAATATAAAAAAATACTCATTGCCCCAACATCAAGTCCATGAGTGCCTAACCACATCAAATGATTAAGTAGTCGAGTAATTTCATCAAACATCACGCGAATATATTTGGCTCTTATCGGAGCGTCAATTCCTAGCATTTTTTCAATGGCCATCACATAGGCATGCTCGTTACACATCATGGATACATAATCTAATCGATCCATATAACCAATTGACTGGTTATAAGGTTTTGATTCAGCAAGTTTTTCAGTTCCACGATGAAGGAGTCCAATATGTGGGTCAGCCCTTTCAACAACCTCTCCATCTATTTCGAGAATGAGTCTAAGCACTCCATGGGCGGCAGGATGTTGTGGGCCAAAGTTGAGTGTGTAATTTCTTATCTCAGCCATGACTACTTCCTAATAATTCTAGGCACATTAATATTTGGCTCAATAGAAACAGGTTCATATATAACTCGACCCAGTTTTTCATCATATCTCATTTCAACTTCACCTATCATTGGAAAGTCTTTTCTCAAAGGATGTCCAACAAAGCCATAATCTGTCAATATTCTTCTGAGATCTGGATGGTTTTCGAATAAGATTCCAAATAAATCAAAGGCTTCTCTTTCGTACCAATTAGCTGAACTCCATATATGAGATACTGAGGATACAATCGGCATCTCTTCATTAAGATAAACTCTTAACCTAAGTCTTTGGTTTTTATTAATTGATAGCAAATGATAAGTAACAGCGAATCTCTCAGGATGAGGATTTTCTGAAGTATGGGATTCTCTAGCCCTTCCAAAGCCTGATGAACTGGCATTACCGTCCCACTCTGACTCACCATAAGTTAGAAAGTCAAGACCACATAAATCAATCAACATCTCAAAACCAAAATAATCACGAAGTTTTAGGCAGGTTGACTCTAGCTCTGATTTATCGACAACCATTGTGACTTCATCAAACTCGTGAATGATGGTATTCGACGTAAACTCTTCTTCAAGGCCTTCAATAAACTCTTCTATCATGTTCTAGCGATGGTATTGGTTCGTTTAATTTTTTCTTGCAACTGAATAATGCCGTACAAAAGCGCTTCTGCAGTTGGAGGACAACCTGGAACATAGACATCAACAGGCACGATTCTATCGCAACCCCTAACAACCGCGTAGGAATAATGATAATAACCTCCGCCATTAGCACAAGAACCCATAGAAATTACATATCTAGGTTCTGGCATTTGATCGTAAACCTTTCTAAGGGCAGGAGCCATTTTATTTGTAAGTGTTCCAGCAACAATCATTAAATCCGACTGTCTTGGAGTAGGTCTAAATACTATACCGAAACGATCTAAGTCATAACGTGAGGAACCAGCCTCCATCATTTCAACCGCACAACAAGCCAAACCAAAAGTCATTGGCCATAATGATCCGGTTCTCGCCCAATTGATTACCTTATCTAGCGAAGTAGTAACAAAACCTTGTTTCATCAATCCATCAATTGCCACAACTTACTCCCATTCAAGCGCGCCTTTTTTCCATTCAAAAATGAAACCGACAACCAATAAAGATAAAAAGATGGTCATGCCAATAAAGCCAAACCAGCCTAATTGAGATTGAACAACCGCCCAAGGAAATACAAATGCAACCTCCAGGTCAAACAATATAAACAAAATTGCAACTAGATAATAACGAACATTGAAATACATTCTTGAGTCATCAAACGCAGGGAAACCGCATTCAAACTGTGAATTCTTTTCAGGGTCTGGTTTACTTGGGCCAAGCAAGTAACCGATAAGAACTGGTCCAGCTCCAAATGCCAAACCAAGGAAAATGAATACAACGATTGGGAGGTAGTTTTCTAGCAACCTTCTATCCTTTTGTAAATAGATTAATAATTATAGCGAATTAAGCTACTTAATTAGTGTGATACATTTAATAATAGTATGGCTTTAATAACTATATCTCTTTGGGACTATACCTCTGTCCCACCTACAGTTAGTGCATCAATTTTTAGGGATGGTTGTCCTACTCCAACTGGCACAGATTGGCCATCTTTACCGCAAACTCCTATGCCATTATCAAGAGCTAAATCATCGCCAACCATTGATATTTTTTTAAGTGCTTCATGCCCCTGACCAATGAGTGTTGCCCCCTTGATAGGTGAGGCAATCTTGCCATTCTTGATCATATAAGCCTCATTTGCAGAAAACACGAATTTTCCAGAAGTGATGTCTACTTGACCGCCATCAAAGTTGAGTGCATAAATTCCATTGTCAATACTGGATATCATATCTGAAACTTTATCTTCACCAGCCTGCATGTAGGTATTAGTCATTCTTGGCATTGGAATATGTGCATAGGACTCTCTTCTGGCATTTCCAGTTGAACTGACTCCCATGAGTCTAGCATTTAATTTATCAAACATATAGCCTTTAAGTATTCCATTTTCAATCAAAGTAGTTGATTGGGTTGCAGTGCCCTCATCATCAATATTTAAGCTACCTCTTCTATCCTTAAGAGTTCCATTATCGACAATGGTACATTTTGGACTCGCAACTTGTTGATTCATTAAATTGGAAAATACTGAAGTTTTTTTCCGATTAAAGTCTCCCTCTAAGCCATGACCAATAGCCTCATGCAATAAAACACCCGGCCATCCAGGTCCCAATATCACCGGCATCACACCAGCAGGTGCTGGGACAGAATCTAAAGCAACTTTGCCTAATCTAATAGCCTCATCAACGTATGAATTCACCAATGCATCATCAGTAAAAATTTCATAGCCAAATCGTCCACCGCCGCCATATGAGGAATGTTCAACCCTCCCATTTTTTTCTAGAATAAGAGAGATGTTTAGTCTTACCATTGGTCTTTTGTCTGATTGGAATACATCATCACTAGATGCAATCAATACATCAGAGTATGATCCTGTCAAAGAGGCATTGACTTGCTTGACATACTTTTCTCTTCGGGCATAGATGTCTATTTTCTTAAGTAGGGATACTTTTTCAACAGCACTGATACTTTTCAAAGGGTCATGTTCACTGTAAAAATTTCCTTTTAAATTCTTATTCAATGAAAGAGAGTTGTTTTTCTGATTAGGGTTAACAATTTGTCTAGCAAATTTAACTGCCTTAGCAATTTCTGATATTGAAATCTCATCACTATAGGCAAAACCTGTTTTTTCCCCAGAGACGGTTCTAGTTCCCACTCCATTTGAAATATTGTATGAGCCTCCTTTAACAATTCCATCTTCAAGAATCCAGCTTTCTGAAATTGAATACTGAAAATATAGATCAGAATAATCTGCGCCCATTGGGCACAGATCATCAACAAAGTTTTGGATTAATTGCTCGTTGATTGAGTTATCCTCAAGAATGCTACTGATCATAAAAATTTAGTCTCTGCCTTAATTTCTGGATTAGCCCAAGGTCCAGTAATTGAATACTTGATTTCAACTACTTTATCAATTAGTTTATTGATTAAATCTCCATCAAAGATAGTCTTATCAGCCAACCAAACACCAAGACCAGCAAGCCCTCCACCAGCAAGATAGGTAGCAACAGGAACGCTATCAGCTATTTCTGGTCTAACGTAAGCCTCAAGTTCATAAGATCTAGATTCTAAATTACTATGCCCTTTAACCTTGATGTGATTTGAAGTGGAATCAACATTAAGAAAATCAATATTTATTTTTTTGTCATTGACAACTGCTCTTCCTTTGATGGTGTCATAGGCAAAACCCTTGGAAACAAGATCATCAACATTCAACCGAAGTCTTCTTGAGATAGAATCAATATTCAGGAGGGAAAATATTCTTCCAATGCTGGGATCCTGATCAGTAAAAATTCCCTCTTCTACATTACCTAAAATTTCTCCCGATATGGAGTCCAGCTTTACCTCCCAAGGAGCGCAATTGCAGTAGAGTCGAATATCAAAATCATACTTACCACCTTGAATTTTTTTATCAATGCCCATTGCTGTTAAAAGCCCCTTGAGATTTTCTCCTTTTAGATTAGCATTAATAATGGTCTTGTTTTTGTCTAACCATGCACCATTAAATCTGATCGGGTTGTTATCAACTTTGTAATCACTGAGTTTTAGATAACTAACACGTAGTATTTTCCCAGAGGGCATAAGTTGGAGTTCAAATTTTGGTAACTCGTTTTCACCTACCTTAATTTTTTTAGCTATCACCGTAACAGCAGGAATATCTTCAGGGTTAATATCAATAGAACTTGATTTTCCATCAGGAACCACTAAATTCTCGATAATGACAACTGGAACCAGTTCGTCTGATTTGGGGATTGTTAAGTTACCAAAAAACCCTTTCCCAACAGAAAAATTCATTTCCCAATTTTCATTTTCAAGATAATTTGCTGCTCCTTGGAATCCTGAATTGATATCTGAAAAATTCACCATAACCATTTTTCCATCCAAAGGATTATCAGGAATATCCACATTGATAAAAAAATCTTTCTCAAAGAGAGATCCCTTTCCTTTGAGTTGAAGTTTTTCTGGATTGAGGGTTATTCCTCCGTTGTAATTTTCGACAAGGACCTGTTTATTGGCAAAACTTAACCCTTTGAAAAAAACCTCAGAATCAAATTTATTGTTGATTACTTCATCTGTTAAAAGATTTTTCTCAAAAAGAATTTTGCTGTCTTTAAGATAACCGCTCATAATGGCATTGCCAAAATTTTCAATCAAAGTTGCCTTAGAGGGATCTTGAGGAAAATACTTTAAACTTTTTTTTGCATCGACCTGATCGATGTCGCCAGAGAACTTAAGACGACTGGAGTTAGTTTGCAATTCTCCATCAATTTTAAAATCTTCAGTAGTTATATATAAGGGAATGACTACTTCATTTGTCCCCATATTTTTTAAACTTAACTTTCCCTTGACATCAAAAGAAACATTGTGTGAATTTTCATAGATCAAATCTAGAGGGTATTTATTGACGTAAAAATCTATCTCATCAGAGCTGGAAACAAAGTTAATTTCACCTATTTCATGTTCCTTTTTCGAGGAAATCAATGTTTGCTCTATACTAATTTTTTGGAAAAGCCCAAGTGAGCTGAGAAATTTTGATAAATCTTTTTTAGGTTTTTTTCCATCCGAATTGATTTTTTTAGGAAGGTTTATCTTCAGAGTGTCAATTGCTAGAGTGCCAAATTTTGCTGACTCTTTAAATAAATTCTCATAAGTTAATTCTAGATTAATATTTGAGATCTCTGCACTTGGAAACCTTGATTCATCAAGAAGAGTTATTTTCATTGCTTGAATATTTATCGAATCAAAATCGTACCCTATTGATAAGTTTTCAACACGCGTCTCTAAGCCAGTTGATACCGATAACTTCTCTTCAATCAAATTTTTAAAATATTTAATATTGAGATCAAGAATTAGAACCAAGACAAAAATAATCAGACCCAAATATATTGAAAATTTGGTTACCTTTTTAGAAACATGAAAAACCTTTTTCAATATTTACCCCAACTCAATTCTTGATTGACTCAAAGATTCCAATTTCCCTATTCTTATGAACTTTACTGGCATTAAATATTTTTCCATTCATGCAAACATAAACTCCATGAACTAATGTTTGCACTGCAGAGATAGCAAAGCCAAGATTGAATAAAGCATCCGAGTTTGAAACAGAGTAAGGAATCATGGAGCCAGTAAGAACTATCGTTTTTGCTAAATTCATTGACTGAATACTTTTAGCAGTTTCAATCATTGTATCGGTTCCATGTGTTATCAGAATTTTCTCTGAATCACTCCCCTTGCATTTAGAATAAATGAGTTCTCTTTCGTTCTCAATAATATCAAGACTATCTTTCAGAAAAATAACCTCTGATAAAGTTTCGGTCATACATCTTGAACGATTTAGCATATCTACAATATGCGTTTTATCAAAAATTAACTCTCCTGTGTATTCATTGTATTTTTTATCAATCGTTCCGCCGGTAATGTAGATTTGAATACTCATAGTTTACTAATTTTATATCTTGTGATTCTTAACGGGCACCGAAAATATCAGTTCCAATTCTAACCATAGTAGATCCATTTCTTATTGCGATCTCTAAATCATTACTCATTCCCATTGAAAGGGTTTCTAAATAGGGATATGAATTTAATAGAATCTTCATCTTTTTAAAGCTCTCTTCGGCGTTTCCAGGTTTGGGTATGCACATAAACCCCTTTAAAGAAATATTGCTAAGTTCATTTGCATAATTAACCAGATCATCAATTTCTTCAGGCATCACACCGGATTTTGTGTCTTCATCATCAATATTTACTTGAATTAATACATTAAGAACCTTTTGATTTTCTTTGGATTGCTCATTTAATCTGGTTAAGACTTTCTTTCTGTCAACACTGTGGACCCATTGGAAGTATTTTGCAATTGAAGCGGTTTTGTTGGACTGAATTGGACCAATAAAGTGCCATGTTAATGATGGATCATCTATGGCTTTAATTTTTTCAACAGCCTCTTGGAGATAATTTTCTCCAAAGTCTTTTTGACCAGAATTAATCGCCTCTTTAATCAGCGCTATGGATTTTTTTTTACTGACTGCAATGAGTTTAACTTTTTGAGAATGGTCGACTTTTTGTATTCTTTGAATAACGTGGTTAAGTCTCTCTGCAATCATTGGAAGATGCTATTTGCATCAAAAATTGGGCCATCAACACAAACTCTTTTCATCGATTTACCAGTTTCTGTTTCAACCTCTACAACACATCCAGCACAACCGCCAATAGCACAAGCCATAAACTCCTCGAGAGATAATTCACACTCTACATTCAACTGACTTGCGAGGGTCTTAACCGCTTTCAGCATCATGTCTGGACCACAAGCAAAAATTTTGACTTCTTTTAACTCTTCAGCACTCAAGGTGTTAAAAAAGTCCCTAGCTAGATCTGTCACATACCCCTTATACACCCCTTGGAAATCAGAGTTGCTCGTCAAAAGACAGTCTATCCCCCATTCATGGAGCAATGACATCGTCGCTGGATTTTCAATAAAAGGATATGATTTATCAGTGATTTCCATTTCAAATGGAAACTCAACTTCAGAACCAAAAATTGCTAAGGGTTTTTGTGTCTTTAAATTTAGTTGTTGCGCTAAAGCAACCATTGGCGGAATGCCCACTCCTCCACCAATCATGATTGGTCTTTTGACAGAATCAAAATTGAATCCATTACCAATCGGACCCATCACGGAAATTTGTTCACCTACTTTCCTTTTTGAAAGTTCTCTAGTACCATCTCCAACAACTTTGTATAGCAAATCAAAAGTATTTTCCTTGGAATTTACAGACATGATTGATATCGGCCTTCTCATCAGAAGTTTTTCTGATACTGTTGCATGAACAAACTGCCCAGGTTTGGTATTGTTTGATATGTAATCGGATGCCAATGTCAGGACAAACTGATCAGCCTCATACTTCTTATGAGCGATAATTTCGCAATCTTCAAGTTTGACTGATCCTCTATGAGATTTATTCATTATTGACAATAAGTGTACCTACACCACTATCGGAGAATACCTCGATCAGGACCGCATGAGCAACGCGACCATCGATGATGTGTGCTGATTTAACACCAGATTGGACAGCAGTCAATGCGCAATTAATTTTCGGCAGCATTCCACCATGAATCACTTTATCTTTAATAAGTTGATTGACATCTTTTGAAGTTAAACCTGTGAGTAACTTCCCATCAGAATCCAGAAGACCCTCAGTATTAGTTAAAAGAATTAATTTTTCAGCATTCAGCGCTTGAGCAATAGATCCAGCAACCAGGTCAGCATTGATATTATAAGAAAATCCATCTTTACCAACTCCAATAGGCGCAATCACTGGAATAAAATCTCCTCCAACCAAGAGTTCAATTACCGATGTGTCAATCTTATCAACCTCACCAACATGACCCAAGTCAATAATTTCTGAAGTTGGCTCAAAATCATGTTTAAGCTTTTTGGCTGAAATAAGACTGCCATCCTTTCCAGTTAATCCAATAGCATTTCCACCATGTTGATGAATCAAATTAACAATTTGTTTATTAACCAAACCCCCTAAGACCATCTCAACCACATCCATGGTTTCACCATCAGTAATTCGCATACCGCCAACGAATTCACTTTCTTTACCAATTTTCTTAAGCGTATCGCCAATCTGAGGACCGCCCCCATGAACAACAATAGGGTTCATCCCAACTGATTTCATCAAAACAATATCTCTAGCAAAACTAGATTTCAGCTCAGCATCAATCATTGCATTGCCGCCATACTTAACGACAACAGTCTTGCCATTAAATTTTTGGATATAAGGGAGTGCTTCAGTTAAAACTTTAGCAAAATTTTTAGATAAATCAGCCATTAAATTTCAAATAAATATTGATATTTCGGTATTTTACAGCGTAAGTCTCTTTAAGTTAAATTTTTGAAATCCATTCACTTAGAGAAAAATTTCTTGAAGGTCGTTTAGAAAATCATAACCCTGTGGCGTTGGGCTCACTCTTGTGTTATTAATTTTTAATAAACTCTTATCTATTGCAACTTGGATATTTTTTTCAATGGAGTTAAATTCAATGCCAGTTCTTTTTTCAAATAAATCTATTTCAAAGCCATCTTTGAGTCTTAAGGCATTCAACATGAAATCAAAAGTTAAATTCTCTATGTGGGTTAATTTCGAGCTTTGGTCTTTATAGTAATCCTTAGGAGATTTATTCTTAAAAGTTCTAAAAACTTTATTTTCTATTGGACTGGTAATCTTTCCATGAGCACCAGCGCCGATTCCTATGTAATCCCCAAATAACCAATAATTCAGATTATGTCTTGATTCTTGGCCATAGGCTGAAACTTCGTATCGTCTAAGCCCGGAACCTTCAATTATGTTTTGACCAATATTACCATAATTAAAAACAGACTCATGTGATGGCAATTTTGGTGGATGCTTATGAAAATAGGTATTGGGTTCAATGGTTAATTGATAATAACTGATATGGTCTGGACTATATGAAAGTGCGGTTTCTATATTGGATTGATTTATTTCAACGCTTTGCTCTGGAAGCCCATACATAATATCAATATTGATATTGTCAAATATTTTTCTAGCTTCATAGCAGGCTAATTGAGCATCTTCAGAGTTATGAATGCGTCCCAGTCTTTCAAGTTCTTGGTTATTAAACGACTGAACTCCAATTGACAATCTATTGATTCCAACATCATGAAATGACTTAAATTTATCAATTTCAAATGTCCCTGGATTTGCCTCCAAGGTAATCTCTATATCTTCCTCAAAATCTAGTTCATTTTTTAAATAAATCATTAAATCTTCTAACTCTTCAGTTGACATAATTGAAGGCGTTCCTCCACCAAAGAATATAGATCTTATTTTTCGATTTTGAATATAAGCAAGACTATCTTTTAGATCATTTTTTAATAAATTAACATACCCCTCATAGGGTGATTTTTCATGCGAATTAAAATCACAGTAAGGACATTTCTTAACGCACCAAGGATAATGAATATATACAGAAAGCGGGGGTAGATTAATCAACTAGGTAATGCCAATTCTTGAATAAGTGCTT
>VMDI01000060.1 GCA_008080915.1 Gammaproteobacteria bacterium | reverse complement strand
ATTTGCCAGATGAAAAAGATATCATCATTGACTCTAAGGTCTCCCTTAAAGCTTACAAAGATTATATTGTGAGCCAGAGTGATGAAAAAACACTTCAAGATCATATTAAATCAATTGAGGCTCATATTAACGGTATTAGTATTAAGGAGTATGAAAACCTGGAGGGTGTGAATACTTTGGACTTTATCTTTGTTTTTGTTCCAATTGAGTCCGCGCTTTTAATTGCATTAGATAAAAAACCTGAAATCTTCACCAATGCTTTGAAGAAAAATATTGTGATGGTCTCTCCATCAACTTTAATGATGAGTCTAAAAACTGTTCATCATATTTGGCAAACTGAGCGTCAAAATAAAAATTCTGAAGAGATTGCAAGACAAGCTGGCGCAATGTATGACAAGCTGTTTGGTTTTTTGGAATCTATGGATAGCATTGAGAAGAATCTTGATAAGGCGCAAAAGAGCTACAAGGATGCAAGAAATAAATTAACCGAAGGAACTGGAAATTTAATTGGCAGAGCGGAGAAGCTTAAAGAGTTAGGAGTCCAAAGTAAAAAAGAGTTGAAATAATGGTCACATACAAACAGCAGTTTAAATTTAAATCAAACGACTTTATTAATAAAGTTTATCTCATAACTGGAGCTAATAGGGGCTTAGGACGCTCCTTATCGATTGATTTATCAAAGGCTGGTGCAACGGTTGTCATGCTTGGGAGAGATCTAGCCTCATTAGAAAACGTTTATGATGAAATTACAGACCTGGGATATTCTGAGCCATTCTTATATCCTTTTGATCTAGAAGGTGCAGGACCTAAGGATTATGAGGACTTACTGACGAACATCGAGTCTGAATTTGGTCAATTAGATGGTTTAATTCATAATGCAGCGACTATTGGATCATTAATGCCCATTGAGCAATATGATTTAAAAGTTTGGTTTTCTACTATGCAGATTAATCTCAATGCTCCATTTCTGTTGACACAATTTTTGCTTCCAGCATTAAAGAAATCACCTGCAGCTCAAATCATTTTTCTTTCTTCTTATGTGGGAAGATTTCCTAAGGCTTATTGGGGCGCATATAGCGTAACTAAATCAGGAATAGAAAGTCTTTCTAGTATCCTTGCAGAAGAGTTAGAAAAGACCGAGATAAAAGTGAACTCTATTGATCCAATGCGGATGAAAACTAAGATGCGACAAATCGCTTATCCTGCTGAGAATGCAGACAAGAACCCAGATCCAAGTGACGTTTCAAAGGTGATTCTTTTCGTACTTTCAAGTGAGGCATGTCATGACAGCGGTGATCAGCTCACAATAGATGTGTTATCAGATTAGTTCTTTTGTGAGATGAGGCTTTAATTCTTTTAGAATTTCTTTGTATACCTTTTCATTACCAGCAACCACATTACCGCTTTCTAAAAATTTAGGTGAGCCAGTAAAATCACCAATAAATCCACCCGCTTCAGTGATTAGTAAGGTTCCAGCAGCAATATCCCAAATGCTTAAATCAATTTCCCAAAAACCATCTAATCTGCCAGAGGCAACATATGCTAAATCAAGAGCAGCGGAACCAGCACGTCGAATACCAGCAACCTTAGGCGCTATGCTTTTAAACATCTCGGCATAAGTATTCAAATGGTCAAAATTGGTATAAGGGAAGCCAGTACCAATTAATGAATTGTTAAATCCAAGTGCATTCGAGACACGAATTCTTTGGCTGTTTAAAAAAGCACCTTCCCCTTTAGAAGCTGAGAATAGCTCTTCTTTGAATGGATCGTATACTACTGCATGTGTGGGGATTTTCTTTTCATAGAGTGCTATGGATATGGCATACTGTGGAAAGCCATGGAGATAGTTCGTTGTTCCATCTAATGGATCAATAATCCATTGATAGTCATCATCGCCAATAATATTTCCAGTTTCTTCACCCAATATTGCATGACTTGGAAAGGCCTTTTTAATCTCGTTTATAATGGCACTTTCAGCTAATTTGTCAACTTCAGAAACGTAGTCATTAGTGGCTTTATTTTCGATATTAAGATTATCAATTTGATTGTGATATCTTATGATGATGTCACCAGCTTTTCTTGCAGCTTTGATTGCAATGTTTATTGTTGGGTGCATAGGTGAACTTTGGTAAAAAAATGTCTAAATTATACCGTTCCGATAATGAAAAATGATAAGTACAACAAAATAAGAATTGTAATGGTCAATACCACTGAGCCTGGCAATATAGGAGCTGCAGCTCGTGCAATGAAGAACATGGCTCTTACAAGATTGTACCTGGTTAATCCCAGTAACTACCCCTCTGCAACAGCAACTGCTAGAGCCAGTGGGGCAGATGATGTACTTTTCAATGCAAAGGTCTGTGGAACTCTAGAGGAGGCTCTAGATGGAGTAAGTTTAGTGATTGGAGCAAGTGCTAGACAAAGAAGAATTAAATGGAGGCAATTGGATGTTGTTGAAAGTTGCTCCGAAATTGACGATATCACTCAGAATAATCAAGAGGTTGCTGTGGTTTTTGGAACAGAAAAATCTGGATTGAGTAATGAGGAATTAGATTTATGTCAGGTGTTGATGACCATACCAGGTAATCCTGAGTATTTTTCACTAAATGTTGCATCTGCAATTCAAGTTTTTGCCTATCAAAACTTTATATACTCTCGAGAGGATAGTTTTGATAATGATTCAGCAAAAAGAGCTAATTTTGAGAGTATGGAAGTTTTTTATGATCACCTATCTCAGGTTTTGGAGCATATCGAATATTTTGAAGATAAGAGGCCCAAAGAACTACTCATGCGAAGACTAAGGCGTTTTTTCTCGAAGGCTGAAGTAGAGGAAGATGAATTAGGAATATTAAGAGGGATTCTAAGGAATATTAAACCCTACAAAAAACAACAAGGGGGTAAGTAAACTTACCCCCTTGTAAATTTATTTAATTAGAGAATTCATCCTCTTAACAAACTCTCCCGGATCTTTAAGTTGTCCGCCTTCAGATAGAATTGCTTGATCAAATAGAACCTTAACCAAATCCTCATCCACTTTATTTTTCAGTCTCTCGACAAGGGGGTGAGTAGGATTAATTTCTAAAATTGGTTTAGTTTCTGGAACATCTTGACCAAGGGATTTAAGAATTCTTTCCATATTTCCGCCCATCTCATTTTCATCGGCAACTAAGCAAGAAGGGGATTCATTCAAACGATTAGAAATCTTCACATCTTTGACCTGTGAGTCAAGGATTTCTTTAACTTTGGAAATCACATCCTTGAAGTCTTTAGCCACCTTTTCTTTCTTCTTTTTATCTTCTTTGGTATCCAAATCCTCCAAATCGCCTTTAGCAATTGATCTTAAAGATTTGCCTTCAAATTCTCCAAAATTACTGGCTAACCACTCATCTACTCTATCCGATAATAGGAGAACTTCGATATCTTTCTTCTTGAAAATTTCAAGGTGAGGTGAGCCTTTGGCCGCTTGATAAGACTCAGCAGTGACATAATAAATGTACTTTTGGTCATCTTTCATTCTAGATACATAATCAGCTAGTGATACATCCTGATCATTGCCTGAAGATTGGGTCGAAGTAAATCTCAACAATGAAGCAATTTTGTCTTTATTGGCAAAATCCTCAACAATACCTTCCTTCATTACCATTCCAAATTCATTCCAGAACTCTGAGTATTTTTCAGGGTCTTTCTTGCTCATTTTTTCTAGTTCTGAGAGAACTCTTTTAACATTTGCTTTCCTGATAGTGTCAACCACTTTTGAGCCTTGTAAGATCTCTCTTGAGACATTAAGAGGTAGGTCTGCAGTATCAATGATTCCTTTGATAAATCTGAGGTAAAGCGGCATAAGCTCTTCATTGTCTTCCATGATGAAGACTCTTTTGGCATAAAGCTTAACTCCAGCTTTCCTTTTGGGTTCCCACATATCATAAGGGGCTTTTTTAGGAATGAAAAGCAAAGAGGTATATTCAAGATTGCCCTCAACTTTGTTATGAATTTGAGTCAGGGGACCGTCAAAGTCATAGGTAAGCGATTTATAAAACTCATCATAATCTTCTTGTTTTAGACTCGATTTATCTTCTGTCCAAAAAGCTTTTGCTTTATTGACGATTTCATACTCTTGATTTTTGCCCTCTTCATCAGTTTTTAACATCTTAATTGGGACAGTGATGTGGTCAGAGTATTTAGAAATTATGCCTTTGAGTCTGTAGGATTCTAAAAACTCTTTTTCCTCAGCTTTTAGGAAAAGCGTGATAGAGGTTCCTGGGTTTTCAACCACAGCATTTTCTATTGAATATTCCCCTTTACCTGCCGAAGTCCATACCGTTCCGTTTTCATTTTTATCACCTGCTTTTCTGGTAGTTAGAACTACTTTTTTGGCAATAATAAAAGCCGAATAAAAACCTACACCAAACTGGCCAATAAGATTTGAGTCTTGGGCTTGATCCTTATCTAAACCTTCTAAAAATTTCTTAGTTCCTGAGTTAGCAATCGTACCTATATTGTCCATCACCTCCTGCTCTGTCATACCAATGCCATTATCAGTGATAGTTATGGTCTTTGCTTTTTCATCGGTATCAATTTGGATGCCTAATTCTTGACCCTTTTCAATTAATTTCTTATTGGAAAGTGATTCAAATTTGAGTTTATCAATAGCATCAGATGCATTGGAAATCAACTCTCTTAGAAAAATCTCCTTATTTGAATACAAGGAGTGAATCATTAAATTTAGGAGTTGTGAAACTTCCGTTTGAAATTCATGAGTTTGTTTTGTTGCCATAACTTTATTATTGAAGATTAATACGTAAAATACTATTTATGGGGTCAAGAAGATAAAATTCAAGTGAAAAAAGAAATTTCAGGTTTCATTTCTTATCTAAAAGTTGATAGAGGTTATTCAAGCAATACTCAGCTTGCTTATGAAAAGGACTTATCTAACTTTTATCAATTTATTACATTATCTGGTGTAAGCAAATGGTCAGAGGTGAGTACTGAACAAATAAACGCTTGGGTGATGAAACTTAGACATCAGCAAATCAACCCTAAATCAATTAAAAGATCCATGTCTACTCTGAGATCTTTTTTTTCATATCTAGTGAATAGTGGTTTTTTAGAAGTGAATAATGCAAAAAAAATTAGCACTCCAAAAACTAATCAAGCGCTTCCCAAAACAATTACCTATTCTGAGATTGAACTTTTAACGAGACAATTTAATAACTCTTGGAAAGAATTAAGAGATATCGCTATCATTGAAGTGATGTACTCAAGTGCATTAAGGGTTTCTGAGCTGGTGGGACTAGATTTTAGTGATATTGATTATGGTCAGGGTTTCTTAAAGATCTTCGGAAAAGGATCAAAATATAGATATTCTCCCATAGGAGAAAAGGCCATCATTGCACTCAAAAGATATGCTGATTCAATCAATGCTTATGATGGCGCAGTTTTCTTATCAAACTTGAATAAAAGAATTAGCGCTAGAACTGTGCAGAATATGATTAAAAACCGTGCTCAAAAGGTTGGCATAAAAAGTAATGTTCATCCTCACATGTTGAGACATGCAGCAGCGAGTCACTTTCTTCAATCTAGCCATGATCTAAGGTCTGTACAAAAAATGCTTGGCCATGAAAGTATCAAATCAACCCAGGTATATACACATCTTGATTATTTAGAACTTTCAAAAGTTTATGATCAGTTTCATCCAAGAGCAAAAAAGTAACATGAAATTCCAAAATTCATTGATTATTAATAGAATTTTAAGAAGTGGAGTGGTTTCAATACCAACTGATACGATTCAAGGCTTGAGTTGTTTGCCAGATGATGACTTGGCGTTAAGAAAAGTAATCAAGCTTAAAAAAAGAGCCAAATCCAAGGGGCTTATTTTGTTGGCTAATAAAACTATTTTCTTTAAAAGGTATGTGAAAAATACCAGTGATTTAAAAAAAATCGGTAAAGATAAGATTCCAACTACCTATCTAGTTGATGCCAAAAGAGGGGTTTCTAGATTGATTAAGGGGAGACATAGAACGATAGCCATTAGGCTCACTGATGATCCATTAATCTCAGCTCTATGCGATCGATTAAAAAGTCCAATTGTTTCTACCAGTGCTAATATATCTGGAAAATCACTACTCACATCATTATTCGGACTGAGACAGACTTTCCGAAATGAATTAGATTACCTGGTTAAGCCTTCTAACTATAATGGAGCACCATCTCAAATCATAAATCTCAAAACAGGAGAAAAAATTAGATGATAAATGCCGTAAGAACTTATTTATTATCGTTGCAACAAGACATTTGTCAGCAGCTTGAAGAGGTTGACGGCAAGGAAAAATTCATTGTCGATGAATGGAAAAAGGAAGGCGATACCGGAGGTGGAATCACTCGAGTTCTCAACAATGGCGAAGTATTTGAACAGGGTGGTGTTAACTTCTCAGAAGTATCTGGTGAAAGTTTGCCAAAATCTGCAACTGCGATTAGACCAGAACTTGAGGGAAGAAGTTTTCATGCGTTGGGTGTGTCCTTAGTAATTCATCCCAAAAATCCCTATATTCCAACCTCTCATGCCAATGTACGTTTCTTTATAGCTGAGAAAGAGGGTGAGGATCCAATCTGGTGGTTTGGCGGTGGTTTTGACTTAACCCCGTATTATGGATTTGATGAGGACGCAATCAGTTGGCATAAAACTGCTGAAAGTGCATGCAAGCCTTTTGGTAATGATATTTATCCAAAATATAAGAAATGGTGTGATGAATACTTTCATCTCAAACATAGAGATGAACAAAGAGGGGTGGGTGGTCTATTTTTCGATGATTTGAATGAGATGGGATTTGATCAATCCTTTGCTTTTATGCAAAGTGTTGGTAATCATTTTATTAAGGCTTACAAACCGATTGTTCAGAGAAGAAGAGATTATGAATATGGAGAGAAAGAAAGAGCATTTCAACTCTATAGAAGAGGTCGATATGTTGAATTTAATTTGGTCTATGATCGGGGTACATTATTTGGTCTTCAGACAGGTGGCAGAACAGAATCAATTTTGATGTCTCTTCCACCAATAGTGAACTGGAAATATAACTATTCCCCTGAGAAAGGAACAGAAGAAGCAAGGCTTTATGAGCGGTATTTAAAACCACGTGATTGGATCAAAGAATAGCTATAGAATTTCATAATAACATAGGGTAGAATATTGCGGTTGATATTCAATTATCATCCACTTTTTTGCATGCAACGGCGCAGGCAACCAGACAGTGATAGTCTTTTAACGTTTTAGACAAATTTAATAGGAGAAGGTATGTCTGCTAAAGATGTAATGAAAATGATCAAGGATAACGAAGTTACATTCATTGACTTTCGTTTTACTGATACTAAAGGTAAAGAGCAACACGTGAGTGTTCCTGCTCATACAATTGATGAGGAGAAATTAAAAGAAGGTCAAATGTTTGATGGATCTTCAATTGCTGGTTGGAAACACATTAATGAATCAGATATGATTCTAATGCCTGATTTAGATGCATGTGTCATGGATCCATTTACAGAGGAATCAACGCTTATCGTAAGATGTGATATCGTTGAACCATCTGATATGAGTGGTTATGAAAAAGACCCAAGATCAATTGCTAAACGCGCTGAACAATATTTAAATGACTCTGGTATTGGTGATACAGCTTACTTCGGTAACGAGCCAGAATTTTTTGTTTTTGACAGTGTTAAATGGGACACAGGTCATGGCATGGGTAAAGCTTTTTTTGAAATTAAATCTGAAGAAGCGGATTGGGAGTCAGGAGATGAATTTGAAGGTGGAAACAAAGGTCACCGTCCAAGAATTAAAGGTGGTTATTTCCCAGTTCCTCCAGTTGATTCATTAAACGATTTAAGAACAAACATGGTCAATGCTATCGAAGAGATGGGTGTCACCTGTGAAGTTCATCACCATGAAGTTGGAACTGCTGGTCAGTGTGAGATTGGTGCATTATTCAATACTATGGTCAAGAAGGGAGATGAGACTCAAATCCTTAAGTATTGTGTTCATAACGTTGCTCATATGTTTGGAAAAACTGCAACGTTTATGCCAAAACCAATTCAGATTGATAATGGTAATGGTATGCATGTTCACCAATCTATTGCAAAAGATGGGACTAATCTTTTCTATGAAAAAGGCGCTTATGGCAACTTAAGCCAAACAGCTCTTTACTACATTGGCGGTATTATTAAGCATGCGAGAGCATTAAATGCATTTACGAATGCTTCAACTAACTCTTACAAGCGTTTAGTGCCTGGATTCGAAGCTCCTGAAATGTTAGCATACTCGGCTAGAAACCGCTCTGCTGCAATTCGTATTCCTTTTGTATCAAACCCTAAGGGTACTCGTATTGAAGTTCGTTTCCCTGATCCGACTGCTAACCCTTACCTTGCTTTTGCTGCAATGTTAATGGCAGGTATTGACGGAATCAAAAACAAGATTGACCCAGGTAAACCTTCTGATGAAGATTTGTATGAGTTGACGGAAAAAGAAAAAAGAGCGATTCCTAAGGTTTGTGGAGGACTTCAAGAAGCTCTTGAGGCATTGGATGATGACCGTGAATTCCTTAAGGCTGGCGGTGTATTCACTGATGACATGATTGATTCATACATAGAGCTTAAGATGGAAGAGGTAACCGCTGCTAGATCAGCCCCTTCTCCAGTTGAGTTTGATATGTACTACTCTTGCTAATAATAGAGTTAAGTCATTCTTTAAAAGTCGTACTTCGGTACGACTTTTTTTTTATTAATTGAAGTAAAATTCTCCTATGACAGAAATTAGACATGATTGGTCATTAGATGAAATAAATGCATTATTCTCAATGCCATTTAATGATTTGTTGTTCAAAGCGCATACCATTCATCGTGAAAACTTTGATCCTAATAAGGTCCAAGTGAGTCAACTACTGAATATTAAGACAGGTGCATGTCCTGAGGATTGCTCATACTGTTCGCAAAGCTCAAAATATGACACTGGGCTTGAAAGAGAAAGATTAATGAGCCTCGAAGAAGTTAGGGATGCAGCGCTTCAGGCAAAGAAAAATGGCTCAGAGCGTTTTTGTATGGGAGCAGCATGGAGAAACCCGACAGATAAATCTTTGGATCGCGTAATTGATATGATCAAAGTAGTGAAATCTCTTGATATGGAGTCTTGTGTCACTTTGGGCATGCTAACATCTGAGCAAGCCAACCGATTAAAAGAGGCGGGGCTTGATTATTACAATCACAATCTTGATACCTCTAAAGAGCACTATTCCAATGTAATTACAACGAGATGCTTTCAAGATCGCATTGACACTCTCGAAAATGTCCATAAAGCCGGTATTAACGTTTGTAGCGGTGGAATTCTTGGTTTGGGTGAAAGAGTTGAAGATAGGGCTTCTATGCTTCAAACACTCGCCAATATGGAGCATCATCCTGATTCTGTTCCAATTAATCTTCTAGTTCCTATTCCTGGGACTCCTCTTGAATTTGCCGATAAGCCCTCAGAAATTGATTTCATTCGATGTATTGCTGTGGCTAGAATTGTCATGCCAAAATCGGTGGTGAGGCTTTCTGCAGGGAGGACTGACATGAGTGAATCGATGCAGGCAACTTGCTTCTTTGCTGGAGCTAATTCGATTTTCTATGGAGATGAGCTGCTAACAACTCCTAATGTTGCGCAAAACAAAGATCAAGAATTATTTGCCAGTTTAGGAATTAATTAACTCTAATAGACACTCAGAGATAATTTTAGAGGCATTAGGTGAGGCAAGTTTCTTAGCATTCTGGCTCATAGAATCAAGTTTTTCTTGAGTAAGATTAGAGATTAAGTCATTCAGTTTTTTTGCGCTTAAATCTTTTTGCTCTATAAGAATGGCAGCCCCATTATCAGAAAGTATTTTTGCGTTATAAAATTGATGATTATCAATTGCATGAGGTAGTGGAATCAATATTGCTGGTGTACCAGTTAACATTAACTCGGAAACGGTCATGGCTCCAGCTCGAGATATTACTATATCTGCCCATTGATATGCCTTAGACATGTCGTCAATAAATCCTACCACTTTTGCTGATTTATTGAGGTGAGACTTTTTAACAGAATTGATATGCATATCTCCAGTCTGATGCAAGATATTGATATTATTTTCAAGATGAATCACCACATCATTAATGGGTTTTGCTCCAAGTGAACCACCAAGAATTAAAAGATTAAAATCTGAATTATTTTTAGTCTTTTTTAAAGACTTTACAAAAACAGGATTGCCAGAAGTAATCGGCTTGAGCTTGATAGGAAATGTTCCATGAAAAGCTTGAAAAACTTTATTACTAATTTTGGAGATTAATTTGTTTGCAGTTCCAGGTATGGCATTCTGCTCTTGAATGATTATAGGTATGCCTCTAAAAAAAGCAGCCAATCCAGCAATGCCAGAGACATATCCACCCATTCCAAGAACCGCATCAGGCTTGTTATTTTTAAGAATTTGATAAGACTTAAGGAATGCTTGAAATAGTTTGAAGATAGATAGAAAAACCTTGATAGGATTTTTACCTCTGACACCTATGGCATCAATTTGATTGATTTTTATATTATGCTCAGGAACAATTTTATTTTCCATGCCACTTTTGGTGCCAATCCAGAGAATATCGACCCCATTTTTTTGGAGCTCTTTTGCCACAGCAAGTGCTGGAAAAATGTGACCACCAGTACCTGCAGCTAATATTGCAACTTTTTTAGTACTCATCTTGAAATCTACACAAAGTGCTTTTGTTTTTCATAGGAAGCCCTGTTTTCCATATCAATTCTAACAAGAATTGCAATTGCAATGATTGCAAATATGAGACTACTTCCGCCATAGCTAATGAGCGGTAATGTCCATCCTTTAATTGGAATTAGCCCGATATTCATAGCAACATTGACACTTATCTGTACGGAAAACCAAATACATATTCCATTTGCCAGATAGGATGAAAATTTTCTCCCTTTTTGAAGAGCAACCTTAGATATTTCAAAGCCCTTGACAATGATAAATGCATATAAGGCCAATACACCGAGCATGCCAAAAATCCCCAATTCTTCACCAATCACAGCGAAAATCATATCGGTATGTGCTTCTGGCAACTTAACATATTTTTGAATTCCTGCTCCAATTCCAGTGCCAGACCATTCACCTCTAGCAATACCGATTAAAGCCTGCTTAGTTTGATCAACCTTGTCACTATTGTTTGACCAAAGATCAGTTGCCCAGAAATCAAAGAAACGTTTACTCCTTACAGGATTTAATGAGATAAATAAAAGACCAGCAGACCCCAGAATTAGTATTAGGCCTATCAACTCTTTAAGATAGATTCCTGCAGAAAAGACTAACCCAAAAGTAATGGCTGCAAGAATAACAGTCGCGCCAAAATCAGTCTCGAGCATCAACAATAAAGCAGGAATTGAGAAAATAATTACAGTTTTGCCAACACCCACCCATGGTTTCCTAATATCTTCTTCTTGTCTGATGAGAAATGCAGATAGAAAGAAAATCATCGTAAGTTTTAGCATCTCCGAAGGTTGAAAATTGAAAAGTGGTAGTTTTATCCAACGTGTTGATCCACCAGCCTCATGTCCTAAACCTGGCATAAAGACCAATACCAAGAAAATTAAAGTTAATAGAAATAAATGTGTTGAATATTTTTTAAATAATGAGATAGGATTTTTTAAAACTAAAAAACCAGCAAATAAGCCAATAAAAATAAATAACGCTTGCTTGATAGCATAACCATACCCCTGATGTATCGATGCTGATAAAACCATCAGCCAACCCAGTGTCATCAAGGCAAAAACAACATTGAGTAATTTCTTATCCGGGAGTTGATTTGTTTTTGAAACCATTTGAATTATATTAGCGTTTGCCTATATTTTATAGTTACGTTATGGGATAATTATTTATTTTAAATTTTTCATATCTAAGATGATTGTCACCTCAAATATCACCATGCAATTCGGTGAAAAACCATTATTTGAAAACATATCCTTAAAATTTCAGGATGGAAACTGTTACGGTCTTATTGGCGCTAATGGTTCTGGTAAATCTACTTTTATGAAAATTCTAACAGGTGAGCTTAAGCCCACGCATGGTTCCGTGACTTTTTCTGAGGGTCAAAGAATTGGTGTTCTTAAACAGGATCAGTTTGCTTATGAGGATTTCAAAGTAGTTGATACCGTTATTATGGGCTATGAGGAATTATGGGAGATCAAAAAGGAAAGAGATAGAATTTACTCTTTGCCTGAAATGACCGAGGAAGATGGTATTAAGGTGGCAGAATTGGAAACCCAATTTGCTGAATTAAATGGTTACATGGCAGAGTCATCAGCAAGTGAGTTATTAATGGGGCTTCAAATCCCGGAATCACAGCATTATGGACCCATGAGTGAAATTGCACCAGGTTGGAAGTTACGTGTTTTATTAGCTCAAGCTTTATTTTCTGAACCGGATATTTTGCTACTGGATGAGCCTACTAACAACCTCGACATTGATTCAATTCGTTGGCTTGAGGGTGTTTTGAGAGATAGAAAAGCAACTATGATTATCATCTCTCATGATCGACACTTCCTTAATAGTGTGTGTACACATATGGCCGATCTAGATTATCAGCATATTAATGTTTTCCCAGGTAATTACGATGACTTCATGATTGCATCAACTGCCATTCAAGAAAAGATGGCTGCGGATAATGCTAAAAAAGAAGCAAAGATTAAAGAGTTAAAACATTTCGTATCTCGATTTAGTGCTAATGCGTCTAAATCAAGACAAGCAACCTCGAGACTCAAACAAATTGACAAGATTGAACTGCAAGAAATGAAACCTTCTTCCAGAGTCTCTCCTTACATTATCTTTGAGCAAGATCGCGAGTTACATCGAAATATTATTGAAGTCGAAGGTCTAGGTAAGTCTTTCGATGGCGAGGAAGTATTAAAAGATTTAAGTTTCATTTATGAAGTGGGTGAGAGGGTTGCCATTATTGGTCAAAATGGTATTGGAAAATCCACTTTATTAAAGACACTCATTGGAGAGCACCAACCAGATAATGGAGTCATTAAATGGAGTGAAAATGTAAATATTGGCTACTATGCCCAAGATCATAGTGCAGATTTTGAGAAAGATATGACCGTTCTTGATTGGATGTCTCAGTTTAAAACTCCTGATCAAGATATTCAGGAAATGAGAGCTGTTCTGGGGAAAATGTTATTCGGCAAAGAGGCTATTCAAAAAAGTGTGAAGGCGTTATCTGGTGGAGAAAAAGGTAGAATGCTATTTGGTAAATTAATGCTACAAAAACCCAATGTCTTAGTCATGGATGAGCCAACTAATCATTTGGATATGGAATCAATAGAGGCTTTAAACTTGGCTCTAGAAAACTATGAAGGTACGCTTATTTTTGTTAGTCATGATAGAGAATTTGTATCTAGCCTCTCAACCAAAGTGATTGAGTTGAAAGAAGATAAAGTTAATTACTATGCTGGAAACTACGAGGACTACTTAGCTTCAAAAAACTAGTATGTTTACTGGAATTATTCAAGCCACTGGAATTATCAAGAATATCAATTCTCATGATAAAGGTTCTGTGATCACTTTTCAGTCAAGTGCATTTGATTTCTCACAAATCAAAATTGGAGATAGTATTGCTGTTAATGGTGTTTGTTTAACAGTAATCTCATTTGATAAAGACTTCTTTGTTGCTGATTTATCTCAAGAGACCTTAAATTGCACTTCCTATAAAGATGCTTTTGAAGGAAAGGTCGTAAATATGGAATCAGCACTCAAGTTAAATCAAGGAATTGATGGTCATTTAGTGAGTGGACATGTTGATGGTATAGCAAAAATAAATGATAAATATCAAGAAGGCGAGTCGTTTAGATTTCAAATAGAGGCACCCGCAGAGCTTCGAAAGTATATTGCGAAAAAAGGATCAGTAACACTTGATGGCATAAGTCTTACTGTTAATAATATCAATGAAAAAGAATTTAACGTAAATATTGTTCCTCATACACTCGAGAACACCAATTTATCCTCCCTTGAAATTGGTGACAAATTAAATATCGAGGTTGATATGATTGCAAGATACGTTGAGCAATTAACCAAAGCATAAATATGAAGGCCACTACTGCAGAACTTTTAGAAGATTTTAAAAAAGGAAAGATGATTATCCTTATGGATGATGAGGATCGCGAGAATGAGGGTGATTTAATTATTGCGGCTTCTGAGGTTACTAAGGAAGATATTAATTTCATGGCAAAATTTGGCAGAGGCTTGATATGTTTGACACTCACACAAGATAGATGTCAAAGATTAAATCTTCCATTGATGGTTTCACAAAATAATGATGCCAATGGAACAAACTTTACTATGAGTATTGAGGCTTCAAGTGGAGTCACTACTGGTATTTCAGCTGAGGATAGAGCAAAAACTGTTCAAGCGGCAGTGGCAGCTGATGCTAAGCCATCTGATATCGTACAACCAGGGCATGTTTTTCCGTTGATGGCACAGCCTGGAGGTGTTTTAATTAGGGCAGGGCATACGGAAGCAGGATGTGATTTAGCGAGATTATCAGGCTTTGAGCCCGCAAGTGTCATCGTAGAAATTCTAAATGAGGATGGCACAATGGCTAGACGTCCTGATTTAGAAAAATTTGCTGAAGTTCATGGTCTTAAATGGGGAACTATTGAGGACCTAATTTCCTATCGAGTTGAACACGAAAAAACTATTGAGAAAATTAGTGAGCGTCCGTTTGAAACTGAGTTTGAATCATTTAAACTTGTTACTTATCTTGATACCATTCATAACGAGACTCATTTAGCCCTAGTAAAAGGCTCAATAAATGATAATTCAGAAACCTGTGTCAGGGTGCATGTAGAAGATACCTTTAAAGATGTTCTTCAAGAAAAATCTTCGGGTTTTAATGTCAAAGCTGCCTTACAACATGTTTCTAAGTCAGAAACTGGAGTATTTCTTTTACTGAGAAAGCAAAACGAGCAATCAATAATCAAGAATGCTCAAAATACTAATCTAGAGTATTCTGGCGATGATATCAAGACCTATGGCATTGGCGCCCAAATACTTTCCGACCTAGGTGTTAAAAAGATGCGAATTTTAGGCAGTCCCAGAAAACTTCATGGGCTTAAGGGTTTTGGCCTGGAGGTTGTTGAATATGTTGATACAAAAAAGGATTCGAGATGAATACAAAAAGTTTTGACAGAGATGGAAATAGAGAATTCCTTGCTGATAAACGAATAGCAATTATAGTTGCTGACTTTTACAAAGATATTGCAGATAACCTACTAAATTCATCCATTGAGACAATAGAACACTATGGTTGTAAAGCTTCAAATATTGATATTTATAGACTTCCTGGTGCATTTGAAATTCCTTTAATGGCCAAGAAATTAGCTCAAACTGGAAATTTCAATGGAATCATTACCTTGGGTGCTGTTATCAGGGGTGAAACCCCTCATTTTGATTATGTTTGTAATGAATGTGCTAGAGGGGTTGCGGATGTATCATATCAATTCGAAATTCCAACCGCCTTTGGGGTATTAACCACTGAGAATATGGATCAAACTGTTGGAAGATCGGGTGGTTATAAAGGCAATAAGGGTGAAGAAGCAGCTTTGGCAATGATTGAGATGATTTATCTCCTGGATAACTCATAACAGTGAAATTCAAAACACCTAAACAAAAATCTCGCGAAAGAGCTGTTCAAGCTCTTTACCAATTTTTTATCTCTGGCGACGATATAGTTGATATCGAGAAGCAATTTCTAGAGCAAAAGAAAACAAAAATTTCTAAGACCTTTTTTACTCTACTTCTTAGAGGGTCAGTAAAAGAGAAGGTCGAGCTAGAAAAGTTAATTTCTGAGTTTTCAGAAAGAAAATTGGATGAGATTGCACCAGTCGAGAAAGCAATATTGTATGTAGGTTTGTTTGAGCTGAAAAATGTACTTCAAACTCCACTTAAAGTAGTGCTTAATGAAGCCGTTGAAATTGCTAAATTATTTGGAGCAGATGGTTCATTTAAGTACATTAATTCGGCACTAGATAGCGCATCTAAGAAACTCAGAAAAGCTGGAGTTTAACTATCTATTTGAGCGTTTTCTTTCGTGCTCTTTGAGATATTTTTTTCTAATACGTATACTCTCTGGGGTAACTTCCACTAACTCATCATCCTCAATAAAATCGAGTGCCTGCTCTAAACTGAAATTAATTGGTGGAGTTAAGATGATGCTTTCATCACTTCCAGAGGCGCGAATATTAGTTAGTTGTTTACCTTTGGTGGGATTAACAACCAAGTCATTTGAACGGTTATGTATGCCTACAATCATTCCTTCATAAACATCGATATTTGGTCCAATAAGCAATCTTCCACGTTCTTGCAAGGAGAATAGGGCATAGGCCAAAACCTTTCCATTGACCATGGATACCAAGACACCATTATTTCTGGAGACTGATTCTCCACCCTTAACTTCACCATAATGGTCAAAAATCGAATTCATAATGCCAGTTCCAGAAGTCAGAGTTAAAAACTGACTTCTAAAACCAATCAGGCCTCTTGAGGGAATCATAAAGGTAAGCCTTGAGCGTCCCTTACCATCAGACTCCATATTGGTCATGTCACCCTTTCTTTTACCGAGCTCTTCAATGATTGAGCCTTGATGCTGCTCTTCGACATCAATCATTACCAATTCAAAAGGTTCCTGAATAATTCCATCTACTTCTTTTTGAATCACTTCTGGTCTAGATATGCCTAACTCAAAACCTTCTCTTCGCATACTTTCTATTAGAACTGATAGATGAAGTTCACCTCTGCCTGAGACCTTAAATTTATCTGCACTGTCACCTGGTTCAACTCTCAAGGCAACATTATGAATAAGTTCTCTATCTAGCCTATCTTTGATGGTTCTACTGGTGATTAATTTTCCTTCCTTGCCAGCAAAGGGTGAATCATTGACCTGAAAGGTCATAGATACAGTTGGCTCATCAACAGATAAGGCTGGTAGTGCCTCAATATGATCCGGTGAACAAAGGGTATCAGAGATATTCAACTCTTCCATGCCCGTTATGCAGACTATATCTCCTGCTTGTGCAGAAGTCACATCGACTCTATCAAGTCCGTGATAACCCATAATGTTTAAAATCCTACCGGATCTTGTTTTTGACTCGGCGTCAATTAACTTAATTGCTGTATTAGGCTTAATAGAGCCTCTGGTAATCCTACCAACGCCTATCACGCCGACATAGCTATTGTAATCAAGAGCTGAAATCTGCATTTGAAATGGACCACTGATATCCACCTGAGGGTAGTCAACATGCTTGATGATGGCATTAAAAAGAGGGGTCATATCATCCGCCATGTCTTCAAAATCTTCACCAGCGATACCATTGACAGCAGAACTGTAAATCACTGGAAAATCAAGCTGCTCATCTGTCGCACCTAGATTATCAAATAGTTCAAAAACCTGATCCATTACCCAATGAGGACGGGATCCAGGTCTATCGATCTTATTTATCACAACAATAGGCTTTAATCCTCTTGCAAATGCTTTTTGAGTAACAAAACGAGTTTGAGGCATTGGACCATCAACAGCATCTACCAATAAGAGAACGGAATCAACCATAGATAGAACTCGCTCAACTTCACCGCCAAAATCAGCATGACCTGGGGTGTCAACAATATTAATTCGATAATCTTGCCACTTAATAGCAGTATTCTTTGCCAGGATTGTTATTCCTCTCTCCTTTTCCTGGTCATTAGAGTCCATGATTCTCTCAGAATCCTCATCACGACGGTTGAGTGTGCCTGATTGCTGAAGTAATTTATCAACAAGAGTAGTTTTTCCATGATCAACATGGGCAATAATGGCAATATTTCTGAGATTTTCTATCATTTTTTTAGAGAGGTTGAAACTTATGGTGCGCAGATTATACGCGTTCATTTGAGATTAAAAAAAATGAGTGAAGATGTTTTTAATCTAAATTCGGGGATAAATATCGTTGGGCAAGATCCAGAGAGATTTTTTTACGAGTTGCATAATCCTTCAGTTGTTCTTCATTGATTTTTGCTACTCCAAAATATCTACTGGCTTTATTGGCGAAATACCATCCACTGACAGATGAGGCAGGCAGCATAGCAAAAGAAGAGGTTAAGGTCATGCCAATATTTTTCTCAACATCAAGAAGGGACCATAATTTTTCTTTTTCACTGTGTTCTGGACATGCTGGATAACCTGGTGCAGGTCTGATACCGATATATTTCTCTTTAATGAACTGATCATTGTCAAAAGATTCATCACTATAACCCCAAAACTCAGTCCTGAATCGATAATGCATAAGTTCTGCAAAGGCTTCTGCAAATCTATCTGCTACCGCCTTGATCATAATTGAGTTGTAGTCATCATTCTCATTTTCATATTGAGAAATCAGCTGATCAATATTCCCGCCAGCTGTAACTGCAAATGCACCCATGTAATCCTCAATTTTTGAGTCAATAGGGGCAATAAAGTCGCTCAGACAAAAATTCGGAGAATTACCTCCTTTGTCTAGTTGCTGTCTTAAATGATTCAGTGTTTCAATATGTTGGTTATTTTCATCATAGACAAAAATATCTTCATTAAAGCTATTTGCTTTAAAAATACCTATGACAGCGCTTGCTGTAAGGAGTTTTTGATTAATAACTTTCTGAAACATTTTTTTAGCATCATCATAAAGCTTCGAGGCAGTTTCACCGACCACTGAATCATCAAGAATCTCAGGGTATTTTCCATGGAGATCCCAAGTTCTAAAAAATGGAGTCCAGTCAATAAACTGATAAATCTCATTGAGATCATAATTTTCGAAAACTTTAATCCCGATAAAGTTTGGTTTTTGAATATCCTCAAACGAAACGATAGGTTTATTTGATCTCGCTTTATCTAGACTAAGAAGACGTGTAGCACCTTTACTGGCTCTTCTTTCTCTCACCTCTTCATAATCTTTATGAGTATCAACAATAAACTTATTTTTAAGATCTTTGGACAGTAAAGTAGTTGCAACACCTACTGACTTTGATGCGTCCTGGACATAAAAAACTTGGTCATATTCTGGTGAAATTTTAATTGCGGTATGAGCTTTTGATGTCGTTGCACCGCCGATCAAAAGCGGAACATTAAATTCCAGGCGTTTCATTTCTTTGGCGACATGTACCATCTCATCAAGTGATGGCGTAATTAGACCTGAGAGGCCAATAATATCGACATTCTCTTCTCTAGCTACCTCAAGAATTCTCTCAGCAGGTACCATGACACCAAGGTCAATAACCTCGAAGTTATTACATGACAAGACTACCCCAACAATATTTTTTCCAATATCATGCACATCACCTTTGACCGTTGCCATTAGAATTTTTCCTTGGCTATCAGAAGCACCATCTACTTTTTCCGCTTGGAGATAAGGATCTAAATACGCCACTGATTGCTTCATTACTCTGGCAGATTTGACCACCTGCGGAAGAAACATCTTGCCTTCACCAAATAAATCCCCAACAGTATTCATACCATCCATCAAAGGACCTTCAATGACGCTAATTGGCCTTCCAAGCTTATCTAGGGCCTCTTGAGTGTCTTCATTAATAAATTCATTAATGCCTTTAACAAGGGAATGTTCAAGACGTTTTTCAACAGACCATGTTCTCCATTCAAGATCTTTCTTATTGTCTTTAATCTCTCCTTGTTCAGAAAATTTCGGAGCAATTTCAATCAATCGGTCTGCAGCTCCTTCGTCTGAATTAAGAATGACATCTTCAACAGCCTTTTTTAATTCAGGGTCAATTTCATCATAGACTACCAGCTGACCAGCGTTGACAATTCCCATGGTCATACCAGCCTTAATAGCATGATATAAAAAGACAGAATGAATGGCTTCTCTGACTGGGTTATTGCCTCTAAATGAGAAAGAGACATTAGAAACACCACCAGATATTTTTGCATAGGGAAGGGTGGAAGTGATTTCACGAGAAGCCTCAATAAAATCTACCGCGTAATTATTATGCTCCTCAATGCCAGTTGCTACAGCAAAGATATTTGGATCAAAAATGATATCTTCAGGTGGAAATTTAACCTGTTCGGTTAGAATCTTATAGGCCCTAGTAGATATCTCAACTTTCCTATCTTTGCTATCTGCTTGACCGTCTTCATCGAATGCCATGACAATAATTGCAGCACCATATTTCTTGCAAAGCTTAGCCTCACGTATAAATTTTTCTTCGCCTTCTTTGAGCGATAAAGAATTGACAATGGATTTACCTTGAATGCACTTAAGTCCAGCCTCAATAATTTCCCATTTAGATGAGTCAATCACAAAAGGCACTCTAGAGATATCCGGCTCAGCAGCAATTAGATTCAGGAATCGAATCATAGCCTCCTTGCCGTCTAACATACCCTCATCCATGTTGATATCAATCATTTGAGCACCTTCTTCAACCTGGGTTCGACAAATATCGATTGCTTCATCGAACTCTTCATTGAGTATGAGACGCTTAAATTTAGCAGAACCGGTAACATTGGCTCTTTCGCCAATATTGATAAATCTTGAGTCTTTACCGATATTAAAAGCTTCTAGTCCTGAGAGTCGAGACTGTTTTTCAATTTCAGGCAAACGTCTAGGTGCAATTTCTTTAACAGAATCATAAATTGCCGAGATATGCTCAGGTGTTGAGCCACAGCAACCACCAACAATATTGATAAATCCTGATTCAGCCCACTCTTTGACATGAGAAGACATATCCTTTGCAATTAAGTCATACTCCCCAAATTCATTTGGCAATCCTGCATTAGGATGTGCAGAGACATATGCTGAAGATATCCTAGACATTTCTTCGACGTAAGGACGAAGTAGATCAGGGCCCAGTGCACAATTAAGACCAATAGAGATTGGATTTGCATGAATCAATGAATTATAAAAGGCCTCGGTCATTTGACCCGAGAGTGTTCGTCCTGAGGCATCAGTAATGGTTCCCGAAATCATGATGGGCAAGTCTATGGAGTCATTTTCAAATACACTCATGACAGCAAAAATAGCCGCTTTAGCATTTAGCGTATCAAATATGGTCTCAATTAGGATAATATCTGCTCCACCCTCAATCAAACCACGAGTTGACTCACTGTAGACATCCACTAACTCGTCAAATGTCACATTTCTTGCACCTGGATCATTCACATCCGGAGAAAGTGAACATGTTCGTGAGGTAGGACCTAAAACTCCAGCAACATATCTGGGCTTATCTTCAGACTGAAATTCATTGACCACATTTTTTGCAAGCCTTGCACTCTCAACATTAATCTCATATGCCAAGTCTTGCATGTTGTAATCAGCCATTGAGACTTTAGTCGCATTAAAGGTATTGGTTTCAATAATGTCGCTTCCAGCAGCTAGGTAGGCACGATGAATATCAGAAATTATTTCTGGTTGCGTTAAAGACAATAGGTCATTATTGCCTTTGAGGGGTGAATCCCAATCTTTGAAGCGCTCCCCACGATAGTCTTCTTCTTGGAGCTTATGTTTTTGAATCATAGTCCCCATTGCGCCATCAAGGAGCAATATTTTGCTATCGAGTAGTGAAATTAACTGGTCTTTTATGGACATGATTTGAGCATTATACAGACTAGGAACATGGTTAATTTCTAATAAAAATAGTATCTATAAGAATATTATTATGTTATAATATTGATTCCAAACAAATTATGGAGAATTTTAAAATGAAAAAAATTATTGCAATCGTTGCTTTAGCAGCTTCTTTAAGCTCTAACGCTTTTTTCAATAACTGGAATAACAATGGTTACAACGGTTATGGTTATGAAGACAATGGTATCTTTGGTTACAACCCATATGATGCTTTCATCGATCCACGTTGGTACGTTGAAGAGATGTCAAACATGATGGATGATTTCGGTAACTTTGGTGGTAATAACTATAACAATGGCTATGGTTACAATCCATACTACTATGGTAACCCATACTATAATGCTCCAGCGGCAAACGCTTACACAGCTCCAAAGACTGTTGCTAAGCCAGCTGCTGCTAAGTAATTAGACACTCTAATTATGATTAAAAAGGACCAGTTTTCTGGTCCTTTTTTTTTCGACTAATTTATAATAAATATTTTTTAAAAAGGAGTAAATGTTTATGAAGAAAATGATCGCAATTGCTGCCATAGCAGCCTCTTTAAGCACCAATGCTTTTTTTAATAATAATGGTTATAACGGCTACAATGGCTATAAAGACAATGGCTTCTTTGGTTACAATCCATACAGCTTTTTTACTCCAAATTGGTTCTCTGAGGAGATGGAGAATATGTTTGATGAGTTCGATGGAGGTAATAATTACTATGGCCCAAGAGGAAACTATGGACCGAGATATTATGGTCAGAGATACTATGGCCCAAACCGATATAACAACAACTGGATGAATCCAATGAATAATAACTCCTGGGGTAATACACCATGGGGTAATCACAATGGACCATGGAATAGAAGCACTTGGAGAAATAATGGTTACAACAAACCTGTTTCAACAAAGGCAAATACACCTGCTAAAACTACTAAGTAATTTTAAGTCGGTGTTATAAAATAAAGCCAGCTTAATGCTGGCTTTTTTATTATGTGGTCATATATAACCAGACGTATTTTCTATAGTATTCCTATACTGATTGGTGTTAATTTCATCACCTTTGTTTTATTCTTTATTGTAAATACTCCTGACGATATGGCAAGAGTTCAGCTTGGGACTAAATATGTGACCCAAGCAGACATTAACTCTTGGAAAGAGCAAAAGGGCTATAACAAGCCTTTATTCTTCAATGAATCAGTATCAGGTATGGAGAAACTCACTGATACTATCTTCTATCAAAAATCTGCTCCACTTTTTCAACTTGACTTTGGTCAATCAGACTCTGGAAGAAATATCAATGAAGATATTCAACAAAGAATGTGGCCCTCTTTGGCTTTGGCTATCCCTAGTTTTATATTTGCATTATTAACTAACATTATTTTTGCGGTATGGATGGTGATGATTCTAGGATCGAAACTCGAGAGATTTGCGTTGGTGTTTTCAGTTGCCTTGATGTCTATATCAGGACTTTTTTACATTATTCTTGGTCAAAAAATAGTGGCTGGATTGTGGAATTGGTTTCCTGTATCGGGTTACATCGATGGGATAGAATCGTGGAGATTTGTCACCCTTCCTATTATTATTGGTGTAATTGCAGGTCTTGGAGCAGGGGTAAGATGGTATCGATCGATTTTCCTTGAAGAAATCAATAAACCCTATGTTAATACTGCTAGAGCAAAGGGTCTTAGCGAGAATAGGGTCTTATTTAAACACGTACTTAAAAACGCAATGATTCCCATCCTCACAGGTGTGGTCGTGGTAATTCCAACTCTTTTCATGGGGAGTTTAATTATGGAAAGTTTCTTCTCAATCCCAGGTCTTGGAAGCTACACAATTGACGCAATCAATGCTCAAGATTTTGCAATTGTTAGAGCAATGGTGTTTTTGGGTTCTGTTCTATACATCATTGGATTATTGCTAACCGATATTTCCTATACATTTGTAGATCCTCGGGTGAAATTTAAATGAGTATTGTTTGGCTTTGGACGGATATTGCCTTATGGGTCTTGACACTTTTGTCGATATTCGCTGTTTATAAGATTAAAAAATCTGAAAGTTTGAGTAGGAAATGGATCAGTATTTTTTCTAGACCCATTGCACTCTCGTCATTCATCATATTTGTTTTTTATATTTTTATAGGTTTATCTGACTCAATTCATCTAAGGGACTCGAAAACATCTGAGGTTTATAGTCTTTTAGATTTTGCCTTAATGCCCGTTATTGAAAGTGAGGAAAAAACCTACTCAACACCCTTAAACTATCAACAATTCTCAAAAGAGTATCTGGACAATGGACTGAGGGGGTTTGTTAATCTTAAACATACCCCTGATGAAATTAACAGCCAAAGTGAAAATATCCAATATATTTTGACAACTACAGCATGGAGTTTGCTTGTTGCCATAATTCTATTTATTCCAATATACTGGTTAGTCTCTTCTAGACCACTATTTAGCAATAAGCCTGTTCTTTGGACAATCTTCTCGATAGTTTTCTTACTAATATGGGTGATTAACACCTTGCCTGAATACCATATTCTTGGCACTGACAAAGCTGGAACAGATGTTTTCTACAAAGCAGTAAAAAGCATTAGAACTGGAATGATTTTTGGTCTGTTGACCACTTTAATGGCACTTCCACCAGCCATTATTCTTGGATTAATGGCGGGTTATTATAAGGGCAGGGTAGACGATATTATTCAATATGTTTATACCACCATCAATGCGATTCCTGGCATTTTGTTAATTGCTGCACTGGTACTGATTTTGCAAGTTTATATGGATGAAAACGCGCAAAATTATGCATCCAGTCTAGAAAGATCAGATCTTAAGTTGCTTTTGCTTTGTGTTATTTTGGCTTTGACCTCTTGGACAGGCCTTTGCAGACTAATTAGGGCTGAAACCCTTAAATTATCAGAGTTAGAGTATGTTAAGGCAGCAAAAGTCTTTGGCGTGGCAAATTTAAAGATATTATTTGGTCACTTGATGCCAAATGTTATGCATTTAGTGCTTATATCAATTGTTTTGGATTTCTCAGGCCTGGTTCTTATTGAAGCTATCCTGTCCTACATAGGGGTTGGTGTTGATGCAACGACTATGAGTTGGGGAAATATGATTAATGCTGCCAGATTAGAGTTATCTGCTGACCCAATAGTTTGGTGGCCTTTAGCAAGTAGCTTTATCTTCATGTTTGGACTAGTTTTGAGTGCAAATCTTTTCGCAGATAGGGTAAGACAGGTATTTGATCCAAAGGAGGGTGAGGATGCCTAAAAACCCACTTCTGAGCGTTAAAAATTTATCGATTGAAACAAAAAAGAAAAAACTGGTTAATAATATTAGTTTTGAAATCAATCAAGGGCAAATTTTTGCCCTAGTAGGCGAATCAGGATCAGGTAAATCTCTGACTGCTTTGTCAGTTCTAGATCTCTTATCTAAGGGATTAACCCAAACAGGGAATTTAATATTCAACGGAAAAGTTTATGATCAAGCCGAATTGTCTTCTCTTAGGGGCTCAGAGGTTGCCTTCATATTCCAAGATCCAAGTAATAGCTTAAACCCTGTAATGACTGTTGGTGAACAGATTGATGAAGTGATCAAAGCTAACACATCCCTTGGTAAAAGTGAAAGGCTTCAAAAAATTAGAGATTCGTTCAATAAAGTTGAGATGGACTCATCTGATGAGATGCTTAATCGATATCCACACCAAATTTCAGGAGGACAAAAACAACGAGTATTAATTGCATTTGCGCTAGCAGCTGATGCGAAATTAATAATTGCTGATGAGCCAACAACAGCATTGGATGTCACTACACAAAAAACTATCTTAAACCTTCTAAAAGATCTCCAGAAAACTCAAAAACTATCAATTTTACTAATAACTCATGACTTATCAGTAGTGAAAATGATGTCAGATAAGGTAGGTGTTATGTATCAGGGGGAAATTATTGAGCAACAATCATCAAAAGCTTTTTTTAATAAACCCCAAAAAGAATACTCAAAATCATTAATTAGCTCTATTCCTAATAAATCCAGAAAAGCGAGATTTGGAGATTTGTTGATGCAAGTAAAAGAGTTAAGTATTCATTTTCCTATTAAATCGGGAATTTTTAGAAGAGTAAAGGGTTTTACTAAGGCAGTAAACAACTTAGATTTTGATTTATACAAAAACCAAAATATTGCCATAGTTGGCGAGTCTGGCTCAGGAAAGACAACTACAGCGATGAGCTTAATAAGGCAGCAGAAAATTACGAGTGGAGAGATTTCTTTTGCTTATCAGGGTTCAAAAAATAACATTGATTCTATTCCAAAGAACGAATATGCAAAGAATGTTCAGATTGTTTTTCAAAACATTACTTCTAGTTTTAATCCAAGAAAAACTATTTATGAAACTATTATTGAGGGAATTAGGGCTTTAAACCCTTCTAAATCGAATAAAAAATATGTTGATTCCCTTATGAGAGAAGTTGATCTAAATATAGATTTATTGGACAGATATCCCCATCAGTTATCTGGTGGACAGTTGCAAAGATGTGCAATAGCGAGAGCACTTAGCGTTAATCCAGATGTTATTATTTGTGATGAGCCAACTTCGGCATTGGATGCATCCATAAAAATTCAAATTCTTGATTTACTCCTAAAGATTCAGAAAGAGAAAAAGATTTCTTACATTATGATTACCCACGATATGTCAATCGTTAGATATTTCACAGATGCAATCATCGTAATGAAAGACGGAGAGGTAATTGAGTCTGGTGTTACATCGAAGGTGCTCAAGAATCCTAAAGAAGATTACACCAAAGAATTACTAGGGTCTATTTTGTCTTAGAAAGGAATATCGTCCTCAAAACCAGAATTATCAGCAACCTCGACAGTATCATTACTCATATTATTCGATGGAGCTGATTGACCGCCTGTAGCCATGCCTTCTCTTCTATCTAACATTTGAAGAGTACCACCGTATCCTGAAACAACAATTTCAGTGGTGTATCTATCTTGACCATCTTTGTCTTGCCATTTACGAGTCTGTAATTTACCCTCGACATAAACCTTTGATCCTCTATCAAGATATTGACCAGCAATCTCAGCTAGCTTGCCATATAGACTCACTCGATGCCATTCAGTTTTTTCTTGTTTTTCACCACTATTTTTATCATTCCATGTCTCAGAAGTTGCAACTGACAAATTAGCAATGGCTGATCCATTTGATGAATATTTAACCTCTGGCTTTGCACCTATATTTCCTACCAAGATAACCTTATTTATTCCCGACATTACTTACTTTCCTTAATAAAATTTAGATTGAGATTAGACATAAATATGAGCCAAATAATGGCCACAGATACATTAAACAAGAATACACTATTTATTCCATATTTGTGATAGATCCATCCACCAAAAACACCCCCAATAAAAGAACCAAAGAATTGTGATGTTGAAAATACACCCATAGCCAATCCTCTCTTATCAGGATCTGCGGTTCTTGATAATAAAGATGGGAGCATTGCTTCAATGCCATTAAATGCTACAAAGAACAATGTCAAGAAGAGCATGAAGCTTGTAAAAGTTAAATCTAATGTATAGAACAAGAACTGACTAGTTATTAATATTAGAATAGTTAGTATAAGAACAAGTTTATGTTTCTTAAATTTTTCAGCAGAAATGATTAAAGGCAGCATCCCAATAAATGAGAGAATCATTACTGGTAAATACATTTTCCAGTTTCCATGCAATGACTTGTCGAAGATATTATTTTCTACAAGCAGAAGGGGTAAGACTATAAAAGAACAAGTTAAGATTAGATGGATTACAAATACGCTTAAATCCAACCTAATAAGCGTTGGGGTTAGTATTTTTTTAAAGTTTGAAAAAGTCAAGCTATACTGAGCTTTTGTTGAAACCTGGGGTAATTGAGAAGCAATAACGAGTGCAAGTAGAGACAAGCCACCAATAAACCAGAATAAACCAGAAATTCCATAAGTTGATGCAATAACTGGTCCAAGTATTAAGGATAGCATGAAGGCCAAACCAATTTGAGCACCAACAAATGCATTGGCTTTTGATCTTTGTTCAGGCCTAACATAGTCTGCTAAAAAGGACATCAGTACTGCAGAAATCGCCCCTCCGCCCTGAAGCGCTCTACCAATAATAACTGTGAATATATTCTCTGATAAAGCGGCAATAACACTACCGAGAAGAAATAAAAGAATGCCTAAATAAATTAATGGTTTTCTACCTACCTGATCAGACATATACCCAAAAGGTATCTGAAATATTGCTTGAGTAAGACCATAGATACCAATAGCTAATCCAATTAAATATGGAGTTTGATCTATATATTGCTCTGCATAAACAGAAAAAACTGGAAAAATTAAAAACAATGCCAACATTCTAGTGGCAATAATTGTTGAGATTTTTAAAGCGAAGATGCGCTCAGTTTTATGCATCAATCTTCAAGAGAATAATGTGGGGTATATTTTGGATAACTTGCCTTGAGAACTCGGCGTGCATCTTCTGCGAGTTTTGGTGCATTAATTTTGTCATAATTATGAGCGATCAAATGAAGAGCTGCAGGGACAGATGGTGTATTGGGAAACTTCTCAATAATATATTTACACCTTTTGATAGAAGAGATGAATGCGTCTTGTTTCGAGTAGAAAATTGCAATAAAAAGCTCATGTCTTGACAAAATATTTCTTAATATTACTAACTTTGCTTTGGATTCAATAGCATATTCACTATCAGGAAATTTATCAATTAAAGCAAGATAATAGTTCATGGCATTTTTTACAGATGAAACATCACGTTGAGCATTATCAGTAATAAAGTCGTCAAGAATCGATTTAGATTTATCCTCAGCTATCACACCTCTTAAATAATAGGCATAAGGTGTTGAAAAGTGATTAGGATAAATCTTAATGTAATCATTCAAACTATCAATTGCCTCATCGTATCTTTCTCTTTTATAGAGAGCATAAGGAATTTCAAGTTTTGACTGAATAGCATATTTTGAAGAAGGATATGCGGCCTGCAAAGTTTCATATGTTTTAATGGCCTCATCTAAGGCACCTTGATCTCTAAATTCTTGGGCTTTATCAAATAAGCCTTTTGGGGATAAGCCTTCTGAAATAGGACCTCTTACCTCTTCCTCTTCCCACCAACAGCCAGACATAAAAAGAGTAGAAAAAGAAAAGAAAATTACAAAAAGAAACCTCATTTAAGAACTACATTAAATTGATATTAATGCCTGTGATTATACTGATTTAGCTGGTTTATAATTGCATAAAGATTTCTATTTTTCAACCAATGAGTATTATAAAAAACAGAGTACTAATCAGCGATCTATGCAAGGTGTTAGATAAGTATCTGTCAAAAGATGATGTTGCTGATGTATATAAAGCTTATATTGTTGCAGCAAGTGCTCATGATGGTCAGTATAGAAAGTCTGGCGAAGCTTATGTTTTTCATCCAATTAATGTTGCAATGATTTTGGCTGATCTTGGCTTTGACAGAGATTCAATAATAGCAGCACTCCTTCATGATTGTATTGAGGATACGGAAATAACTTATGAAGAGATTCAAAAGGATTTTGGACAAGATGTTGCTTTTATTGTCGAAGGAGTCTCAAAGCTAACAGATCTTCAGTTTAAATCTAAAAAAGATCAGCAGGCACAAAACTTTAGAAAGCTTCTTCTAGCTATGTCTAATGATATGAGAGTGATTATCATTAAATTGGCAGATAGACTTCATAATATGAGAACTATTTCCTCTATGTCAAGAGAGAAACAAATTGCAATTTCTCAAGAAACAATCGATATTCATGCCCCCATAGCCCGAAGACTTGGACTAAATAGTATTAAGATTGAATTAGAAAATATTGCCTTTGAAACGCTCAATCCTCACAGGAGCAAGGTAATTAAACAACACTTAAAGAAGCAGTTTGGTAATTTCAAAAAAAATATTTCTCATGTGCAGTCTGAAATTATTCAGAGACTGAGCGATGAAGGTGTGAGTGGAGCATTGGTAGAAGGAAGACAAAAAGAGCCTTATAGTCTCTATAGAAAAATGAAATACAAGCATCTCAAGCTATCAGAGGTGTTTGATTTATTTGCATTCAGGGTAATAGTTAAAGATGTGGCAGAGTGTTACAGAACGCTTGGGATAATTCATAATTTATACAAACCATTACCTGGAAAATTTAAAGATTATATTGCGCTACCAAAAGCGAATGGCTATCAGTCATTACACACGGTTTTGTTTGGACCTAAGAAAATGTTTATAGAAATTCAAATAAGGTCTAAGGATATGCATTTCATTTCTGAATATGGTATAGCCGCTCACTGGCATTATAAAAATTCAAACAAAGCACAAAAAATTACACCGTCTAATTGGCTTGGCTCATTACTCGATATTCAGGAAGCTTCAGGGACTTCAGTTGATTTTATCGAGGATACTAAAAATGATTTATATCCCTCTGAAGTCTTTGTTTTTACTCCAGATGGTGACATTATTCAATTGCCATTCCACTCGACTGCATTAGATTTTGCATATGCTGTGCATACTAAAATTGGCTCCAAAGCTGTTGGAGCAATTATTGATAGAAAAAATGCGGACCTAAATACTGAGCTTAAATCTGGTCAAACAATCGAAATCATAACTCATGATAATTCTAAACCAAAAACTAGCTGGTTAAATTTCGTTACTACGCCTAGAGCTAGAAATTCAATAAAGAACCAGTTAAAGATTGATTCTGGAGAGGAGTTGATTCAGCTGGGTCGATACTTGTTAAGAAATTCTCTTGCTTATCAAAACATTGATATTGACAAAATAGATAAAGATTTATTTGATAAGTCTTTAAAAGAATTGAGTTGTATCAATGAAGATGAGCTTTTTATGAAAATAGGTCTGTCTGAAGTATTGGTATCAGTGGTTATAAACAAACTAAGCAATAATATGAATTCTGATATTTCTATCAAAAGTATTAATATCAGTAAAACCTCCGGAAAAAATATAAGTTTTGCTCATTGTTGTTTTCCAATTCCTGGCGATGATGTTGTAGGGGTACTTACTGCAACAAAAGGCTTTGTCTTGCACAGAAAAACTTGTTCAAATTTTATTAAATCGAAAGGAAAAAATGAGCAATATTTAGATGTTAATTGGACACCTGATAAAGATGAATTATTTCAGGTTCCAATTTGTGTGAATGTGGCCAATAAAAGAGGAGCTTTGGCCTCTATTGCTAATACTTTATCAAAAATTGGGCTAAATATAGAAAGTTTAAATATTGATGAGAAAGATAACTATATCAAGGCTTTAAATTTCCATATTTCAGTGCCCAATAGTGAAATTTTATTGTCAGCAAAGGAACAACTGTTGAAACTAGAAAGTGTCGAGAGTGTGGAACGCAAATTTAGTTAACATCTGAATTAATATATTTAAAATAAATATTTTTAATGATAATTTTTTTACCTGTATGAAATGGACTGATACATTAGATATAGCCATAGAATTAGATGAAAATCACCCAGATATTGATCCAAGATCAATCAACTTTGTTGATTTAAGAAATCTAGTTGTTAATCTGCAAGACTTTGATGATGATCCAGAGCGGACTGGTGAAAAAATACTCGAGGCTATTCAAATGAACTGGATTGAAGAGAGAGAATGATCCTCTCTCGTCTAACTCTTCTCATTCTCTTTTTTTCAAATTTTTCTTGGGGTGTACTCGAGGTTAGTGTTATAAAAAATGAAGATAACGCTCTACCTGTAAAAATCCTTCCATTTCAAATTATTGGATCTGTCCAGGGGGGTGATCTAATTGAAAAAATTATTACAAATAATCTCAATAGAACTGGGCATTTCAGTGCTAAAGTTGATCCTTCATTTGACAAGAATGTTATAAATTTTTCTCAACTTCGTTCTGAGAAGTTTGAAGCTTTAGTGATGGCAAGTCTTGAGAAAAAGTCTGAAAAAATATTTGATATTCAGTTGAAACTTATTGATCCCTATTCTGAAAAAACTATTATGAATAAGAAGTATGCTGTTCATGACTCTGGAATCAGGAGGACTGCACACTTTTTATCGGATCAAATATATGAATCTATTTTAGGAATTAGAGGGTCATTTGATACAAGATTGGCTTATGTAACTGTGTCAAAGAATAGTCATGGTAAGAAAGAGTATCGACTAGAAATATCAGATTCAGATGCGCAAAATCCTAAAACTATCATAACCTCTACTGACCCAATTCTTTCCCCAGTGTGGTCCCCTGATCAGAATAAAATTGCATATGTCTCATTCCGCAATCTCAGGTCAGAGGTATTTGTACAGTACCCATTTGTAAGAAGAAAAACACTTAAGTTGCCTTATTTTGATGGGATTGCCTCTTCTCCAAGTTGGCATCCAGATGGCAATAAGTTGGCAATAACTCTCTCAAAAGATGGAAATAAAGATATCTACCTCTATGATATGGAAAAGAAATCTCTTGAAAGAATCACCAAAAATCCCTCTATTGATACCGAGGCTAGTTTTTCCTCTGATGGTAAAAAAATGGTATTTACATCAAATAGATCTGGCCAGGTTCAAATTTATATTATGGACCTAGAGTCTAAAAAAATTTCAAGAGCTACCTATGAAGGAAATTACAATGCAAAAGCAGTTTTCTCCCCAGATGGTAAATCACTTGCCTTGGTTCATAGATTAGGAAAAGACTACAGGGTCGGTATTCTCGACATACAAACAAGAGACCTAACAATATTGACTGAAAATGAATTAGATGAGTCTCCTTTCTTTGCTCCGAGTGGTGATATGATAATATATTCGACAAATAAAAAAAATCGTGGAATATTGTCGGTGGTGTCTATTATTGGAAGACAAACATTTGAGTTGTCATCTGTCAATGGCGAGGTCAGAGAGCCAAGCTGGTCTAACTATTCACAATAAATCAATTCAAGGTAAGACTTCATTAGGAATATTAAATAGGGGGTTATAGTATGAGAAAACAAGGTTTATTTTTAACAACTCTTTTTACTGCGTTTTTCTTGTCAGGATGCATAGGCGGAGAAGCGAACATTGTTGAAAAGGTAGAGCCAAGAAATCAAATTGTTAGCAATGAAACTAGCAACACTTCAGAGGCAATCGTTCAATCTCAAATTGGCAGAATAATTGGAGAAGAAATTTCACCAACTGACATCAGAGTAACTAATCCAAATAGCCCAGAGGCGATAGCAGTCAAAAAACTAAAGAATGAGGGGGTGAAGTTCACTCTATATTTCTCATTTGATGGTTATGAGATAAGCGAAGCAGCTACCAACGAGATAATTAAGCATGCCAATCTGATGAAAGACTACCCGCAGCTTAATTTGAGGTTGGAAGGGCATGCAGATGAGAGGGGCACAAGAGAGTATAATCTTGCCTTGGGCGAAAATAGAGCACTTGCAGTTAAAGATGTTCTAGCTTTATATGGCTTAATATCAAGAACTCAGGTAATAAGTTACGGAGAAGAAAAGCCTATTTCCAATGAGCATAATGAGGAGGGTTGGAAGAAAAATCGTAGGGTTGATTTTATTTATGAATAGGTAAATGAGAAAATTATTATTCTTAGTCTTTTTTCTTACTGGAGTGGCTACTCCATTTGTTACTTATGCTCTTGATACTGAGAAAGTTATTCTCAATCTCAACAAACAAATTAAGGGGCTTAAAACAAGAAATAGAGAATTATTAGGAAAAATAGAAGAAATTGAAGCCCAACAACAGCTAACCATCAAAAAACTTGATGAGTTATCTGAAATTATAAAATTCCAGGCAACAAAAGGCTCTGAAAATATCAATAATGTATTGCCAAATCAATCTCTTAAAGTTTCAAATGAAGACGCTCTAAAACTTTATAAAAGAGGTAGATCATATCTTCTTACTCAGCAATTTGAGAAATCAATTGACTCATTTTCAAGTTATCTTGAACTTTACCCAACTGGGGAGCATTTAAATGATTCCAGATACTGGCTAATCAAAAGCTACTTGGCAAAAGGTGATTTCACCAATGCAGAGAGTTTATTCGTTGCAAATGAGGAAAAATTAAGACTGCATTATAAGTATCCTAACCTATTGTTTGATCTGGCTAAGAATTACAAAAACAATAAGGATTTTGATAATTCAATATTATTAATAACTCGATTGATAGATAATTTTCCAAATAACAACAGAATTGAAAATGCTAAAGAGTTTTTAAATGAGTTAAACCTTCTTAAGAAACAAAAGCTTACTCAATCTAATTAAATGTCAGATAGACCATACCTTGAAGAAGTCAGTAGCTTTAAACTTTCGGAACTTCAGAACACTAATATTGACCAATATCCCTTTCTTATAGAAAGTGTTAATTCTAATGATGACAATCGTTATTCAATACTCTTTGCATTTCCTCAAGAAAAAATCATAAGCAAATTTAATGATGAAACAAAATTTCTAGATATTTTCCCAACCCATATTGCCAAAGACAAAATCACCAATTTGCCTTTTACAGGCGGATGGTTTGTGTTTCTTGGTTATGAGCTTATAAAACAAATTGAGCCTGTTCTATCAAGTCAACTTAAAGACCCAATTATTCCTGTAGCTATAGCAACTAGAATACCCACTTGTGTTATTTTTGATCATCAAAAAAATCAAACCATTATTTTTGATGAAAGCAGTAATCCAGATAGACTTAATCAGATTAAAGAAGATATTCGCAATATCAAGAAACAGAGTCAGAAGCAAAATAGTTTCAATAAGCTAATGAGTGAGGATGGAAAGAAATATATAGAAGGGGTAAATAGTTGCAAAGAATACATTAGAGCTGGAGATGTATTCCAAGTTAATTTATCCAGAAATTGGAGTGTTGAAATTGCTGATGATTTTTCTAGTTCAGGACTATATGAGAGTCTAAAAAACATTAATCCAGCGCCATTTTCTGCATTTGCGCACTTTAATGAATTTGATATTATTTCCTCCTCTCCAGAAAGACTTTTTGCTGTTGATGGGGCAATGCAAACAATCAGCACGCGCCCAATTGCTGGAACACATCCAAGAGGAGAGGGTAATCAAGATCAAATAATGAAAGAAAACCTTATCTCACACCCTAAAGAAAAAGCAGAACATCTTATGCTAATTGATCTTGAAAGAAATGATTTGGGAAGAATTTGTGAATATGGGTCAATAAAGGTTGATGAGTTTATGACTTTAGAAACCTATCCATATGTTCATCATATTGTATCCAATGTAAGCGGTAAGCTTAGAGATGAAATTAGTTTTGAGCATATTGTCAAGGCCTTATTCCCAGGCGGAACTATTACTGGTTGTCCCAAAATCAGGTGTATGGAAATCATTGCAGAATTGGAGAAAATGCCAAGAGGGGTCTATACCGGTTCACTTGGTTATGTGAGCAATAATGGCAATATGGATTTCAATATTCTTATTAGAACTTTTACTAAGATCGGAGGAAGACTGGAGTTTAGAACTGGAGCTGGAATTGTTAGCGATTCTAATCCAGAAAAGGAATTAGAAGAGACAATACATAAAGCTGAGGGGTTGCTGAGAGTATTAAATTAAGAGGAGTAAAAGCCTGAGGTTATTGGATATCTTCTTTCTTTACCAAAGGCATTCTTACTGATTTTCGGGCCAGGAGCAGATTGTCTTCTCTTAAATTCATTGTTTAAAACTAGTTTTGTAATTCTTTTAACTGTTTCTCTATCAAAACCCAATTCAATTATTTCCTGTGATGATTGTCTTAACTCAATAAACCTTTCTAAAATTTGATCAAGAATTGAGTAGGGTGGTAGAGAATCTTCATCAATTTGATCAGGGCTTAACTCAGCGGAAGGTGCTCTATCAATAACATTCTGTGGGATGACATGACCATTAGAGTTTCTATATTTTGCAAGCTCATAAACCATTGTTTTAGGAATATCTTTTAGCGGAGCAAAACCACCACACATATCTCCATACAAAGTTGCATAGCCAACAGCCATTTCAGATTTATTACCGGTAGCAAGTAAAATCTTACCCAGCTTATTAGATGTTGCCATTAAAAGATTACCTCTGATTCTTGATTGAATATTTTCTTCAGTTGTATCTTGAGGTAAGTTATTGAACAATGGATTTAGTTGGTGAATCATCTGATCATAGATTGGGTTAATTTCAATCTCCTGATAATTAATATCCATCAGATTGACTTGTTCTCGTGCGTCCCTGATAGACTCGGATGAAGTATAGGTAAATGGCATCATAACTGCAGTAATATTTTCATTACCAAGAGCATCTGCAGCTAATACAAGTGTGAGAGCAGAGTCAATACCTCCAGATAAGCCTAATATGGCTCCATCAAAAACTCCATTTTTATTTACATAGTCCTTAATAGATAAAACTAACGCTTTGTAGACATTTTCTATCTCAATGTTATTCGGAGCAGAATCATGAGAAGAAAAATCTTGAATAGATTCTTCAAAGAAAGGCATTTGAAGTGTTAATTCACCCTTATTATTCATCACGAAAGATCCACCATCAAAAACAAGTTCGTCTTGACCACCAACCAGGTTGACATAAATAAGATTAATATTGTTTCTTAAAACGCTATTTCTTAAAACATTAATTCTTTCTTGGTGTTTTCCAAGATGATATGGAGAGGCATTTAAAACAATAACATTCTGAGCACCAAGATTGGCAACTTGGTCCAACATGTTGTCGTGCCATATGTCCTCGCAAATTAAAATTGAATATCTGTGACCTTTGCAGTCAAAAAGAAAGGGGCTATCACCACTCGAGAAATAACGTTTTTCATCAAATACCCCATTATTAGGCAATATTTGTTTACGGTAGGTTTTATAAATACCATCTTGCAAAAGATAGGCAGAATTATAAATAAGATTATTCGAGTATTCTGGAGCTCCAAATATAAGATTTATTGTAAATCCAACCTTGTCTGAAATTTCTTGTATGCAGGAATTAATTTCAGAATGAAATTCTGGGCGAAGAAGAAGATCTTCTGGTGGGTATCCAGTTAAAGCAAGTTCGGGAAAGATTATTAGATCATATCCTTCATTAGCTGCATCAAGACTTGCAGAAATAATCTGAAGACTATTATTTTTCAAATCGCCAACAGTGGGGTTTATTTGGGCAATTTTTATTTTGATTGGTGATTGATCATTATTGATCTTAAAAAGCTGATTTTCCCAAAATTTGAGCTTCTCTTTATTCTTCGTAATTTTTGCTTGCTCAATTTTGGTATAGGCAACTACTTCAGCTGGGTTAATACCTAATAAATCTGCAAATAACCAAGCATGTGTCTCTGATAAGGCAGATCTACCAGAACTATATTTACTCAAATTTGACTGATTAATACTATATTTCTTAGAAATAGCATAATCAGATAAACCAGTCTTTTCCCTTACTCTAGCAAGATATTCAGATGTTTTTGGAGCCATTAATTCTTTTAAATTATTTAACTTTAAATCACATTATAGTTATTTTATACATGTATATATATCTTTAATAATTAGTTAAAAAATAACTATAAGGTATTTTTTAAATAATATAATTATAACTTATTGTTTTTTAATAAAAAAAATGATAGTAATTTTTTGTTTAAAAAAATATATTGATTCTTTTTTATAAGAGTTTATATTTGTTTTCAATCAACTTAATTGAGGAGCATTTATGAATAATTTACATCCATATTTAATTGCTGAATCTCAGCTTCCTTTGGATCTTGTTAAATTACAGCAGAAAGCATATCTAGGTGATGCAGATGCCCAATTTGCTCTAGCCTCTGCATTTCAGAAAGGAAGAAATATTATTAAGAATGCTAGATATGCCTTTTATTGGTTTAAGAAAGCTGCAAATCAAGGAAATATCGCAGCTCAGTACAATGTTTGGTTTTCTTATTTGATTGGTGATGGTGTTGAGAAAGATGAATCTGAGGCTAATAGATGGTATCAAAAAGCTTCTTTGAAGAATTCTCAGTCAACAAATTTGGTCATTAATAATCTTTTAAATCCAACCTTTCAATAAAAACTTACTCTCTCCAAAATTGGGCTGATAATTTTGTCAGCCCACATAAAAAAAGTCTTTTTTTCACCGCCTCTCCCCTAAATCTTTTGTTAAACTTTGTGTATGTAATCTTTCGATTGCTGTTTAATATTTTTATTGAGGAGAAATAATTATGAAAAAAATTTCAGCATTTTCTATTGCTTCTGCTGTAGCTATTGCTGGTGTTCTTACACTAGGTGGTTGTACTGGTGGCGATAAACAAGCTGCTGCACCTTCAGCTGCACCTGCAAAAGCTGATACCTTGGCTGATGTTAGATCTAAGGGTTATCTAAGTTGTGGTGTATCTACTGGTTTAGGTGGTTTTTCAGCTGCCGATGACGCTGGTAAATGGACTGGTGTTGATGTTGATGTATGTCGCGCTGTTGCTGCTGCGGCACTTGGGGATGACTCTAAAGTCAAATATGTGCCATTAACCGCTAAAGAGAGATTTACAGCACTTCAATCTGGTGAAATTGATGTACTTTCAAGAAATACCACTTGGACGCAAACTAGAGATACTTCACTCGGTTTAAATTTTGCTGGTGTTAACTATTATGATGGTCAAGGTTTCCTTGTTTCAGCTGCAAGTGGTATTAAAAGCGCTGATCAATTAAATGGCGCTAGCTTTTGTATTCAAGCAGGTACAACAACTGAGTTGAACCTTGCGGATTATTTTAGATCTAAGGGTATGCAGTTCCAGGCTGTCACTTTTGACACTTCTGCTCAGACAAGAACTGGTTTTGAACAAGGTCGTTGTGATGCGCTAACTTCTGATCAATCTCAGCTTTACTCGATTCGATCTCAACTTAAGGATCCAAACTCTGCAGTAGTTTTAGATGGTGTGATTTCAAAAGAACCACTTGGTCCTGTAGTGAGACAGGGTGATGACGCATGGTTTAATATTGTTAGATGGTCACTAAACGCATTGATTACAGGTGATGAGTTAGGTGTTACGTCTGCTAATATTGATGATTTAGCTGCTAATTCTAACAATCCTACAATTCAGCGTCTTGTTGGTAAAACAGGTAAACTTCATGAAAATCTTGGTTTAGATCAAAAATGGAGTTATAACATTATCAAGCAGGTTGGTAACTA
>VMDI01000041.1 GCA_008080915.1 Gammaproteobacteria bacterium | reverse complement strand
TTATCGGAGGAAAAATTAATTACTCCACAAGGTAAGAGAACGACCGCAAAAGATTGGTATTCTGACTTAGGCTTAACATACAAACCTGCTATTGTATTTTTTGATAAAGATGGTCAAGAGATAGTCAGAAGGGATGCATTTTTTAAAGAGTTTCATACGCATGGAATTATGACTTATGTCCTTTCCAATGCTTATAAAACCCAACCTAGCTTTCAAAGATATCTTGAAGATAAAGCGGATAGACTAAGAGAACAGGGAATTACAGTAGATCTTTGGAAATAAGCTTTAGTTAAAAATATCTTCTAATGCCTCATTTATTTCTGGATAAGTAAAAACAAAGTTTTCTTTGATTAATCTTTCTGGTTGTACTGCTAGACTTTTAAGCAATACAGATGCACCCTCTCCAAAAAGCATTTTTAATTGCCATTCAAATGTCGGGATAATAAACGGTCTTCTCAAAACCCTTGCTAAAGCTTTTCCAAAATCTTTTTGAGGCAAAAAACCGGGAGAAGTTAAATTAAAGACTCCCTTCCAGTCTTTATCAATTGCCATTTCAAAAGCTCGACATAAATCTTTATGATGGACCCATGGAAAACACTGATTACCAGAAGCAACAGGGCCGCCAAGACCTAACCGATAAAAAGGTAGCATTTCACCTAAAGCACCTCCATTTTTAGATAGCACTACCCCAAACCTAAAAATTAATACGTCACTTGATATGTCTTTAGCTACTTGCTCCCATTGAACAGAAAGATTCGATAAAAAATCATTATCTGGCTCCTTTTGCGATTCATCCAAAGGCTTTAGGCAATTTGATTCTGGATACCAGCCAACCGCAGAAGCAAAAATAACTTTAGGCTTATTGTTTACTTGTTTGTAAATCTTTGAAATTAGTTTGTTAGTATCAATTCTACTAGAGTGCAATTCTTTTTTATATTCCTCAGTCCAACGCTTATTAATAGTTGCACCACTAAGTTGAATAAATACATCAGACCACTCTAGACTGTCTAAGATAATTTTCTCATCTTGATAAACCCCTCTTCCAAAAACTTTAACTTGATGAGATTTTGAAAAGAATTCACTTAACAAAGATCCAACAAGTCCAGTACCACCAAATATTAAAATATTCATTTAATCATCCAATCTTTGGTTTTATCAATAATAATCCCAGTAAGGCAGGAGATATGCTCTTTGTCATAATTCAGAGCCGGTATGTAGTGATATGTTTCTCCACCAGCTTCCATAAAATATTCACGATTTTCTTCATCAATTTCTTCAATAGTTTCAAGACAATCTGCTGAGAAACCAGGACAAATAACTTGAACATTTTTTACCCCTTTGGAAGGTAAAGATTTTAAAGTTTCATCAGTGTAGTCCCTCATCCACTCCTCTTTACCAAAAAGGGATTGAAAACTCATCTTGTACTTACTAGGCTCTAGCTTTAAATCCTTAGCTAACAGGTAAGTAGTTTTGCAACAATGGCAAGGATAGTTATCACCATTTTCAAAGTATCTTTTTGGAATCCCATGATATGAAGTTAAAAGCAAGTCAGGTTTTCCGTGTTGTTTCTGAAATTTTTTAACAGAATTAGAAAGCGCTTTAATAAATCTTTTATCATTGTAGTAATGGCTCACAAACTTTAATTCAGGCACTCTCCTCATTGTCTTAAGAGCATCAGCAACAGCATCAAATGTTGAGCCAGTGGTTGCGCTTGCATATTGAGGATACAAAGGAAAAATTAGCACTTTTTCACAGCCTTTTTCCTCCAGACTCTTTAGTCCAGAAGCAATAGAAGGGTTTCCATATCTCATGCCAATCTCAACTTCAAACTGACCAGAGTATTTATCATTGAGTTCTTTTGAAATCAATCTTTTTTGCTCTTTGCCAATATCAAGAAGCGGTGATCCGTCACCAAATTTCCCCCAAACACTCTGATAAGCCTCGGCTGATTTTTTTGGACGAGTATTTAAGATAATTAAATTTAAAATCAGCTTCCATAACCACCTAGCTGGGGGTGGCTCAACTACTCTCGGATCAGAAAGAAACTCCTTAAGATAAACCTTTAATGACTCCTTGGTCGGTGAATCAGGCGTTCCAAGGTTTGTGATTAATACTCCAACTTTGCCTTGATTTGCAGATTCATATTTCCTGGAACAACTATACATTTAAAACTTTTAAGAATATTTACAGTGAATTATACTGATGTTGTAAATTGCATCAGATATGTAATTTACCAGTTTATTTGATTTATTACCTTATTAATCACAGGGTAGATCTTTTTGCTTACTTTAGAAAATAAACTAAAATTACTGATGTAATTATTACTTAGGAATTTATTATGAATGCACTTCTATTGGTGGCACATGGAAGCAGAAGGAAAGAATCTAATAGCGAAGTGGCAGTGCTTGCTAAACATATGAATAACTTACTCGATGGTGAATTTGACTTTGTCGAGCATGGTTTTCTTGAATTAGCTGAACCATATATTCCTGATGCGATTGACCTTTGTGTTCGTAAAGGTGCTGAAAAAATTGTTGTCGTTCCCTACTTCCTATCTGCTGGTAGGCATGTGGCGGAAGATGTTCCAGAAGAGGTTGATAAAGGTCGCGCTAACAATCCAAATATTGAAATTGAAATTGCTGATTATCTTGGTTCGCGTAAAGAAATTGCTGATTTATTGGTAAAATCAGCTGTATACGTTCAATCTGGTCGAAATGATGAATCAAAAAGACTTTAAACACTACACCCTGCCAGACGAAAAAGGTCACTTCGGTATCTTTGGTGGTAATTTTTCTTCTGAAACACTCATTGATCCAATCAAGAGATTAGAGATTGAGTATGAAAAATGTAAGAATGACAAACTTTTTGAGCAAGAATTTCATTACGACCTGAAACATTATGTTGGCCGAGAAACTCCATTATATTTTGCTGAAAATCTAACCAATAAAATTGGTGGCGCTAATCTTTATTTCAAACGTGAAGATTTAAATCATACTGGAGCTCACAAAGTTAACAATACCATTGGTCAAGCTCTAGTGGCTAAACGAATGGGTAAAACAAGAATTATTGCTGAGACAGGTGCTGGTCAGCATGGGGTTGCCACAGCAACTATTGCCGCAAGATTAGGGCTCAAATGTGTAGTTTATATGGGTGAGGTTGATGTTAAACGTCAAGCACTCAATGTGTTTAGAATGAAACTTTTAGGTGCTGAAGTGGTTTCTGTAACCTCAGGATCGAAAACTCTTAAAGATGCACTCAATGAGGCTATGAGAGATTGGGTCACTAATGTTGATGACACTTTTTATATTATTGGCACTGTCGCTGGTCCACATCCTTATCCAATGATGGTAAGAGATTTTCAGAGTGTTATTGGTAAAGAGACAAAAAAACAGTTTTCAGAGCAGTTTGGAGGCCTTCCTGACGCATTAGTTGCTTGTGTTGGTGGTGGTTCGAATGCGATAGGTTTATTCCATCCTTTTATTGAAGATACTTCTGTTGAAATGTACGGAGTTGAAGCTGCCGGTCTAGGCCTTGATACCGATAAACATTCTGCCCCTCTTAACAAGGGAAAACCTGGAGTGCTTCATGGTAATAGAACCTATGTGGTTTGTGATCAGAATGGACAAATAGGTGAAACTCACTCAATATCTGCTGGCCTAGATTATCCTGGAGTGGGACCAGAGCATTCATACCTTAAAGACTCAGGAAGAGCAAAATATGTAGCGGTCGATGATCATGAAGCGCTAGAGGCATTTCATACCTTAACTCGAGTTGAAGGAATTCTTCCTGCACTTGAAACTTCTCATGCTGTTGCCTATGCCATCAAACTTGCTAAAGAAATGGGCAAAGGTAAAAGCATTGTTGTTAACCTCTCTGGTCGTGGAGACAAAGATATAGATACTGTAAAAAATCTGATGGGAAATATCTAGTTTAACTTTTACAAGTCAAACTTATTTTCTCAAGTGTCCTACCAGTCCCTACTTTAACCCTAAAAGGCTTAGTTGATTTAAAGTTTTTTTCATCTGGGTTTTTTCTTCCGACGATAAAATTAAAAACATACTGCTGATGATTTCCCATTCTTAGGTCAGTTAGGAGAAGTCTGTTATTAAAAGTATCCGAATCTAATTTGTAAAAGTTATTTGAAAATTTTGCGTAACGACTTATAGAATCAGAATTTAATAGATCATGATTTAAAAAGCCTCTAAACTTTTCAATCTCTAAGCGGTTAAATATATTTACACAACTTTCAGTATATTGATCTCCCTTAATTTTGACTATATTCCAATTGATTGTATTAAATGGATATGGGGTAATAATTACCTGATCGTAAGAAGAGTCTTTGATTATTGGCTTAACAATACCTTCCTGGGCATACAATGTAAAAGAAAGATACAAAGTACTAATCGCTAACCCTAATTGTGCCGCTCTCAACCTAATATTCTTATTTTTGTATCCTAATAAAATGAGCAACAATGCAATTAATAACCACAAGGTGTAGAGAGGATCAATAATAAAAATTGATCCGATCATCACATTTGACTGAAGATCTGCAATTGGCCATAAAAGCTGTGTGCCATAAATAGTTAAACTATCCAGTAATGGATGAGTAATCAGAGCAAGCCAGGTCATTAATATTACTTTTTGCTTATCAACAATCTTCAAAACCTTAGAGATTAATACACCAAGAAAAGGAGCAAAAAGCGTCAATACGATTAAAGAATGGGAAAAACCACGATGACTAGTTGTTCTTTCTATGGGATCTGCATACTGAATAAAAATATCTAAATCAGGAATAGTCGCAATTATTCCTCCCCAGATTGCAACTTTCCTTGATGGCTCCTTGGTAACAACAACAGCAACAGCTGAACCTAAGACAAATTGAGAAAGTGAGTCCATTAGAGACTTTAAACAGTAAAAGGATAACTAATTGCTGGGTGATGTTCGTAATCCACCAATTCAAAATCATCCATAGTCACCCACGTTTCAAGATCTTCTAAGGTTTTGATATCCGGATTAATCTTTAATTTAGGTAACTTGAGTGGCTCTCTGTTTAATTGTTCATTTTTAAAAATTTCTACCTGATCTTCATACAAATGAATATTGGATAAATGATGCCTCATTTTTTTTGGTTCATTTCCAGTAATTTGTGCAGTGATCATCAATAGAAAGGCCACTTGGAAATGATTAAATGGCTGACCAAGAGCATAGTCACTACTCCTCTGGTAACTTTCTATGTATAGTTCATTGCCTAACAAATTGAAGTGATGTGTATGCATACAGGCAGGCAGGCAGGCTCTATGAATCAAATTAGGATGATTGAAAGTTAAAATCTCGCGTCTATCATCAAAACCTTGAGATAGGTCATTCACGATCTTCTTATATTGGTCCAATGGTTCGTCATCCTCAATTCCTGGAAATGCCCTTCCAATGACACCGTAACATAGTCCCATATCATCTTCACCCTGACGATGAGGGTTATTAAGCCATGCATCATTCTCATTTGCATTGGCATTCCAAGTATTACATCCCAATGCTCTAAATTGTGCTGCTGATCGATAACCTCTTATATACCCAAGCATTTCACCAATTGCAGCCTTCCAGAAGAGTTTTTTTGTGGTAACAACTGGAACGGTTCCAGTAGATAAATCATGCTCAAAAGTAGCACCGATAATCGCTAGAGTTTTTTGTCCTGTGCGTTTATTTTCGATCCATTGACCTTCTTCAAGAATTTTTTTACCTATATCAAGATATGCTTGCATTTTTATTAGACTTCATAAATAGATAAACTCCCAAAAGAATCATTGGAAAGCTCAGGACTTGCCCCATCGTTATCCAGTTAAAAGCCAAATATCCAATATGTTGATCCGGCTCTCTTACGAATTCAATTATAAATCTAAATAAACCATAAAATATTAGAAAAAGAGCTGAAGTTGACATTCTTGGCCTCTCTTTTGAACTATATAACCATAGTATTGCAAAAAGAATTAATCCTTCCAAAAAAGCTTCATACAATTGAGTTGGGTATCGACTGGTATTCTCTTGAGGAATGAACATGGCATAACTGGAACTCGATACCTTGCCCCATAACTCACCATTTATAAAGTTACCTATTCTCCCAAACCCCAATCCCAGAGGTACAAGTGGTGCAACAAAGTCCATCGTAATAAAGAAATCTCGTTTATATTTTCTATTAAACAAAATCACTGATATGATTACCCCTAGAAGACCTCCATGGAACGACATACCGCCATTTTGAATTTCAAAAATAATAGCTGGATTTGAAATAAAATCGCTGAGATTATAAAAAAACATATATCCCAACCTTCCACCTAAGACAACGCCAATGGCGCCATAAAAAATTAGATCCTCTAATTCATTTAATTTCCATTGAGAAGATTTTTTTATGCGATTCTTTGCTAGAAAATATGCAGAAATAAAAGCAAAAATATACATTAGCCCATACCAATAAATTTTGGCGAATCCTAAGTCAAGAATTACTGGATCAATGTTTGGATATGTCATAAATGGTTATTTTTGGCGCGTCCGAGGTGATTCGAACACCCGACCCTTGGCTTCGGAGGCCAATACTCTATCCAGCTGAGCTACGGACGCAGTAGTGGTCGGTTAAAGTGTATTAAGAAATATCTTCTGAACAGAAAACGGCTTGCATATTGGCGACAAGCTTTAAAATTTTTGCATCTTTAACCTTACACAAAATTTTGTTTCCATCCCGTCGCGATTCAACGATGTCCTTAGTTCTTAAAATATCAATATGTTGAGAAATATTTGATTGAGATGAGCCAACTTGTTTGACTATTTCCAAAACAGGCAACTCATCAGCCTTTAATGCGCAAAGTATTTTTAACCTTAAAGGATGAGCCATCGCTTTAAGAGCTTTTGTTGCTTTTTCAATATCTTCTTCTTTTTCTAGAAGTGTAACTTCAGTCATATATACCCCAATTTATATTCTACCTAACATTCCATATGTGCCGTACCTATTGAGCAACACAATTGCCATCTTACGATAGTAATTGATCAAACTGTCTCTATTTAGCACAACATCATAAATTAACCATTTTTGTTCATCATTTTGATGAAAAACCAAATCTATATACATTGGATATGAAGCATATCCGAATACACCCAATTGAACAATTATTGAGCCACCCCTAGAAGGTCTAGCTGACATAAATTTGAAACTTGTTGTTCTAATTTGGGCAAACTTTGTCAACATGCCAGTCAAAATTGAATTCTGTAGACGGGAGGTAAAATATTTTAATTCTTCATTTGACAATGAAACACGAGTAAACAATAGTACTTCTTTAGCTAACTTATCGAAATCAAACAATGGAACTACTTGGTTTTCAACAACTTCTTTAGTCTTCTCAGGCGTATAAAGCGACTTTGATAGCTGGTTGAGATTAATTAACGCTGATCTTATTGCATCAGCTGGCCCAGTAGAAACTGGTTCCGATGATTCAGTTATTGAAGTCTCAGAATGATTATCGGCAATTGCAAAACTGGTTATGAAAGACAAAGTGATGAAAAAAAACAAATTTAATGATTTCATTAATATCCTCAATGATTTTGTTAAAAAAATAAAGTCAAATAAATGGAATTGTGAGTATTATTGTATTTTTTGCCAACAAGAGCTATTTACACTATTCACAAAATAATTATATTATGAATTTCTTAAAAATTATTTCAAAATTTTCACTTTTTTCAATATTTTGTCTTGCATCATTTTTCACATCTAATGTAGTTGCCGAAAATACTTCAGAAAAAGAAAAAATTGAGGCTTTTTTTGAAGATCTAGAGTCATTCACGAGAATATTTAGTGATATTAAACAACTTTATGTTGATGATGTTACTAACGAAGAACTTTTCAATAATGCCATCAAAGGAATGGTTAATGGTCTTGATCCTCACTCGGTTTATCTTGAGCCAAAAGAACAAACCAACTTAATGGAGAGTGCCGAAGGTCAATTTGGTGGACTTGGTATAGTGATTGGTAAGAAAGATGATGCTATTCAGGTCATTTCACCGATAGACGACACTCCTGCCTATCGTGCAGGAATTCAAGCAGGTGATTTAATTGTTAAAATTGGGAATAAACCAGTTAATGATATGACACTAGAAGATGGCGTATCTCTAATGAGAGGAACTCCAAATACTTCAATTGATTTAACAATTGTTAGAAATGGGAAAAAACCTTTTGTAGTTAATATCACTAGAGAAATTATCACTATTACTTCTGTTAAAAGCCACTTGCTTGATTCAGGATTGGGATATGTAAGAATTTCTAGTTTTCAAAATCCTACCGCCCAATTACTCAAAGACAAGATAAAAGAGTTAGTCGAAAAGAATGGCTCCCCTCTAAAATCCCTAATACTTGATCTTAGAAACAATCCAGGTGGAATATTGGATGGAGCTGTCGATGTATCCAACGTTTTTCTTGATAATGAAGGATTAGTGGTTTATACCGAAGGAAGAATACCAAGTTCCAATTTGAAATTTCCTATAGAGGGACCTGATATTCTTAATGGTGCACCTATTGTAGTATTAATTAATGAAGGCTCCGCTTCAGCATCTGAAATTGTTGCTGGTGCTTTGCAGGATCATAAGCGTGCAATCATAATGGGTAAGACATCTTTTGGTAAGGGCTCTGTTCAGACCATTATTGATTCTGAAAATGGATATGGTCTTAAAATCACAACTGCAAGATATTTCACTCCATCAGGAAGATCTATTCAAGCGAAAGGTATTGAGCCAGATATTGCTCTCAAAAATATAGATCTTAACAATGAGAAAGAAGAAGATATCACTGATACCAAAGAAAAAGATCTAGAGGGACATTTAGAGGATAAAAATCCTACAGAAATGACATCTGATGAGATTATTAAACAACAAGATAAAATTGCTAATGAAGCGGAAACTAAAGCAATTGAAAGACTCAAAAAGGATTACTTTATTGTTGAAGCTTCGAATCTTTTAAAGGCGCTCAATGTTTTAGCTAAAAAGTAGTTTTATCGTGTCAGCCAATATAATTTCAATTGCAAATCAGAAAGGTGGGGTTGGAAAAACAACCACCGCAGTTAACTTATCTGCAGCGCTGGCTAAAATCCATAAGAAAGTCTTATTGATTGATATCGACCCACAAGGTAATGCCACGATGGGTTGTGGAATTGATAAATACAATCTTAACAATTCGATTTGTGAACTACTTCTAGATGAATGCTCACTTGATAAAGCTGTTCAACATTGTGAAGGAGTTGGTATGGATGTTATTCCATCTAATACTGATTTAGTTGCAGCAGAGGTAACTCTTTTAAGAAATAAAAATTCTGAATACAAACTTAAAGAAGTGTTATCTGAAGTGATTAATGTTTATGATTTTATTGTTATAGATTGTCCCCCTTCTCTTAATATGCTAACAATCAACGCTTTTACAGCATCTAATGGTATTATTATTCCAATGCAGTGTGAATACTACGCACTTGAGGGTTTAAGCGCACTTATGCAAACTATTGAAAAAATCAAACAAACTACTAATCCCAATTTAGACATAACTGGTTTAGTTAGAACGATGTATGACACAAGAAATAATTTATCTAATGAAGTCTCAGTTCAATTATTAAAGTACTTCTCTCATAAAGTTTTTAAGACTATTGTTCCACGAAATGTAAAGTTAGCCGAAGCTCCAAGTTTTGGAAAAGCCGCTATCAATTATGCTAGATCATCTAAAGGTGCCCTATCCTACCTTTCTCTTGCAAGTGAAGTTTTGAGAAAAACATCAATTAATTCATATACTTAAATGTCTAAATTAGGTCGCGGTCTCGATATTCTTCTAGGTCAAGTTAATACGGACCAAACTGGTGGTAATCAAAAAAATCTTGAAATGATGCATGTTAACAGTCTTCAAAGGGGCAAGTATCAACCCAGGGATGATATTGACCCTGAAGCTCTTAATGAACTAGCTGAATCAATCAAGTCACAAGGTGTAATTCAGCCATTAGTTGTCAGAAAAATAACCTACGATAAGCATGAAATCATTGCAGGTGAAAGAAGATGGAGGGCATCAATACTTGCTGGACTAGAAGAAGTTCCTGTCATTGTTCGCGAGATTGATGACCAAGTTGCTCTTGCGATAGGTCTTATCGAAAATATTCAAAGAGAATCCTTAACGCCACTTGAGGAGGCAAAAGCATTACAACAGCTTATAGTTGATTTCAAGATGACTCATGAGGAAATTTCTCAGGTAGTTGGTCGTTCTCGCTCAAGTGTTTCAAATTTAATACGACTTTTGCAACTCAAGGAGCCTGTCAAGAAGCTCTTAAATAAAGGTTCGATTGAAATGGGCCATGCTAGATCTCTTTTGCCACTAGATGAAGAGAATCAAATTTTTGTTGCTAATGAAGTTATTAAAAGAAGTTTGTCTGTCAGACAGACTGAAGCTCTTGTTAAAAAAGTTTTAAACCCTAAACCAAAAAAAGTTTTAGATATTGATCCTTTTATCCAGGATTTATCAGCAACATTATCAAAAAAACTCAACTGGAAGATTGAGATTAAGGATATCGATAACAAAGGGCGTTTAATTATTCACTACAAGAGTAAAACTGAATTAAATGATATCGTCAAACACTTTAATTGAATAAACCTAGACGATCAAATTTGAAAGAATCATCATAATGCATCCAGATAGCAAACGCCTTGCCAATGATATAGTCCTCTGGAACAAAACCCCAAAATCTTGAATCGCTACTTCTATTTCGATTATCACCCATTACAAAATAATGACCCTCTGGCACAACTCCCTTAACGCTTCTAGAGCTTTGTTTAGGATCAATGAGGATTTGGTGCTCTACTCCATTAGTCTCTAATTTCTCTACAAAGCCGGTCATTTCTATACCTGACTCAACACCGACATATTTTCCAATATTTTTATATTGAACTTTATTGCCGTTGATAAATAATTCATCATTTACATAGGTAAATTGATCTCCTGGAGTGGCAACAACTCTCTTAATCCAATCTTCCCCACTTCTTCTTTCATCTTTCATGTAATTGGGATATCTAAAAACAACAACATCCCCCTTCTCTGGTTTGTTATTAGGAATTAATAATGTGTTGGTTACCGGAAGTCTCAAACCATAAGTATGTTTGTTGACAAGAATAAAATCTCCAGTTAATAAAGTTGGCATCATAGAATTTGATGGAATTTGAAAAGGTTCATATAAGAATCCTCTCAATACAAAGACTAATAATAAAACTGGATAAAATTCAGCTGACCATTTAACAGGTTTAGGTCTATCTAAATACTTCTCATTTTTATAATGTCTAAGAAATAAGATAAAGTAGATCAATTTTGATAAAAAACCCTTCTTTATCTCCCTTGAATCAATATAAATTTCTTTATTAATCAAAAATCGATCGACTACGACAATTGTAAAACCAGTGACTAAAAAAAGTGCTAACCAGGTAGCAACATCCCATGCAAAAAATGGGGAAGCATTATCAATTGTCATAATGAAAATGGGTTAATTATTTAAAAAACCATATTATATAATAGTCCTCTAATAATTAATCACTACGGAGGTATAAATGGCGTTAGCTGATCTAGAAAGAGCTGAACGTGGTTATCTTGTAAACCACGATGATTGGAATGAAGATATTGCGCATGAAATTGCTGCTGAAGAAGGTCTTGACTTAAGTGATTTAAGTTTCAAAGTATTAAACTTCTTGAGAGATGAATATATCAACAATAATGGCAATCAACCTAACGAAAGAAATATGGTTAAAGCTCTAAAAAATGATTGGCCTTCTAGTCTTTCGACTAAAGATTTATATACTCTTTTCCCTAAAGGTCCCGCTAAACAAGCTGGGAAAATTGCAGGTCTTCCTGAAACCAAAAGAAAAGGTGGATACTAATTTTAAAGGCGCTTTAAGCGCCTTTTTTTTCGTCAATATTCATTCCAATAGAATTTGCTAGTTCAGCAAACCCAGGAAAAGATGTTGATACCGTCTCAACCCCATTAATTGTGATGGGGTATTTTGATCTAATTGATGCAATAGCAAATGACATAGCAATCCTGTGATCATGATGAGCCTCAATAATTTCTGAGGGTTTTGTAAACTCTCCACCAAGTATCTCAATTCCATCTTCCAACACTTTCGTCTTGATTCCCAGAGATTCAAGACCATCAGCCATTACCTGAATCCTATCCGACTCTTTTACTCTCAATTCTTCAGCTCCTGAAAGAATTGTTTTTCCCTCTGCGTGAGAGGCAGCAATAAATATCACTGGAAACTCATCAATGGCTAAAGGGACCAATTCTTCTGGTATATGAATACCTTTTAAATTAGATGATAAAACTCTTATATCCGCAAGAAGTTCTCCGCCAATTTCGCGTTCATTTGAAACTGTTAAATTTGCACCCATAAGCTTAAGAATATCGATAACACCAGTTCTCGTAGGATTCATATTCACTCCTACTATATCAATATCTGCATTTTTAGCGATACATCCTGCAACCATAAAAAAGGCCGCAGAGGATATATCTGATGGCACAACAATATTGGTTGCTTGTAATTCTTTAACTGTTCTCACACAAGCAACATTGCCAATTGAGGAAACATCTGCTCCAAGACCTCTGAGCATTCTTTCAGTATGATCTCTAGTTGGTGCTGGCTCTGTCACGCAAGTTCTACCAGAGGCATACATACCGGCAAGAAGAATTGATGATTTTACTTGGGCTGATGCCATCGGCATTTCATAGCTTATTCCAGTAAGATTTTTTCCACCAATGATTTTCAAAGGAGGTTTTCCGTCATGACTTTCGATTTGTGCACCCATTGAATTTAATGGATTGATTACTCTTCCCATTGGCCTTTTAGATAATGACTCATCTCCAATCAGTTCGCAAGAAAAAGACTGCGCGGATAACAGTCCGCACATTAATCTCATTGAGGTACCTGAATTACCAAGATCCAAAGGCTGATCTGGTTTTTTTAGACCATCTAGACCTACTCCATGGATGGTTACATCAGTTCCATTCCTATCAATTTTTACCCCCATATCTTGAAAAGCTTTCAAGGTACACAAAGCATCTTCGCCATCAAGGAATCCACTAACATGAGTAACACCATTGGATAATGATCCGAGCATAATTGAACGATGGGATATTGACTTATCACCAGGAACCTTAACTGATCCTTTAAGACTGTTTACAGGATTGGCAATAAACTGACTCATAATTATTTTTTCTTAAGCCAGTTGTCTCTAGATTGTTTTGCATTTAAGAATAATCTATCAATTCCATCTGAATCATGATCTTTAATCATATTACTAAGATTCTCTAGATTATCAATGTAGCCGCTAATATGATTGGTAATCTCATTAGCGTTATTAAGGCAAATATCTCGCCACATAGTATGATCACTGGAAGCGATCCTAGAGAAATCTTTGAATCCTCCAGCAGCATAATTAAAGGCATCTTTATTTTGACTCATTAGATAATCAACAAGATTAAATGCTAGCATATGGGGAAGATGAGAGGTCATTCCAAGGATACTATCATGTTGGATTGCAGACATAACTTCGACATGAGCTCCGATATCTTCCCAAAGGGAAATGACCATATCCAGTGCATTTTGGTCAGAATTTTTTTCAGGAGTAACAACCACTCTCTTACCATTGAATAGATTGGCATCAGAAAACTCCACGCCATTTTTCTCCTTTCCGGCAATGGGGTGAGCGGGGATAAGAAATTGAGGAAAGCTTCCAAACACCTTCTCGGCAGAGGCTATGAGATTGAGTTTGGTACTACCTACATCAGTAACAACAGTTTTTTGTCCTAAAAATGGTTTTATATTTTCAAGGATTGTCTCAAAAGCATTCACAGGTGTTGCCAAAACAACCAAATCTGAATTAGATACCGCTTCCTGAATATCAGTAGAGTAATCATCTAATACTCCAAGTTTTTTGGCAATTTTGAGGTTCTTATCAGTTCGAGCATAACCCATCATAAGAGTTGCAGGATTCTTCTCCTTAACTGCCCTTGCTAAAGAACCTCCGATAAGTCCGACACCGATAATACAAATTTTGTTCATATCAAATTATTTCTTTAAGGACCTCAAGGAATTTTGCATTCTCAGCATAAGTCCCAACTGAGATCCTAAGATAATCTTTCATTTCAACAGGGCGCACTATTATGCCCTTTTCTAAAAGTTTTTGATTTAATTCCATGCTGTTGGAAACTTTAACACTAATAAAATTAGCATGAGATTTAATAAATTTAAGTCCTAAACTTCTAAATCCTTCTTCAAGCTGTAATAATCCATCAGAGTTTACTTTTACTGATTCAGCAAGAAAATCTGCATCTGATAAAGCGGCAATAGCTGCCTCCTGCGCAATTAAGTTAACATTAAAGGGTTGTCTAATTCTATTTAAATAATCTGCAATTTCCTCGCTAGAAATAGAATAACCAACTCTAAGTCCTGCAAGACCATATGCTTTCGAAAAAGAACGGGTAATAACCAAGTTAGGGAAATCTTTCAACCAATCAATATAGACATCTTCGACATCAAGATACTCAATATATGCTTGGTCTAAAACAACAATAATTTCGTTTGAAACTTTTTTTAGAAAATTGTATATCTCTTCATTGCTTAATAAAGTTCCAGTAGGATTATTTGGATTTGCAATAAAAATTACCTTTGTTTTATCAGTAATAGCCTCATACATTGCATTTAAATCATGCCCAAAATCATTCGCTGGAGTAACAATAGCTTTAGCACCAATCGCCTTAGTGACTAACGGGTAGACAACAAATGCATATTGAGAAAAAATAACTTCATCATCTTTTGAACACACGTATGCTCTGGGTATCAGCTCAAGAATATCGTTTGAGCCATTTCCAAGTGTGATGGACTTAGCTGAAACTGATAATTTTTTTGCTAGTGCATCTTTCAAATAATAACCATTGCCATCAGGATATCTTCCAATTTGAGTTATGGCGCTTTTAATCGCTTCTTGTACTTTCTTGGAAACTCCAAGAGGGTTTTCATTACTTGCTAACTTTATTACATTAGAAAGCCCATATTCTCTTTGAATTTCACTTATAGGTCTTCCACCTTGATAAGGAGTTAGTGAGAGAATAGATTCACAAACACTCATAGAACGCAGATTGGATATGACCCTAAGACATCAAGTTTTAAAACTCTATCTTTGACAGCCGAAAGAGCTTTGTTAACTTCAGGATCTTCTGCATGTCCTTCAATATCAATTAGGAATAAATACTCCCATTTCACACCTGGTATTGGATGTCTAGCTAACTGCAGCATATTGATATCATTATCTTTAAACGGCTCAAGAATATTAAATAGAGAACCAGACTCGTGCTTAGCAACTACCAATAAAGAAGTTTTATCCTTGCCAGATGGAGATACGCTCTCCTTGCCAAGAATTAAGAATCTGGTTATGTTTCCTGTCTTGTCTTCAATATTTTTAGCAAGTCTTTCAAGGTTATATAAACCCAGTGCTGCTTCAGATGCAATTGCAGCAGCATTAGATTCTTGAGTGACAATTCTAGCAGCCAACGCGTTAGAAGAAACTGGCCTTAACTCACAGTTAGGATAATGATTTGCCAACCATCTTCTGCATTGATCTAATGCCTGTTGATGAGCGTAAATTACCTTAATCTCTTGATTAACGTCTGCTGTCATTAATTGATGTTGAATCGATATTTCAACCTCACCACAAACCTTAAGCTTATGAGAATAAAGCATATCTACTGTTCCACCTACAACACCGTTAGATGAATTTTCAATTGGAACAACACCGTATTTAGCAACGCCCTTTTCAACCTCTTCAAAAATGTCATCAATACTTGCGCAATCGATGGTTGAAACTGCATGACCAAAATGTTTCAATGCTGCTTCTTGAGTGAAGGTTCCTTCGGGACCTAAATAAGCAACCTTTAAAGGCTGCTCAACAGCCAAACAAGCTGACATAATTTCTCTGAAAATATGCGCCATATCTTTATCTTTGATAAGACTCTTATTTCTTTCAATTATTGCCCTAAGAACCTGAGCCTCTCTTTCTGGACGGTAAAAAACATCACTATCTTGTATAGACTTCTTAACTTCAGCAACTTCTTTTGCTAACTTTGCTCTATCTGCAATTAGAGATTGAATATTTTCATCAATAGAGTCAATCTTTTGTCTAAGTTCATCAAGTGATTTTTTTGTCATAATTTATATCTTTCTGACGGTCAGTATGCCTTCAACTTCAGACAATTTATTAATTACATCATCTGAGATTTCATTTTCTAGATCTACTAGAGTGTAGGCAACATCATCTCTAGATTTGTTTAACATATCTACAATATTACCACCCATATCAGCAATCGCAGTACTAATTTGTCCGACCATATTTGGAATGTTTTTATTAGTAATAGCTAAACGCTCTTTTCCAGCTCTTGGCATAACAGCTTCGGGAAAGTTAACCGAATTCAAAATATTTCCATTTTCCAAGTAATCTTTAATCTGGTGAGCCACCATAACTGAACAATTATCTTCTGCTTCTTGAGTAGAAGCACCAAGATGTGGTAATGCGATTACACGCTCATGATTTTTTCTAGAATCAATAGGAAAATCAGTTACGTAGTATTTTACTGAACCATCATCTAACGCTTTCTCAAGAGCATCTTCATCAACGATGCCATCTCTCGCAAAATTTAAAATCACTGCATCTTTTGGAAGTAGTTTTATTCTAGTCTCGTTAAGAATATTTTTAGTACCCTCAGTGAGAGGCACATGAAAAGACACAAAATTACTCTTAGAAAAAAGCTCATCAATACTAATAGCTTGTTCAACACCGGAAGAAAGCTTCCATGCACTTTTAATAGTAATAGAGGGATCAAAACCAATAACATTCATGCCCAATGCATGAGCAGCATTTGCAATTTGCACTCCAATTGCACCAAGTCCAACAATTCCTAAAGTTTTGCCTGGCAATTCTGAACCTGCATAATTTTTCTTTCCTTCTTCAACAGCCACCTTTAAATTATCTATTGGAAGTCCGCGAACATAATCCCATGCTTGGCAGATATTTCTGGAGGCTAGTAACATCGAAGAAATAACCAATTCTTTCACCGCATTAGCATTTGCACCAGGAGCATTAAATACCACAACTCCCTTTTCACTCATCTTATCAAGAGGAATATTATTTACACCAGCTCCAGCTCTGCCCACTGCTTTCAGATTTTCTCCAATCTCCATATCATGCATTTTTGCACTTCTGACAAGAATGGCATCTGGATCATTAGCATCAGATGAAATTTCATAACCATCTCTTGGTAACTTTTCAAGGCCTACTGATGAAATATTATTTAGGGTTAAAACTCGATACATTATGCGTGCTCCTTTTCAAAAGCTTTCATAAAATTGATTAGTGCATCAATACCTGACTCTGGCATCGCATTATAAATACTAGCTCTCATTCCACCAACACTCCTATGCCCTTTTAGAGCAAGTAGGTTTGCTTCATAAGCTTTCTCAAGGAAAAGTTTATCTAAAGAGTCATCAGCTAAAATAAATGGCACATTCATCCAAGAACGATATTTAACTGCAACTGGATTTGAGTAAAAATCAGACTCATCAATCACACTATAAAGTTTCTGAGCTTTACTTTGATTAATTTTTGCCATTCCTTCAACACCACCCTTTTCTTTCAGCCACTCAAACACTCTACCAGCTGCATACCAAGCAAAGGTTGAAGGTGTGTTATACATAGAATCATTCGTTGACTGAGTCTCGTAATTAAATAGGATTGGTTGATTTTCAACTACTTTACCAATGAGATCTTCTCTAACAATAACAATCGTTAATCCAGCTGGACCAATATTCTTTTGAGCGCCTGCATAAATAACACCATATTTTGAAACATCTATGGGTCTTGAAAGGATAGTTGAAGACATATCTGCAACCAACGGTATATCTACCTCTGGCGTGTAATCAAACTCCAGGCCAGCAATTGTTTCATTCGGTGTGTAATGAAGATATGCCGAATTAGCATCAATATTCCAGTTCGAAAAATCATCGATATCTGTATATTTATTTTCAGAGCTATCAGTCACCACATTAACATCGCAATATCTTTTCGCTTCAGCGATAGCCTTCTTTGACCAATGACCAGTATGTGCGTAACTTGCGATATTTTTACCCCTTAAGAGATTAATAGGAACCATAGAAAACTGAGCTGAGGCGCCACCTTGAAGAAAAAGCACCTTAAAGTTATTAGGAATACCCATTAGATCACGAAGATCTTGCTCAGATTTTTGCGCTAATTCCATAAAGTCAGCACCCCTATGCGAAATTTCCATAACTGAGGCTTTTGCTTTTCCATAGTCTAGTAATTCGCTTTGCATTTTTTCCAAGACCTCACGAGGAAGCATCGCCGGACCAGCACTGAAATTGTAGGCTTGACTCATTAAAATATCTCCAATTAAAAATCAATAATAAAGCACAGAATTTTACATCAATACCTTGTATTTTTTTGCTTTGAATAGTCTCTACATAGCAATTTTAAAACTGCGATAAAGTATAATGTTCGAAGCTAAATCCTCTGGAAATTGGTGAAAATCCAATACTGCCCTCGCAACGGTTAAAGTCCGATACATGGTTTGGTAATTTTTAACAACTACGATGGGTGGTGCGTTAGAAAAAAATACAGTTAATGCTGTATGTTTTCTATCGCTTATTAAAACATGCGCATTAAAAGATTAGTCTTACTATTTGGAATATTACCCTTAAAGCTATTTGCCACTATTGGACCTATTCCTATCTATTTAAACCCTGTAATTTTTGAATCAAACTTTCATGGAGATTATTCAAGCAACTCTTCATTTGCTCATGAAGTCTATACAAAAGACGATATCAAGAAATCTGCATCAGTTGATTTATATGATTTTTTGACCAAACATTCTTCAGTTAGCTTTGTGCCTAGTTCTGGCAATAAATTTGCTCAACAAGTTGATCTTCGTGGTTTTGGTTTAACTAATGGAATTAAACACATATCTATTTTTCTAAACGGTAGAAAGCTCAACAATATCGACAACGATCTACCTAATTTAACAATTATTGACATAAATAGCATTGAAAAGATTGAAATTATCAAAGGGTCTGGTTCAATTCAATTTGGAGATAATGCAAGCGCTGGAGTAATTAATATCTTTACTAAAGAGTCAAATAATTATTCACAAATTAAAACTGGTAACTATGGAGCTAAAGAATTATCATTTAATCTCACTCAAAATATCGATAAATTCGACCTTGGTATGTCAGGTAGTAATAGGAGTCACAATGGTTATTCCTCCAGTGACCCAATTGGGGTGAATGACTCAAGTAATCAGCAAAATTTTAGTGTTGTTCTATCTAAAAGTGATAAATCCATAAACCATTCATCTATTTCATTCTCAAAAAATGAAATCAAAAATAACTATCCCAATACTCAGACCCTTGAGCAATTTAACAGTAATCCATTCGCAAATTATGTAAATAGGAATTTCACACAATCAATAATTGGATCTCAGGTGGTTAATTTTGAACAAACAATTGAGTTGGACTCTCAATTGAAATTACTAAATCACCTATCTTATGAGGATAAAGAAACTAACTATCTTCAATGGTGGGGAAGTAGGTATATTGAGAATTATGACTTAAAAAAAATAGACTCTACACTTGAGTATACAAATAATAATCTCCAAGTGCACTCTGGCGTTAATGTCTCTGATGGTGAAAGAGAGGGTTCATCAGGGTTTATAGCAAAAGATAATTTAGGAATTTTCTCAAAAGTTTCATACTCTTTTGATGACATTAAGTTGAATGCAGGCATTCGAAATGAAAAGATAAGTTATCAATACAAAAATAACTCGACCAATGAAAGTAAAAATTTCCATGAGTCTGCATATGAACTAGGAATTAATAAAAAATTAAACGAAGATAGTTATTTGTTTGCTAATCTCAATAAGTCTTTCTCCTCTCCTTCTGTTGATGATCTTATGCATTATGATTTGGATGTTAATGATTATTTATTTAAAGGTTTTATTAAACCAACAACAACAGATACTATAAATATTGGTCTAAATTTATTGAATCAAAATACTAATACCAAAATATCTATTTTTCGATCAAATATTCAGAATGAGATGTACCTTTACAAGACAAATCCTGGTGGCGCTAATGACTTTGCGAACGATAAAAATACCAACTTGGATAAGTCTCATAAATATGGCTTTGAATTACAAAATAGAACACAATTAGATAATGGAATTAATACTGATTTCAATTATGCTTACATCATTGCAAAAATTGACTCTGAGGACTTGAATTCGAACTACTCAGGTAAATTTTTACCTATGGTATCAAGACATAATCTGAGCCTTGGATTAAATATGAAACCCAGTCAAGCTTCATCTATTCGGATCAGTCATAAATACAGAAGCAAGGCATTCGCAGAAGAAGACTTTTTAAATAATTTCTCTCAAAAACAAAAGGCTTTCAATTCCACAGATTTCAATTACAAATACCTAATAAATAACGATGCTGAATTTATTTTTGATGTGAAAAATATATTTAAAGAAACTTATGGCACCTGGCTGTATGATGATAAGATTTATCCAGGTTTAATCGCCAGAGATATATCAGCATCTATAAAATTTTCTTTTTAATTAATAGTATGATTACAAGATGAAATCAAAATTATTCGATTCAAGTTTTTACAAATACATCTTTATAAGTATTTGTGGTTTGATAATTTTAACTAGATCTCATAACAGTATTTCAATCCTAGGTCATACTCTGGTTGATTTCACGATACCTGCCATCATCTTATCAGCCATATATCTCAGAAAATATTTTTATGTAAATTGTATCGTCCTACTTTCAGTTGCGATAGACAATTACGCAATTCTTTATGATGGAGTATCTGCAAACTGTATCACACCTGGGTATCTCCTACTTATTGCTTCATACTATCTGCTATTCTGGATGAGTAGATACATCAACTCTATTGAAATTAGTTTCTCATCTCTTCAAGTTTATTTGGGCTTATTTTTATTGATTTCTCTTCAATGGCTTATTGCAACAACCAGCTATTATGTCTTTACAGAGACATTTACCAATAATGGATTTAGTTTGTATTTTGATTATCTTTCAAAATGGTTCTTTGTCGAGACAATCCCAAGTATCTTCTGGCTCCTTTTCATTTCAATACTTCTCACTGTTAATAAAGTTTTTTCCTTTTCGGTATTAAGCTCTCAATCTAAAAACATATAAACATGAGCGATAAAAATTACAAAGAGCGCATGATGCGTAAAAAAGCTCATATCGATAAAAAAATATCTGAAGCCAATATTGATAAAGGTGTGATTGTCCTTTTGACTGGCAATGGAAAAGGTAAATCAACTTCAGCATTTGGAATGATCTGCCGTGCTCTGGGTTATGATATGAAAGTAGGAATGGTTAAATTTCTTAAAGGAGACCAACCAAGTGGTGAAGATCATTTTTTATCTCAGCATAAAAATATAAATATTAAGCATATGCGCTCCGGTTTTACGTGGGATAGTCAAGATAAAACTCATGACATCGAAAAAGCAAAAGAGGCATGGGAATATGCTCTTAATTTTCTTGTAGATCCAAATATTAATTTAGTAGTACTAGATGAACTGACTTATATGCTCTCATACGAATATCTCCCAGAAGAAGAAGTATTAAAAGCTATAAGTAATAGACCTGCTCAACAACATATAGTTATCACTGGTAGAAATGCAAAACAATCATTAATCGATATAGCTGACACAGTAAGCGATGTTAAAGAGATTAAGCATGCTTTTAATCAGCAAATAAAAGCCCAAAAAGGTGTTGATTATTAACTGTCTTTAGCCGGTCTAAACTCTAGTACAGTTGCGTTGATGCAATAACGACTCTTCCCATCAGGGCCATCGTTAAAAACATGACCTAGGTGGATATCACTACTTTTTGATTTTATTTCTATACGATTCATTCCATAACTATAGTCAGGTTTTTCATAAACCTGCTCACTAACGGGTTGTGTAAACGAGAGCCAACCAGTTCCAGAATTAAAGCGGTATTTTGTATCAAATAGGGGCTGACCTGACAATGCATCAACAAATTGACCTTCCCCCGTATTTTTGAAAAGATCATATTTTTGACAAAATCTTGGGTCGGTTCCTTTATTGAAGGCCACGTTATATTCTTCGCTACTCTCTCCAAATTTGAATTTACCTAATAGCTCATAGAACTGAATTGGCTTAAGTGAACCCTCATGCTTACTAACCTGCTTTCCATTTTCAATAAAGAAGATAGTTGGTGTTGCTATTACTTTATCAATATCAAAACCTTTAATTGTTGACTTAGTGGCACTTCTTAAGGGGGTGGAGCCTTTATATTTTGATACCACGTCAGCCTTAAAGTGAAGACAGAAGAAGCAAGTATTGATATCTTCTGAATTAACGACCAATACTTCTTTTCCACCAAGTGGAGTAATAATCTCATTAGGTTGATTAGTACTTTGAGCAAGTAATTCGTTATCTTTGACGGGTACAAATTTAATTCCAGTGGAATGATCTGGACAGTAACCATTAGGATTTTTAACTAAATAGTCTTGATGATAGTTTTCTGCAGGCCAAAACTTATCCAATTTTTGAATTTCTGTCACTATCTTTCCATACCCATTAGCGGTCAAGAGTGCTTGAAAATCAGACTTAGTTTTATGAGCTATGCTTTTTTGATTATCATTAGTCCAAAATAAGGCTGATCGGTAATTGTTGCCCACGTCATTACCTTGACGATTCTTTTGAGTTGGGTCATGAATCTCCCAAAAGCTTTTAATTAATTTCTCTGAGGAGACTTTTGTTGAATCATAAGTCACCTTTACTGCTTCAGTATGATTGACAATATCTTTGACCTTTTCTTTCAAAGTCTCATCTGCAAAGCCAAGAGTTTTAAGGAATTCATAGAAATCCTTGCTTTGCATATTACGATAACTAAGCACCTGGTCATAGTTTGGATTCTCATAATTTCCACCTGCATAACCTGATACAGCATCAATAACACCGTCGATGTTTTCGAAGTGTTTTTCAACTCCCCAGAAACATCCAGCTGCAAAGACAATATCTAAAATCATTTGAAAATTCTAGATCAAATATGATGATTTTTCACGGAAATTTTTAAGGGTTATGAGGATTCTTTTAAAAGATATCTAATGGCATCTACAAGATATGAAACAGTGACAATTTCAATTCCAGAAATCTTCTTTTTAGGCGAATTGAGTTTTGGAATAATTGCAACTTTATATCCATGTTTTTTGGCCTCCTGTATTCGCTCTTCCGCATTATAAACAGGTCTAACTTCACCCGTTAGTCCAACCTCTCCAAAAGCAATCCAATCGGATGGAATGACAATATTTTTGATCGAAGAAACTATAGACAAAATCACCACTAGGTCAGATGCAGTCTCTGAAACCTTAATACCACCCACTATGTTAATAAAAATATCTTTATCGAAAGAAGCTATATTTGCATGTTTATTAAGAATTGCCAATTGAAGAGCGAGTCTATTCTGATCAAAACCAACAGATACTCTCCTTGGATTTGAATAAGCCTGATCAGCTAAAGCTTGTACCTCAATAAGCAATGGTCTAGACGATTCTCGGGTTACCATCACCATTGACCCTGGTGAGGTATTAGACTTATTCGATAGAAAAATCGCCGAAGGATTTTCAACCTGTTTTAGACCTTCTTCTAACATTGCAAAAACACTTATTTCATTAACTGCACCAAATCTATTTTTTACTGCTCGTATAACACGATATCTGCCGCCAGGATCTCCTTCAAAATAGAGCACTGTATCCACCATATGCTCAAGTATTCGAGGTCCTGCCAATGCACCACCTTTAGTAACGTGTCCAATCATGATCAAAACCGTATTTGTCTGCTTCGCAAATTGGGTTAAATGAGAAGCGCAATCTCTAACCTGAGAAACTGATCCAGGTGCAGAAGTCGATAAATCAGAGTAAATAGTTTGTATTGAATCAATAACAATGGCTCTAGGTTGTGCCTGTTTGGCAATAGATAAAATTCTCTCTAAATGAGTCTCACTTAGAATCAGAATATCCTCTTTGACACCAATTCGCTTTGCACGATCACTAATTTGTTCTGCTGATTCCTCACCACTAACATACAGAGCCCCAGACTGATGATTAAGATTTTCAAGAACTTGCAGTATTAGAGTAGATTTACCAATTCCTGGATCACCACCAATCAATACCACTGATCCGTCAACAAAGCCACCGCCGAGAGTCCTATCGAGTTCAGAAAAACCACTAGATGAACGATTCTTATTATTTAAGGATACATTGGAAAGTCTTTCAATCTTAGATTCTGGTAAATCATCTAAAACTGCTGATTTTTGACCTGATTTTTTTGAAATAATTATTTCATCAAGAGTATTCCATGCTTTGCAATCTTGACATTGTCCTGCCCACTGATGATGTGCACTTCCGCACTCTCGACATACAAACTCTTTATGGGCTTTTGGCATGAATTATTTTTTCATTAATTTTTCAATTTCTTTTCTAAATTCCTCAATATCTTGAAATTGTCTATATACCGATGCAAAACGAATATAAGCAACCTGATCAAGGCCTTTAAGCTCTTCCATAACCAATTCTCCAATTCGGCTAGATGGAATTTCTCTTTCGCCAATTGTTGAAAGCTTATGCTTTATACGCTGGATTGATGTCTCAATATCAGAGGTTGAGACTGGTCTTTTTTCTAGTGCCTTTAAAAGCCCAGTTCTAAGTTTTTCTTCGTCAAATGACTCACGTGAATCGTCTGTTTTAATCAGTCTAGGAATATTAAGATCAACTACTTCTTGTGTTGAATATCTCTCGCCACAGGAGGTGCATTCTCTTCTTCTTCTAACTCTTGAACCGCCATCAATCAATCGAGTATCTAGGACTTTAGTATCATCTGATTGACAAAATGGACAACGCATTATTTAACTATAAACTGGAAATTTAGCGCAAAGCTTGGAGACTTTTTCCCTAACTTCGTCAATAACAGATTGATTCTCTAAATCATCACATATATCACACATCCATGAAGCTAATTCTTTACACTCATCTTCACCAAAACCTCTGGTTGTACAAGCCGGAGTTCCAACACGAATACCACTGGTAATGAATGGAGACTGAGGGTCATTAGGAACTGCGTTCATATTAACCGTAATATGTGCATTTCCAAGGGCAGCATCGACTGCCTTACCAGTCAAACCTTGTTTAATAAAACTAACTAAGAACAAATGATCTTCCGTTCCATTTGAAACCACATCATAACCACGATCCATAAAAACATTAGCCATAGCTTTGGCATTTACGATTACTTGTTTTTGATAGTCTACAAATGAATCACTCATTGCCTCTTTAAAACAAACTGCCTTGGCCGCAATAATATGCATCATAGGGCCTCCCTGAATTCCAGGGAAAATGGCAGAATTTAATTTCTTCTCAATTTCCTCATTGGCCTTAGCAAGAATCAATCCCCCTCTAGGGCCTCTTAATCCTTTGTGAGTGGTTGTAGTTGTAACATCTGCAATTTGAACAGGAGATGGATAAACACCTGCTGCAACCAATCCAGATACGTGAGCCATGTCAACTAAGAGATAAGCGCCTACAGAATCTGCAATATCTCTAAATCTTTGCCAATCAACGACCATTGAATAAGCAGAGAATCCACCAATTATGAGTTTTGGCTTATGCTCTTTTGCTAATTTTTCAACTTGATCATAATCAATTTCTCCAGTAGAGGGATCTAGACCATATTGAATCGCATTAAAGTTTCTTCCAGAAAACGAAGGAGCTGCTCCATGAGTCAAATGGCCACCATCTGCAAGCGACATACCTAAAATAGTATCCCCTGGTTTGATTAGCGCCTGATAAACAGCTGCATTAGCTTGAGAGCCGGAATGTGGCTGAACATTAGCATAATCTGCTCCAAAAAGCTGCTTAGCGCGATCTATGGCAAGTTGCTCTGCAACATCAACATGCTCACAACCACCATAATATCTTTTGTTAGGATAACCTTCAGCATACTTATTAGTCAGTTGAGAGCCTTGAGCTGCCATCACTGCAGGCGATGTGTAGTTTTCACTTGCAATCAATTCTATATGTTCTTCTTGTCTTTTTTCCTCAGCTTTTATGACGTTTGCAATTTCGCTGTCTACTTCCGAAATGGAAATTGATTTCTTGAACATAAGTCCCCTCTTAAATGAAAATTAATAGATATATGATTGATAATTTTATATCAATTCAATGTAATTTTTTTCACAGAAGGCGTTAAAAAATTATTTAAATTTATTCTGGAAGATTGAATATTTTTAGGGCATTTTTATAGGCGATTTTTGACCTAGTTGGCTCCTCTAAATTTGATAAGACTAACTTACGTAAATTCTCAATTATGCCGTCGTAGTGATCTTCCATATTGCAGCATGTATCAGTACCCAACATAATTCTATCTGGATAATCATTCATTAATTGCTTCCAATTTTTTCGGATACCTGAATTAAATTGATAGCCATATATATTTTCTCTGTCTCTTACTCTGACCTCTACGCCTTTTATAGGTCCCTCTGCACTTATTTCACAGAAAGTATTATCAGTGTTCTCAAATATTTTTCTTAAGATGCCTGCTTTTTTTGTGCCTAAGCAATGAGATAAAATAAACTTTACATTAGGGTATTTTTTAAAAGTTGAAATCATTTTTTTAAGATTTTCAGATTTTGGATCATAACTTCTATGCATTTGAATCCAGCCATTTTTCTCATTTAAATATTCGTAAATTTTTGTTAAAACAGGGCCGTCAATTGGTGTACTTCTTGCGAGTCGACCATAACTTTTTGTATGTATTTCACCAACTCCATTAAAGTCACCATCTTCGAAGTTAGAAATAAAATTTGAAAAATTACTTAAATCCTCTAAAGCTTCATTGCCACCTTTAACAAAAACTCCAGTCCAATCACATTGTCCAAAGGCGCTAATATATCGATCTCCAAGCTTTTCTCTGAGGATTTTATTACCCCCATCTCCAACACCGCCAGCCCATTTCACATTATTTCTTTCAAGCTTCTCAAGCATGTCATTTGGGTTTATATATGCTTTTTTACAATCATATACATGTAAATGAACATCCGCTATAGGCATTGTCATTGGATCTTCAGCAATAGAAAAGAAACTTATTAAAAGATATGAAACAAATACTACTTTGGAATTAAATTTCATTGAAAGAATGTCATAATATAAAAATTCGAATTTTATTCCTTTTTTATTCTTATGAAAAAAATTTGCATCCCTTTAGCAAATGGCTTCGAAGAGGTTGAAGCGGTAACTATTATTGACATCTGCAGAAGAGCAGAAATTGAAGTAACTATTGCCGGCGTTGAAGGTTTAAATATTTCTGGATCGCATAATATCAAAGTCACAGCTGATATCGAAATTCAAAATATCAACCCGAATGAGTTTGATATGATTGTTCTTCCAGGGGGTCTTCCTGGTGCAGAAACATTAGCCAATAACCCAATCGTGCAAAAAATACTCAAAGAACAAAAATCTAAAAATGGTCTCATTGGTGCAATATGTGCAGCACCTTATGCCCTTCATAAAGCTGGTGTTCTTGATGGCGAATATACCTGTTACCCTTCTTGGGAAAATAAAATTAATCTAGATAATTATCAATCTGATGAAAATATTGTGACGGATGGAAACATAATTACATCTAAGGGCGTAGGCACCTCTCTATGCTTTGCCTTGGAATTAGTAAAAATACTCAAAGGTCCTAAGGTGCATCGTGATATTAGCAACGCAGTCTTGGCTAATTGCTAGACAAAAAAAACCGCGGAAGAACCGCGGCTTTCAAACTAAAACTTAAAAAAATTATGGAGCTTTAGGAGTCTCATACTTAGCTTCTTTTTGCTTTTCAGAGTATGTAGTTTTGTAACCCACGAAACCACTCTTAGTAGGTGGAAGTTGCTCTGTAACTAAACCATCTGAATGACCAGTTGGGACAGTAGGTTTGTGATCTGCCATTTTTATCTCCTATTGATTTGAAAAATTCTAAATTAACTCGTTTGATTATACTCATATTTTAGAAAATTATAATATAAGTTTTAATTAATTTAATTGGTCGGGACGACAGGATTTGAACCTGTGACCACCACACCCCCAGTGTGATGCGCTACCAGACTGCGCTACGCCCCGATTAAACGAAACATTATTTTCCACATACTGGACAATCTGTGTCTTTTTTTAATTTAACTTTTCGCATATCAATTTCTTTACCACTGAATAAAATCATTTCATTAAATGCTGCAGGTGAGAAATTGGTTATAAGCTTAATGCACATTGTGGCTTGAATTGAAGCAATTACCCCAGGCAGTGGAGCTAAGACACCATTGTCTACGCAATTGTTATTTTCCTCTCCTATATTTGGAAAAACGCACTCATAACAAGGAAGATTTCTTTCATAACCCTTTAACGTGAGTATTTGTCCCTCAAATGCAGTGATTGCTGCAGAAATTAGTGGTTTTTTGTTTTGAACACAGGATTTATTTATTAAGAATCTAGAATCAAAGTTGTCAGTACCGTCAAGCACAATATCAACCTCAGATATGATCTCATTGATATTCTTTCTAGTAGCTTTATCATGTATTGAGACAATCTCTACATTAGCATTAATCAGGTTAAGTTTCTCTTTCGCAGCATCAACTTTTAATTTTCCAATATCTGATTCATCGTATAAAACTTGCCTTTGTAAATTCGACAGTTCAACCTCATCGAAATCGACAATAAAAATTCTTCCAACACCTGCCGAACTTAAATACATTGATGAGATTGAACCTAGAGCGCCCATGCCAATAATTACCACAGAGGCATTTTTTAATTTTTGCTGGGACTCTATTCCAAACTCAGGCAAATTAATTTGCCTAGAATATCTTAACAATTCCTGATCTTTCATGAAAAAAGTTTGCGTAATTTAGGTTCAATCATCACCATACAATATGGTTGTCCAGGATTATTATTATAGTAATTCTGATGATAATCTTCAGCTGGATAAAATACATCCAACTGAGTAATTTCAGTTACCGCATTGTCTGGAATTTTCTCTAGGGCTAATTCTTTTTGCTGAGTGTCTTGATAAAAGATTGCTGATCGATATTGCGTACCAACATCGTTCCCTTGTCGGTTCAGAGTTGTATAGTCATGTGCACTAAAAAAAATATCTAATAATTGACTGTAATTAATTTCAGATTCATCAAATTTGATTTCAACAACTTCGGCATGTCCAGAACTCCCTGAACACACTTCTTGATAATTTGGGTTCTTACTCTGTCCATTACAATATCCAGAAACTACTGATTTAACTCCCTGGACTCTTTGAAAAACTGCCTCAATACACCAAAAACAGCCGCCAGCTAGATAGGCAAATTGCATAAATAAAAGTTAGATAAAATTTGTAGTATATATGATGAGGGCAAATTATTTAATTGAAGAACTTAAGTCTTTTTCAAGTCACGACCATCTTCAATCCATCAAAACTTTTTTTAAGACTGATCCAGGTCAATATTCTGAACATGATATTTTTATTGGCACACCTACAAGATTTATAAGACAGATTGCAAAGAAACATTATCGGAATATCGAATATAAAGAAATAGATAAACTTCTAAATAGTCCCTTTCATGAAGTGCGTTTTTTAGGACTATTGATTCTGGTATATCTCTATGATTTAGATGATAAAAGTCATATATTTAGTCTTTATATGGCAAATATTCATTCGGTAAATAATTGGGACCTTGTAGACTACACAGCCCCTAATATTGTTGGAAAACATTTATATAGTTATAAATCTAAGAGGCAAATTCTATTTGACCTATCCATTTCTTCTGATTTATGGCACAAAAGAATTTCAATTGTTTCCACACTATATTTTGTTAAAAAAAATGAATTTGAACCCTCATTAGAGATTTCAAAAAAATTACTTAATGATGACCATGACTTAATTCATAAGGCCATTGGTTGGGTTCTTCGAGAAATTTTTAAGAAGGATCCAAATATCACTGAAGAGTATCTCATCCAAAACTATTCAAATCTTCCTAGAACAACATTAAGGTATGCTATTGAGAAAATGGAAGAAGTTAAGAGGTTAAGGTTTTTAAAGGGTGAGTTTAGTTTTTCAAATTAGTTTTTATGTGCCTGAGGAAAATCTAGAGGCCGTTAAAACTGCAATGTTTAATGCAGGTGCAGGTAAATTTAATAATTATCAAAATTGTGCATGGCAAACAATGGGAAAAGGACAATTTAAACCTTCACATACCGCCAATCCATCAATTGGCAATAAAGAGCAAATTAACTACGTTGATGAGTATAAAGTTGAAATGATTTGTGTTGAAGATCGATTAAAACAAGTAATTTCAGCACTTAAGGCCTCTCATCCATATGAAGAAGTTGCTTATTCAGTATTAAAAATGGAAAGTATGTAATGGAAAATCATCAACTAGAAAACCAGTTCATCTTAATCATCATGATTTTAGCGGTGACAATTCTTGCTTGGCTTTTTAGTCCTTTTCTTCCTTCTATATTTTTAGCAATTTTGATTTCTGTTTCAACATTTTCTATCCTCAAACGATTAAGGATGAAATTTTCGATTCTCTTTTCCTCAATTTTATTAACACTGGGAATTACTTTTATTCTTCTAATGCCACTTGGATACTTATTAATACTCACAGGAATTGAAGGCGCTAGACTGACTCAAGAAATCAATCAAAACTTTAATATTGAGCAAATTCATCAGTTGGTTCAATCAATTAAGACCTCTGAACATTTACCACAGGTGATTAAAAATAACCTATTTGGTGCTTTGAATTTTAAGATTGAGACATTTATATTTGCCATCAAAGATGCGTCAATTTATATTCTGAATAGCATTATTACCCTCTCAGGTAATTTCATTCTCTTTACTATCTTAACTATTTTCTCTTGCTTTTATTTCTATTTAGATGGTGAAAATATTTTTAAGAAAATTAAAGAACTAATTCCACTTAGGGCTGAATTTAAAGATTTATTATTTAATGAATTCTCTAACTTATCAGTTACTCTACTTGGAAGTGTATTAGTTGTTGCAATTTTGCAAGGCCTAGTATTTTCTATTGCAGCATATATAGTCAATCTACCAAGCCTTTATTTTGGTCTTGCAATGGCTTTTGCAAGCTTTATACCAGTATTAGGAGGCTTGATTATTTGGTTGCCACTTTCTGCATACTTCTTTTTCCTGGGAAACTATCAAGAAGCATTAATAATTTTTGTATTTGGAGCAATCATCATCGGAGCAATTATTGATTATTTTTTAAGGCCTTTATTGATAAATTTTTTAAAGAGCAATGATCAGGATTCAGGACTTAATCACACATTGTTTACTGTTTTATCAACTCTTGCTGGGGTAATTCAATTTGGTGTTTTGGGTCTAATCTTTGGCCCTCTTATTGCTGCTCTTGCAATTACGATATTTGATATCTATAAGCTAAATTTCAAACCATCTAACTAGTTTGTGGTCTTTAAAAGTACCTGATTCGGTATAATTTAACACTTTTCATCTTTTGCAAAGTTATGATCAAGCGCTTAGTAGAATTCCTTCAGAACAATTTTCCTAATACTAATATCAATGACTATCTTGATTCAAAATTCATTGAGCTAAATAGTGAACAGTTAAAAAAAATTGCAGATGCCATTAAAGATGGCGAACTTTCAATCAAACCTGCTTCATCGTGTCCCGCAGATAAATTTATTTTCCAGTTTGGAACTACTATTATTTTCGTCAATAGAGATACTTCAAATACTGATCAAAAATACAATGCTGAACTTGCATGGGAAACTGATTTTCTTGCTATTCACTCAGCCAGAAGTAAGGCCAAGGGTTTCTACTTTATTGGTTTTTCATTTGATGATGATTTTAATATCACACTTACATCAACCGATAAGGTCCTTGAAGATCAGGTAAGAAACGAAGATCAAAATAAAGAAGTTGTTGAAAAAGCCATTCCAGTATTGAGAGGCTTTATGTCAGCAATTAGCAGCTAGGAGCTTTCTAAGACTATTTTTTTGAGTTTTTGACCAGCTTTAAAAGTAACTACTTTTCTAGCTGAAATTGTTACCTCTTCACCTGTTTTTGGGTTTCTCCCTGGTCTAGCTGATTTATTTAGGACTTTAAAATTTCCCAAACCTGAAATTTTGACTTCTTCACCAGAGATAAGAGCATTTTTAATTTCATCAAAAAATTGATTGACAATTGCCTTTGCGAGTCCGTGGCTAATACCATTTTTCTTAACCAAATCATCTGAAATATCTTTCTTAGTAACAGACATTATCTTTGCTCTGCGGAAAACTTATCTTGAAGCACTTTAAGAACTTGGTCAACATATGAGTTAATAATTTCGTCTGTTAGAGTCATTTCAAATGATTGATAGCTAAGATTCAAAGCAATGGATTTTTTAGATGTCTCAATCTTATCACCCTGATATAAGTCAAATAGTTGGACATCAATTAAATCATTTTGCGATAGTTCTTGAATGGCGCTCAAGACTTCAGAAATCTGTATGTCTTTGTCTATCAATACTGCTATGTCTCTTTCTGATTTTTGATATTGGGAGAATTTTTTATATTTGGATAGCATGCCATCTTTGATAACATCCAATTCAATTTCAAATAAATAACATTTAGGTAGCGATAATTCTTGTTGCAAATATGGAGAGATTGATCCAATCCATCCTACCACTTTACCTTTAAAAGCAATAGAAGCTGTTTGACCAATTTGCAATGCAGGATTTTCATCAGGTTGGAAACTAAAAGAATTCTTACCTAAAGATATCAAGCTTTCTAAATCTGCTTTAATATCAAAGAAATCAAGTGGTTTAGTATCATTACTCCAGCCTTTCTCAAAACGATTACCAGATATTACACCCGCAATCTTTACTACCTGTTCGTTTGGGCCAGTTCCGTTAAAGCATAAACCAGTTTCGAAAAACTTTATATTTTGATGACCTCTTTTTAAATTTGAAGACAGTGATTGCAACAAACCTGGCCAGAGTGAAGATCGCATTATCGACATATCTGACGAGATTGGGTTTGCTAAAGTAATTTTCTGATCACTTGGAGTAACTAAATCATGTAGCTTTGGCGATATAAAGCTATATGTAATAACCTCTTGATACCCCCTATTTACCAATGATTGAATGATTTTATTCTTAGATATATTCGATTCGGGTTTTGATTTAAGGGTTGCATTCAAATTAAGAGGTTTAACTGGTAATTTATCGTACCCATAAAGTCTAGCAAGCTCTTCAACTAAATCCTCTGGAATTCTGATATCAAATCGATGACTTGGGGGTTGAATTGTCCAACTAGAATCAGTAGCACTTATAATTTCAAAATCCAAACTCTGGAATTTTTGTGTTGCCCAATCGAAATCTATATCGAACCCTAAAATAGTTTGAATCTTTTCTATCGAAATTGAGATAGGTTGTGGATTAGGCATAAATTCATTATTGATCTCCACCTGGATAGGACCCGCTTTTCCACCACAAATTTCTAAAGTTAATTCTGTTGCTCTTTCAATTGCCTTTTCTGCAAGTTCAAAATCAACACCTCTTTCAAATCTTAGAGAGGACTCCGTATGCAAACCATATGATCTTGCTTTACCAGCAATATTTACTGGCTCAAAAAAAGCAGCTTCATAAAGTATTTTTGTAGAATCAGGTTGTGTTGAAGTGCTCTCACCACCCATAATTCCGGCCATTGCGATAGCTGATTTGTTATCAGCAATGACAAGCGTATCATTATTTAGCTCGACAGTTTGTCCATTGAGTAATTCTAGTTTCTCGTTTTGTTTTGCTTTTCTAACAATGATCTGACCATCAATTTTTTCAAGATCAAACGCATGCATTGGTTGCCCTAGTTCAAGCAAAACATAATTTGTAATATCTACAATTGGAGAATGAGATTGTTGACCGGATCTCTTTAATCTTTTCTGCATCCATTGGGGTGTCTGTATTGTGTTGTCAATATTTGTGATGACTCTAGAGCAATATTTCGGACAAGCCTCAGGATTTAAAAGTGTCGCCTTGATAGAATCAGAAATTGACTCTTTATTTGAACTCTCAACTGCGCTAATATTTATATTAAAGTTTGCACAGACTTCTCTTGCTACACCAAGGATCGAAAAACAATCTCCCCTATTAGGGGTGATATCTAGTTCAACAATATTATCATCAAGATCAAGATAACTTCTAATATCTTCTCCAATTGGAGCATCTGGTTCTAATTCTAGAATTCCTTCTGAATTCTCAACTAAACCTAATTCAGATTCTGAACAAATCATTCCATTAGATTCGACTCCACGTAGTTTGGCTTTTTTAATCTTCAATCCACTTGGAAGAACACTACCGACAGTTGCAACTACAACTTTTAAGTCTTTTCGAACGTTTTTGGCACCACAGATAATCTGTAATTTTTCCGACCCAGTATTAACAATACACAGGCTCAGTTTATCTGCATCAGGATGCTTTTCACAACTCTCTACATGACCAATGACCACATTGTTAAATGGAGGTGCAACTGGATTGATACCATCCACTTCCAGGCCAGCCATAGTCAAGGTTTCAGCTAATTCTTTATCACTTACTTTGGGATTAACCCATTCTCTTAGCCAGGTAGTTGAAATATCCATATTAAAACTGGTTTAAGAACCTAATATCGTTTTCAAAAAATAATCTAAGATCATCTACTCCATATCGAAGCATTGCTAATCTTTCAACCCCCATGCCAAAGGCAAGTCCGGTAAATTTATCGCTGTCTACGTTTACTGCTTTTAAAACATTGGGATGAACAACACCGCACCCTAGAACCTCTAACCAGCCAGTTTTTTTGCAAACTCTACATCCATCTCCACCACAAATAACACACTCTATGTCGGCTTCAGCAGAAGGCTCAGTAAAAGGAAAATAAGAAGGTCTAAAGCGAACTCCAAGGTCCTCTTTTTCAAAATAAGATCTCAGGAAGTCGATTAATAGTCCCTTCAGTTGAGCAAAATTGGCATTCTCATCAACAATTAGACCTTCTACTTGGTGAAACATCGGAGTATGGGTAATATCTGAATCACATCGATACACACGTCCTGGAGCAATAATTCTAACAGGCGGCTCTTGTGATTCCATTGTTCTTATTTGCACAGGGGATGTGTGAGTTCTTAATACAATACTTTCGTCAAAGTAAAAAGTATCATGCATTGCACGAGCAGGATGATGCTCGGGGATATTGAGAGCCCCAAAGTTATGGAAATCATCCTCAATTTCTGGGCCTGTTTCTACCTCAAAACCATTGGCAATAAATAACTCTTCAATTCTATTGAGTGTTTTAGTAACTGGATGAATTGTCCCTTTACTTTGGTTTCTTCCTGGAAGCGTAACATCAATTCTTTCGCTTTCAATTTGTTTCTCGATAGATTCTTTATCAAGTTGAACTTTTTTTTCTGAAATTAATTCCTGAACTTGGTTTTTGGCTTTATTGATGGTTTCACCCATCTTTGGTCTTTCTTCAGCAGGAAGATTGCCTAAATTCTTAAGAATGCTAGAAAGTTCACCTTTTTTACCTAAATATCTGACACGAAGATCGTCTAGAGACTTGTGATCAGAGGCTTTAGCAATTGCTAACTGAGCATTTTTTAGTATTTCTTCAACCAAAATAATCGTCCAACTGAAAAAAGATCAGCGTCAAACTTTTAGTTTAACGCTGCTTTCGCTTGCTCAGCAATCTTTGCAAATGCTGGTTTGTCAAATATTGCGATATCTGACAAAACTTTTCTGTCAATTTCAATATTTGCTTTTTTCAATCCATTGATTAACTGTGAATAGCTTAGGCCGTTATTTCTTGCTTCAGCATTAATTCTTACAATCCATAATCTTCTGAATTGTCTTCTTCTTTGCCTTCTATCACGATAAGCATATTGACCTGCTTTAATAACAGCCTGTTTGGCAACACGGAAAACTTTTGAACGTGCACCATAATAGCCTTTAGCTTTCTTTAGAATTTTTTTATGTTTTGCGTGGGCTTGAACGCCTCTTGATACTCTAGCCATGATTTACTCCTTAAAAAATTAACTATATGGCAACATTCTTTTGACCATTGGAACATCTACTTTCTCAACGGTATCAGGTGCACGTAAGCTTCTTTTTCTAGAAGTACTTTTCTTCGTCAAAATATGGCGAAGATGTGACTGTTTACATTTATATCCGCCACTGGCGGTTTTTTTGAAGCGCTTTGCAGCACCTCTATTTGTTTTTAACTTCGGCATCATTTACTCCTTTTATTAACTCATTCGAGTTTTATTAAATAGAGATATTCTCTATTTTCTTGATTTAGGTGCCAGCATCATGCCAAGCTGACGACCCTCTAATTTTGCTTTCTGTTCAACAGTAGCAAATTCTTCAGTATCTTTTTCAATTCTTTCCAGCATCTCCATTCCTAATTCACGATGCTGCATTTCTCTTCCTCTAAACCAAATAACAACTTTGACTTTATCACCATTATCAAGAAACTTAGTCAAGTTTCTAAATTTAATCTGATAATCGCCTTCTTCAGTACTTGGACGATACTTAATCATTTTGACAGTTGTTTTCTTTTGCTTTTTCTTTGCATCACTGAGTTGTTTTTTCTGTTCATACTGATATTTACCAAAGTCCATGACTTTACAAACAGGAGGTTCAGCATTTGGTGAAATTTCAACTAAATCTAAAGATGCTTCTTCAGCAACTCCAAGAGCCTTTTCAATCGTAAATACTCCTAATTGCTCACCATTGTTTCCAATAACTCTGACAGTATTAGCGAATATTTCTTGATTCACTCTTGTTTTGGTTTTTTTAATATTTACTCCTTATTAATTAATTCTATAAACGCATCAACAGACATAGAACCTACGTCTTCTCCGCCTCTTCTTCTCACTGAAATTTGATCGGATTCCATTTCCCGATCACCAACAACCAGAATAAATGGATAGCGTTGCATTGAATGCTCGCGTATTTTAAAGCCTATCTTCTCATTACGCAAGTCCGAAATAATTCTTAAACCCTTATCTTTTAAGTCTTTTTCAACTCTTTTGACATACTCAAGGTGCTTTTCAGAAATATTTAAAATAATGCCTTGGATTGGAGCCAGCCATGATGGAAATGCACCTTCATAGTGTTCAATTAATATGCCTACAAATCGCTCTAAAGAACCAACAATAGCCCTATGAAGCATTACAGGTGTTCTTTTATTGCCTTCTTCATCGACATAGGTAGCTTCAAGTCTTTCAGGCATTGAAAAATCCACTTGAAGAGTTCCACATTGCCACTCTCTATTTAAACAATCCCGAAGAACAAATTCTATTTTTGGTCCATAAAAGGCACCTTCCCCTTCTTGGAGTTCCCACTGGATGCCTTTGTTATCCAATGCCTCTTGGAGGGCTTTTTCTGCTCTATCCCAAACCTCATCTGAACCCACTCTTTTTTCAGGTCTAGTGGAAAGCTTAATGTCTACATTTTCAAAACCGAAGTGTTTGTATACATCATAGGTTAGGTCAATAAAATTCGATACCTCAGATTGAACTTGCTCATCAGTGCAAAAAATATGCCCATCGTCTTGAGTAAAGTTTCTGACGCGCATAATTCCATGTAAAGTACCTGAAGGTTCATTTCTATGGCATGAGCCAAATTCTGCAAGCCTAATTGGTAAATCTCTATAAGACTTAAGGCCTTGTTTATATATTTGAATATGCGCAGGACAATTCATAGGCTTAATGGCATAGTCTCTGTTCTCACTATTAGTTGTGAACATTGCATCACCAAATTTATCCCAATGGCCTGACTTTTCCCAAAGTGATCTATCTATTAACTGAGGCGTATGAACTTCTTTGTAATCATTTGATCTAAAAATAGATCTCATATATTGTTCAACAATTTGGTAAAGAGTCCAGCCCTTTTCATGCCAAAACACCATTCCTGGAGCCTCTTCTTGCACATGAAACAAGTTTTGTTTTTTTCCAATTTTTCTATGATCTCTTTTCTCAGCTTCCTCTAATCTATGAATATATTCTTCTAAATCCTGTTTATTACTCCATGCAGTTCCATATACCCTCTGTAGCATTTCATTATTGCTATCACCGCGCCAATATGCGCCAGCTAATTTCATTAATTTGAAAGCTTTTAGTTTTCCAGTGGAAGGCACATGTGGACCTCTACAAAGATCAACAAAATCACCTTGTTCATACAATGAAAGAATTTCATCTTGAGGAATAGACTCTATTATTTCAGCTTTATAAAACTCACCTTTATTCTTAAAGAAATCAACTGCATCATCTCTTGACAACTCAAAACGCTTCACAGCTAAATTTTGTGAAACCAATTTCGACATATTTTTTTCTATTTTTTCTAGATCAGATTCTGTAAATCCATCTTTGTACGAGAAGTCATAATAAAAGCCATCGTCAATGACAGGTCCAATTGTAACTTGAGCTTCTGGGTAAAGCATTTGTGTTGCTTGAGCCATTAAATGTGCAGTAGAGTGTCTAATAATCTCTAAGCCCTTTTCATCTTTATCGGTAACTATAGAAAGTGATGCATTTGTATTGATTTCATGAGATGCGTCTACCAGCTTTCCATCAACCTCACCAGCTAAAGTGGCTTTAGCAAGACCTGAACCAATTGATTTAGCAACATCCATAACTGTTACTGGATTATCAAATTCTCTAATCGATCCGTCGGGTAAAGTAATCTCTATCACTATTGTTTAAAAAAATAAAAAAGTGCTATTTTACCTTCTCGAGTGGCTGAATTTGCTCAATCATAAGCTGCAATTCTTTTTGTCCTCTGAAGCGATTTATTGACAATTTATAAGCAATTTCAGCAAATTTAGTACTGCACCTATTTTGAAAGAATGCAATTGATTGGAATACTAAACTGCCACCTTTAAGTCTCAAACTACATTTTAAATGTTTCTCACCAACTATCTTTTGGTCAAGAATTTCAAATAAACCCTTGAAAATAGGTTCTTCAAAGCCCTGACCCCAAGGTGCATAAGATTCTAGAAGTAATGCATTTGATAAGCTCATTTCATACTCTTCTAAATCGCCATCTGTCATAAGCTCAACAGCAGGTTTTTTATTATCTAAATGACTTTGAATAAAACTTGCAAAAAGTTCTTGAAATTTTTCAAAATTCTCTTCCTTGATGGTTAATCCTGCAGCCATTGCATGTCCACCAAATTTATCAATCACTCCAGGATTTTTTTGATCAATCAGATCTAGTAAATCTTTGATATGGACACTGGGAATTGATCTAATCGAGCCTTTTAAATTATCTTGTGCCTTGGCAAATACAGCAACAGGACATTGTAATTTTTCCTTAATTTTTCCAGCTACAATTCCAACGATTCCTTCATGCCAATTTGGTTCGTAAAGACAAACTGCAAAATGCTCATCACCTTCAAATTTTTCTACTATTTGTAACGCTTCATTTTGCATTTGATCTTGAGTTTCACGCCTTTTTTTATTGTAAGACTCTAATTCACTTGCAAATCTTCTTGCCGACCCCAAATCATGGGTCATTAAACATTTAATGCCAATTGATATATCACTTAACCTTCCCGCAGCATTTAATTTTGGAGCAATTGAAAAACCAATATCTTGAGCAGTTAGTTCTGCTTGTTTTCTATTTGAAATTTCGATAAGCGCTTTTATTCCAGGAGAGCAGTTATTCTGCCTAATATTCTTTAATCCTTCTGAAATCAATATTCGATTATTCTGATCAAGTTTTACAACATCAGCAATAGTGCCTAATGCAACCAAATCCAGAAGATTTCTTAAATCAGGTACTTCAATATTGTTTTTTTCAAAATAATTTTGATTAATTAAATGGGTTCTTAAGGCAGAAAACAGATAGAAACTAACTCCTACGCCAGCCAGATTTTTTGAATCAAAATCACAGTCTTTAAGATTTGGATTAATGATTGCATCAGCCTTAGGAAGATCATCTGGTGGAAGGTGATGGTCAGTAATGATTACTGAAATATCCAAAGATTTTGCAAACTCTACTCCTTCATTACTTGCTATACCGTTGTCAACAGTAATAATTAAGTCAGGTTCTTTTTCTTCTTTTGCCAACTTAACTATCTCTTTACTTAAACCGTATCCATGTTCAAAACGATTGGGAACTAAAAAATCAACAAATTTACACCCCATCATTCTTAATGATTTCATTGCAACTGCACTTGCTGTAGCTCCATCACAGTCAAAGTCACCAACAATGAGAATTTTTTTATCATTAATTAAGCAATCTTCTAAAAGCAAGATGGCTTTTTCCAAATCTGTAAATTTTGGGTGAAGCAATTTGGATAAAGTTAAATCTAAACGAGTTTCGCTAACATTTCTTGCCGCAAGTATTCTTTTGATAAAGGATGGAATATCATCAGAATAGGAGTCAAGCAGGTGCTCGTTAATGTCTCTAATTTGCATCACTCACAGCTCTTAGAAAACTATCAAAAGATTTATCGCTGCCACGACTTCCTCCATAAAAAAAAGGCACATCAATTGCTAAATTCGGTTTTTCTAAAAACGAGGTTGATGACCAATAATGTCCTTTTTTGGTATTAGGGAAAAATCTAGAATTAATGAGTGGTTCATCATCTCCATAAATGATTAATGAGTTAAGCTCTTTCTCTGTAGGCAGTCTCCAATTATTCTGGTTACAAACATTCCTTTCTTTGAGTTTAGCTATATATTTCTTTGAATTACAAGAGTCTTGCCAATTGCAATTCTTTGAAAATTCACCATTTTCAACACCTGTTTTTTGATCAAACCAAGTGTAAGTGTTATCCTTAAATCTCAATCCTGGTAAATTTGATTTAACCTCCCATATTAAATTAGTAGATTGATCAAGAACGCATGACCACTCTTTTGAGTTTTCCTTGAGAAGCTCTCCACTCTCAGAAATCTTAAATAACTTTGCTTGACTATTTAAGCTTAATAAAAATGCGATTAAGAGATAAAATTTCATTGAATTAAATTAGCAATTTTTTTTGCGCACGCTGGGGCCATATTTAGTCCATTTCTAAAATGACCGGTATTAAAGTATAGACCTTCAATTTCATCGCTTTTCTGAACAATGACCTCATTATCTCTTGTTGCTGGCCTAAATCCTGACCAATGGTATTTGACTGGATACTTACTGAGTTGAGGTTGATACTTGATTGCAAAATCATACAACTCATCGCGAATAATATCTTCAGTAGAACGATCAAAACCTACCTCTTGCATTGTTGAACCCACCACAACATTTCCATCTAGTCTTGGAATGATATATCTACCTTCACCTAGGATAATATGTTCTACCTCTTTTGGTTTAGCTTGAATTACAATCATTTGTCCCTTCATCGGGAAAACTTCTTTTGGGGTTTGTGCAAATTCACCGCTCCATGCTCCTGCAGAAAGAACCACATTTTCAGAATGCAAACTTACTTCATTGTATTTAACGCCCTTTATTGCATCAGCATCTATAAGTAAATCACTGACATTGGCATTCTCTATGACTTTCACACCCCGAATTTCAATATCTTTTTTTAATGCTTTAACTAATCGAGGATTTCTTATCTGAGCAATATTTTCAAATAAAGCTTTATCATCTATATCTTGATATGAAACTTGATACTTCTTTAGCCAAGTTTTAGCATTATCTTGCTCAAATTGATCAAGCATTAATAGACCGCATCGATAAAACTCTGGGTCAATTCCAGTTGAATCCAGCAACTCATGACATAGACCTTCATATACCTCTTGTGATGCAAATGAAAAACTGTTGACCTCATCGGAATATTCCCAGGGATACAATGGACTAATAATGCCTCCGCCAGCCCAAGAAGACTCTTTGCCACAAGTGCCTTTTTCTAATAGTGTAACCTCTAAGCCTTTGAGGGTTAATTCTCTCGCAGTCATCATACCGATAACTCCCCCTCCAATAACTATACAATCAGGCATCTTCTTTAAGGGTAAATAAAAGATAACCAATAGCTCCTAGTGTTATAAAACTATCAGCAAGATTAAATACTGGCCAATGGAACGACCCATAAAAAACATCAATAAAATCAACTACATAACCTAAATAAACCCGATCAATAATGTTTCCCAGAGCGCCGGCAATGATAAAGGTCAAACTAAAAAGTTTTTTGACTTCATTGGTTGGAGTTTGAAAGAATAAATAAACCAGATAAATAGTTATAGAAATTGATAAGATGATAAGCGGTAATACCTGTGATCCTCCCATGTCTGCAAAAAAACTGAATGCGACTCCATAATTATGTACATAGGTAAAATTAAGAAAAGGCAAAAGTTGTATAGATTCTCCAAGAGTCATCATTCTCTGAATAAGAATCTTAGACTCAAGATCTAAGAGTACGAGAATGAACACCAAAAAATAATAGATACGGTACTGCATTTACTTAATTTCTATTAACACTTCATTTCTTCTCATAAATGGAAGAGTTAATGGATGGTTATAAAATGCATATTTTGAAACACCAATTGCAATCAGTGAATTTTCTTTTATAAATTTCACTAATTCCTTTTCGTGTTTATATACATTCTCATTAGAGTTTGTTCCTGAAAAAACAATCGCTGCATATTTCTTAGAAGGAATTTCAATAATTTTTACATTAGGATTATTGGGCAAGGGTAAGTTGTTCTTTTGATACTTGGATGGCATTACAAAACTAATTAACCATTCATCATTCTGTTTTAATTGTTGAACAGGTGCTGTCATTGAAATACTTTCACCAGCTGACTGCTGAACAGGCGCGGTCATTGAAATTTTGTCTGAGGACTTATTATTACCAAAAATAAAATCAGCCAGGTCTTTAAATCCAGCACTAATTGCTTCTTTTCGGTTGCCAGCTTTTTTAACTTCAGCAATTAGGTTGGGTTCATATTGTCTAATTTCGATATTGTTCTTTTGACTTAGAACTTCGTATTTGGGTTGTTCGACATTATTTATCACTTCTGAACCTATTAAAAAACCAACAAAGGTTAAAACTATTACAGATGCCAAAATTTTCATTTAGCTGAGCGTCCAGCTAACCTTCTTACTACAAAGAAAATTCCAACAATGACAATGAGAATTGGCCACCAAACAAATTCATTATTTCTTTGTCTATAGGCATCTCTTAATTCTGGATTAATTTTAAGGTACTTTAATGTATTTCTTGCCATTGCATTAGGTTTTGCATTCTGAAGCCATTCATGATACAGCCCATAAGATTTAGGGATGAAACCCCATATCCAAGGTGAGTCTTTCCTTAGGATTTCCACCATCTGATCTATCACCTTTTGACGCTCAGAGGTGTTTGGCATATTCTTCATTTGATCAAACAGTTGATCAAATTCACTGTTTTGATAGTTCGATCCATTTTCACCGCCTGATTCGACCTTGGAATTCTTTCCATACAATAGAAAAAGAAAGTTTTCAGGATCTGGGTAGTCCGCATTCCAACCTAACTCAAATATCTGGATTTGTCCCTTTCTCATTTTCTCTTGCAGTCTATTGTAATTGGTTGGTCTAACCACTAATTGAATACCAATTTTTTTGAATTGTTTTCTAATCCAATCAAGCCTTGGCTGGTCATCTGCACTACTTGCAGTAGTATCAAAATAAAGTACCAATGGTTTACCTGTTGAAGTGTCTATACCTCCAGGATAGCCAGCTTCATTCATTAATTGATTTGCTTGCTCGATAGATTTTCTGACTACACTTCCATCAATCATTTCATAGACATAAGGATTGAAATCATTTTTATTTCCAAAAATTCCTGGGGGGATGGGACCGTGTGCAGGAGATCCTCTACCATTTCTAAAAATGGAAATATATTCTTCTTCGTTAATGGCTATAGAGATTGCTTGTCTAAGTTTCTGTTTTTCTTCACTATATCCACCTACTATCGAATCCCTCATATTAAATGCAGTGTAGTAAACGCTAGTACTATCACTTGTAATTAATCTGATATTCTTGTCCTTCATATAATCTGAAAGTTCAGTTTGACCTTTGCCAATAACCTGTATAGCCTGATCAAAATTATCACTAGCTATACCTGATCGATCATAATAACCTTGTATAAATTTCTGCCAATATGGCGTCGATTCCTTCTCAAGCATAAAATGAATACGATCAACAAATGGCAATTCTCTTCCAGAATCAACAAGAAGGTTGTTCTTATCATCGCTCACCTCTCCCGAATTTGGATATAGCTCTCCATGAAAATTTGGATTCCTATCTAGAATCATTTCTTTGTTTGGATTGTTAACTGTCAACATATAGGGGCCAGTGCCTACTGGATACCAATCCATAATGATATTTTTTTTAATTAACCCATCTTGGGCATAAAAGACATCAGCTTCTGAAGGCACAGGCGCAAAAAATGGCATAGCAAGCCAGAACATAAATTGCTCATTTATCCCATTTATTTTGATAGTGTAATCATATCTAGAAGTTGCTTTAGCGCCCTCTAATTCATAGTTGTTAAGATTTAATGGGAGATCTTTGGGAACATCCTTTAACTGTTTATTTAACTTATTGAGACCAACAATATATTCGCTCATCAAGCTAAATATAGGTGAACTAAGTCTTGGATTTGCTAGACGCTTTATCTGATATACAAAATCATTGGCAGTCAGTTCACGACTATCTGTCTTTTTAAAATCTCTTAAGTCAGAGATATTATTTAATTGCTTCTCTGATAGCTTATAGTTGTCTTCAACAAAAGCGGGGTGGTCCTGATAACGAATTCCCTGTTTAATTTTTAAACGATATTCCGTAAATTTTGCCTCGCTTCTTTGAGATTTATCAAGAATGGAACCATCTGATGAAAGATAAACCACTTGAGGCATTTCCTCAAGCACTCCTGGGATTAATTCATAAGGTCTCTTAAGATAATGATATTGGAGTGGAGTCTCATAAACCGATTGGATAAAAATCCACTCATTAGCGGAATATGACCTTGCCGGATCTAAATGTTTTGGTCGATCTGCAAAAGAACTATAAACCGTATTATTAAACCTTTCTTCAGCAGGATAAGGACTATTCCATGGTTTAGAACAACCGCCCAACAAAAAGATAAAAATCCAGATAATGTGTTTATAATTGGACATCAACATAATTATAGATATTTCGGAGGTTTCATGGGTTTTTTAGCAGGTAAAAGGGCCTTAATTATTGGGGTTGCTTCAAACAGATCTATCGCATGGGGTATTGCGGAAGCAATGGCTAAACAAGGCTGTGAAATTGCCCTAACTTACCAAACTGAAAAATTGAAATCTCGAGTTGAAAAATGTGCTGAAGTTTGTAATTCAAATATTGTCATCGAATGTGATGTATCAACAGATGAAAACATTAATAACACTTTCGTAGATCTCAAAAAACACTGGGATAACTTTGATATTCTTGTCCATTCTGTGGCTTTTGCTGACAGATCCCAATTAGAAGGCGACTATGTTGACGTGACTGAGCGAGAAAAATTTGCGCAAGCGCATGAAATCAGCTCATACAGCTTTACCGCTCTTGCAAAAGCAGCAAGACCTATGCTCAATGAAAATGGTGCGCTTCTAACTTTAAGTTACTTAGGGGCTATCCGTGCCATTCCAAATTACAACGTAATGGGTGTGGCTAAGGCATCATTGGAAGCAAATGTTAGATACATGGCTGCGGCAATGGGCCCAGAGAAAGGTATTCGAGTAAATGCTGTATCAGCAGGTCCAATTAAAACACTTGCTGCAAGTGGAATTAAAGATTTTGGAAAACTACTTGATTATGCTGCTGATAGTTCTGCCCTTAAACGAACAGTAACTATTGAAGAGGTTGGTAATACAGCTGCATTCTTATGTTCTGACTTAGCCTCAGGCATTACTGGTGAAGTTACTTATGTAGATTCAGGTTATAGTTTTTACGATAAGGGTCCAGACCTATAAACGATCGCGATAGATCTCAATATTAGCTTCTTTTTTTAGCTCTTTCAAAGTAGCCAGGTAGAATTCATCAGTCTCATAAGTATTCAGGAGTCTATCGACATTTCCAGCACTTTCGTCTGAAGTCTTTAGCGCATTAACACGGACTATCATATTCTTTGATCCTAAATTCTTACTCAGACTAATTCCGGGTTTAGAATTTGGCTTTGGTGCCTTAAAGGCAAGATCAATGGCGCTCGGATCGACTTTCTGATTATCTCTCTTTGTCCACTCTACTGAAGTCCACTTAAGGTTATTTTTCTTCAGAATTTCATCTGTTTTTTGGTTGTCACTAATTAAAGTAATGATTTCATCAGTTAATTTATCAGCCAACTTTTTAGACTCTTGAGTTTTAACAATACCCTCAACCTGAATCTTGACCTCATCGAAATTCAAATTACGAGATTTTTCGAGATTGTTGAGTCTAAGAACAACTAACTTATCGTCACCTAGATCAATAGGCTCTGAATTTTCACCGCGATTTAAGACAGGATCAGAGAATGCAGCATTAATCATTTTCTTATTGGGCGATTTTGATGTTTTAGAGAAAAGTTCAGATGTTTGAAGCTTTAAATTCATCTTCTCAGCAAGTTCCTCCAATGAGCCTTCATAAGCGAGGTTTGTCATCTCATCACTCAGGTCATATATCATTTTTTGCCCTTGATTCTTTTGATAGATCTTAACTAATTGCTCTTTAACCTCATCAAAAGACTTTAATGATGACTCTTTAATTTTGTTTAATTTAATAACATGGAATCCGAATTCAGACTTAATTGGCGCACTTACTTCTCCCTCCTTCATAGCAAAAACAGCAGTTTCAAATTCAGGCACCATAACACCAATACCAAAGAATCCTAGATCACCTCCAGAATCTTTAGAACCGGTATCAATTGAATATTCTTTAGCTAAATCTTCAAAAGATTTACCCTCGTTAATTAAGCTTATCACTTGATCAGCTGTGACTTTGTTTTCAACCAATATGTGTTGTGCTTTTCTCTCTTCATCAGTCGAAAATCTATTTTTTTCCTCATCATATAATATTGCTAGATCATCATCTGATGGCGAAATACTTTTTGTAACTTCATCAAGATTTAGTTCTACAAAATCAACGCTCACTTTCATAGGTTTTATGAACCTATCTTGGTTTTTATCAAAATAGTCTTTAAGCATTGAATCAGTGATACTTACTTGATCAGAAAAATCCTTAACAGGTATTTCTAGGTAGTCAAATTTTCTCTCTTGGTTCAGAAGGCTAGTTACGTTTTTTCTTTCAAAATCCGTGACAAAAGCCGATTTTTCGATGTTTGACCTGAGTTGTTCTTGGGTAAGTTGTTGGAACTGAGAAGCTTCATATTCTTGAACTGAATATCCATTCAACCTCAATATTTTTTTGTATTGATCAACATCAAATTTACCATCTCTATAGAAGACCTCATTTTTTGCGATATTAGTCTGAACTTCCTTTGGGGTTGTCACATAGCCATGATTCTGGGCATATTGAAAAAGAATTTGTGAATTCACCATTTGATCAATCACCGTTTGTTTAAGAATATTTTCAATATCAGTACTGTATTCTGCTCCAAGTTGCTGCTGGAGGTTTCTTTGTTGAGGTACAAAATTTTTTAAAAATTCTGTTTTTGATATCTCTTTATCACCAACCTTAGCCACTGTCTGTCCAGAGCCCATAAAGTCAATACCATAGAGTGCAGTAACGATAAATGTAAGCGCGATTAATCCAACAATGAAATAAGCGACAAACCCTGTGGATTTTTTCTTAATAGAACTAATTAACATAGATACAAACAGTTACTCCCATTAAAGGGCTTAAAAAATAATTTAAATAACTTATGCCTGACAGGTCATGTCCTGACCACAACATAGCGGGGATTTGATCATACCCTCGCAATTTGGACACTTGGAAACTTGGATTACCTCTCCATCAACTGTAATTGTATCATTGACAAGAGGCTCATCACATTTTGCACATGTTGCATTAACTGCCATTCCACATTTGTCACATTGATAAGTTGCTGCCATTTTTTCTCCTGAAATATTTGATATGTTTAACTAAATTATAGTTAAACGAAAATGATATTTGTCATAGATTTATACCCACATTGTAAGTATTTCTTTTGCTATTGAAAAACAATAACTTAGTAACTAAATATTTAGTGTAAGTTAACTATATTGGAGATTTACATATGAAAGAAAGTTATGGGCATATTGCAATTGATAGAGATCTAGAACACTATATTCAACTAGGTTTATTTTTTGTAGTGAGTGTTTTAGCTTTTTTAATTTTTTAATAGGAGATGTAATGAAGAACTGGGAAGCAATGGTCAGAGTTGATGACAAGGATTGTTACGATTGTTCACCAAAAGGCACAACTAAAAGTGGATCCCACGCTAATATCGTTCATATGGTGGCGCCCGCCTTTGATTACATCAGCGCGAAACGCTATTTTGAGACTCAAGGCCAACTGATCTCAAATGTTAAGGAGGTTGTATGGCACTAGAAAGAGATGGTGATGGTTATTTAATGAGCATGGCTGATTGGTCAGAAGACGTGATGCATGAAATGGCAAAAGCTGATGACTATGAATTAACACCAGAAAAAATTGAACAAATCATGAAAGCAAGAGAGTACTACGATGAAAATTCTACTGTGCCTGCTATAAGAGTATTTGCTAAGTTCATCGGTATGGATAAGAAGGACATGTTTAAGATGTGGTTAACTGGTCCTATGAAACCGATTACAAAATATGGAGGCCTACCTAAACCAACAGGCTGTGTCTAAATGATCATGTCGGAGGTGGGGAAATCTATTTATTCCTCAAAGTTTCCTCGTAAGTCCCTGCTTCCGGCACCTATTAATTCCTTATTGATTTAAATAACTGATGGCCCAAAGGACTTATTGGGTCTTGTGGTGTTACTTCTTTTCCAGTTGTTTCTTTCACCAAATTAAGAAGCTTCTTTCCAAGCCCTTGTCTTCGATAGGCATTTTGAACGTATATATACTCAATTTCAGCCTCTTCATTGAATCTCACAAATCCAAGTGTGGTATTTTGGTTCTTGAAGGTGATAATTCCTTCAATTTGTTCGATGTTATATTCCATTGATTTATCCAGTTATATCCTAAGAATATATGCTAATTAAAATATTTTTAAACCTCATAAACACTGCCAAATTTTGAGTCATTATCTATCTATAATTTGAAAAAAACTAGGAGGATATTTGGACCCTTTAAGTCAAGGCGCAATTGGTGCCTGCCTATCTCAAAGTCTATCGAGCAAAAAAAATCTATTAACGATTGGAATTATCGGATTTTTTGCTGGAATGTCACCTGATTTAGATGTATTGATAAAGTCAGATCAAGATCCGCTTCTGTTCTTGGAATTTCATAGGCAATTTACTCACTCCCTTGTATTCATTCCAATTGGTGGCTTAATCTTTGCATCAGTTTTCTACTCTCTATTTAAGAGAAGAGTCACTCTGAGTTTCAAACAGGTCTGGTTTTATGCATCAGTTGGATACGGAACTCATGGAATTTTAGATACCTGCACAAGTTATGGCACTCAACTACTTTGGCCATTCACCAATGATCGTTTCTCTTGGAATAATATTTCAATCATTGACCCATTGTTTACCCTCCCAATTGTTGTTTTAATTACTCTTGCTGCAATAAAGAAAAGCCCCTTTCTCGCAAGAGTATCTTTAATCTGGGCTATTTTCTATTTGTCATTAGGATGGTTTCAGCATCAAAGAGCGATTGAATTTGCAAATGAACTTATCCAACAAAGAGGTCACAATGCGATCGAGGTTAGCGTTAAACCCAGTTTTGGTAATTTAATTCTATGGAAAATCATCTATAAAACCAAAGATCGTTTTTTTGTGGATGCAGTCAATTTAGGTCCTAAAAAACAACATTTTAATGGCGATAGTATTGATATATTCAATCTAGATAATTACGAATTACGGGATAAATTAACTGCCTTGCAAAAAAATGATATTGAGCGATTTAAATGGTTTAGCCAAGGATTTATTGCAATCAATCCTAATAATCGTAATCAAATTCTAGACATAAGGTATTCCAATCTCCCTAATGAGATCGGAGGATTATGGGGAATTGAACTGACCCCAAACTCAGATAACCACGTTCGATTTATTTCTAACAGAGAAACCAATAAGAGAGAGTTTGATAAATTCTTTGCAATGATCTTTAATTAGGCTTTAAACAGCGAAAACCAATATATACAACTGCCATGTCTCTGGGTTTTGTTGCATCATAATCTGACATCATTTGTGATGAGCCATACCACCATGAACCGCCTCTAGTTCCTTTTTCAGAAGCATCTTTGATATCTACCCACTCCCAGACATTTGCCCCCATATCATAAAGACCATTAACCCCTCTTTTAGTTGAGCCAACTCTTGAATGCCCTACTCCACGATCAAGTAGATGAGAATAATCAATGGCAGGGGTATCACCACATTGCCCTAAGCAATTCGCACCTCTTGGAGAGTTACCAGTTGGAAAGGAATAAGTCTTGCCCTTCTCAAATCCATCTGAAGGGTTTAACCTTTGCTCAGTGTAGGCCGCAGATATCCATTCTTTCTCAGTTGGAAGTCTTTTACCTTTCCAGATGCAGTATGCCTGAGCTTCATCAAAAGTAATGTGAACCGCGGGCTCATCATCTTGGGCGGGGAGTCCATAAGGGGTTAGCCAATTCCATCCAGGTTTTCTTTCCCAGCCAAATTCATACACCAAACCCCCACCCTCTCTTTCTGCTTTAGTTTTAAAACCGGTAGATTTGATATATTGACTGAAATCACCTATGCTGACTTCTTTTTCATCAATCTGAAATGATTCTAATTGAATCATTTGTGCATTAGAAAAACGACTGAATGAGATGGTTATAAATATGGTGAAAAATACAAAATGACTTTTCATCTGCTACGTTTATTTAGTAATCGATATTTAACTTTCCATCAACGATATTGACTCCAATATTTTCCATATCGTCATCTTTAAGCCAAGGACCTGCTTGCAACCTCTCTTGTCCCAAAAAAATTGGATTAGAATAAGTTTCATCAGTCTTAAAATAACTTAATGTCTCGATTTCTCGGTTTGGGTCAAATGTTGACTTGATTAAGAAATACTGTTCTCTGGTTTTAAAATGACCTCTGTAGACTCTCTCCTCATCATCACTTTTCGCCTTCTGAATTGAGAACTCATCATTTTCCAAGGTAAAAAATTCAGGCGCGTCACCTTCTGTCTGCTGACAGTGGTAAAGTGCGTTATAAAAGTCTTTTCTAAATTGTTTGATTTCTTGAAGCACAGCTTAAGTATATTCCTTATGAGATTTAGATGTTAGAGATTACCCATTAAGAATTGAAAGGTATTAGAACAACTAAGCTTTTTCATTCTTTGTAAAACGATCATCTAGCTGTTTGGGCTTTGAGATAAATTTAATCTTTTTCAATAGCAATTTAACTGCTTGAAAATGAATCAAAAAAATTGACTTCATTGTCGCAAAAGGAACCCTAAAAAAAGCCCTTTTTAATGACATTGAGTTTAAGTCATCAAACTTTCCAGATAATGAAGTTAAAAGAATTTTCTCCTTATTGCTATCAAAAAGATTGATATGTATTTTGATTGAATCATCACTGAGTGAAAATTGAAAATCATAGTATCCCTCTCTTTCTAGGAAAGGCGATACATGGAACACCTTTTTAGCCACATAGTCCCCGTTTGTATCTTTATCATCTAAATGGGTCAGATAACTATGTGTTTCACCAAAAGTATTATTAACTTCACTCACTACAGCATAGAGCTCATCCTTACTATTCCAACAAAACCAAAAGCTAACTGGATTAAATACATACCCGAGAATTCTTGGCATAGAAATTAAAAAAACTTCTTTCGGTTTTTCAAATTTATAAGCATCAAACATATCATAAAGCCAAGCTTTAAGTGATGTGCCATCTCTATAACCATGATCTTTTTCATAGAAACTGTGCAGACCAAACCTATTAAGATTTAGTATCTCGCTAACAGCATTACTTTCAATTTGAGACAGGGGGATTCCTAAGTAATAGACATCATATTTAAAAGCATTCTTTCTGGGGCTCAACCTCTGATGCATCACCTCACAGTTAATTAACTTGGGTGTATTTATTCCCACGGCAATTTAACTCCAAAATCTTTAACGACATTAATAGCACTAGATAGTCCATCCTCATGGAATCCATATTTTTGCCATGCTCCACAAAACCAAAACTTATCAACTCCTTGAATTAAAGGAATATCTTTTTGTGCAGAAATAGCATCTTGATTGAACTGAGGATGATCAAATATATGTTCATTGATAATCAATTCCTCTTTGGGTTTAACGCTCGGATTAAGCGTCACTAATACAGGTTTTTTAGATTGAAGGGACTGCAGACTATTCATCCAATAAGTCAAAGACATCTTGTTTGTTTTGTCTTTATTACTGTTTGATAGATATACCCAACTTGACCAAGCGCTTTTTCTCTTGGGCATGAAAGATGAATCTTGATGAAGAATAACAGAATTTGGCTTGTATTGAATTCGACCCAAAACTGACTTTTCTTCTTTTGAAGGTTTAGCAATTAAAGCTAAAGCCTGGTCACTGTGGCATGCAAAGATAACTGCATCAAATTGATGTTTGTCTCCATTTGAGTCAGTAATAGTTGCAGAATTTTTATCTCTAGTGACAGAGCTTACTGCGAGATTGGTTTGAATATTTTTTTTAATATTCCTGGTGAGTCTAGTCACGTATTCTTTACTTCCGCCTTTAACCGTGTACCACTGTGGCTGTTCATCTACAGTTAATAATCCATGATTATGAAAAAACCTTACCAAAGTCTCTGCTGGAAAATTAAGCATATCTTCAACGGGTGTCGACCAGATAGCTCCACTCATTGGAAGAAGATAATAATTTTTAAACCACTCCCCAAGTTTTAAATCCTCAATCATATCTCCGATGGTCTTATCAGTCTGATTGTCAATGTAGAGCAATGCTTTTTTATTGAACTTCAATACATCTTGAAGCATCTTGAGGTATGAAGGTCGGAAAAAATTTCTTTTTTGAGAAAACAAGTTGCTCAGTTTCATGGTTCCATATTCAAGCCATGCATTATTGATACTAACCCCAAAAGACATATTACTTTTGATAGTGGGAACCTCAAGATGCCTAAAAAGTGCTAAAAGATTTGGATAATTCTTGTGATTAAAAACGATAAAACCAGTATCAACACTGATCTCTTTGGAATCTTCTTGAAAAGTTAATGTTCTGGAGTGGCCCCCAACATAGCCTTCTTTTTCAAAGACACTAACCTCATGTTTCTGACTTAGAAAGTACGCAGCACTCATTCCGGAAATACCCGTGCCAATAACCGCAATTTTCATAGTTTTTGATAGTTATTTGCAAACAATCTTTTCCAAATTTTCATAAAATAAGTAATCTCTTGAGGTCAGAATATGTTTAAAAATAAAATCAATCGAACATTCATTGAAACGCTTAAATCTATCAAGTATGGCTCGTTAAATCTTACTGATTATGATGGAAGAGTTTACACATTTAAGGGCAAAAATGATGGTCCTAATGCCCAATTAACTCTTCATTCTAATAAAGTCATCTCAAATATGATTTTCA
>VMDI01000049.1 GCA_008080915.1 Gammaproteobacteria bacterium | reverse complement strand
GAATTAGATGATTGGTGTACTTGGGCGATTTATCATCATTGAAGTATTTGGTTCTAGGTTGATGATTAACACCTTTAGCTAAGAATGCATTTTTCAGTTCAATCTCAGGGTGAGCATTTGAAATATTTGCATGAAGTAAAAAAAAAGGAATTAATGCTGAAAGTATTTTTTTCATGAGTAAATTCTATCAACAGATGATAGATTTATTCACGGGATAAAACTAAGTTAATTGTTTTTAAGGGCGGCCTTGATAATTTCTTCAGTGCTGAGGTTGGTGTCAATACCACCCAACATTTTTTCAATCTCTTTAGATTTAAAGCCTAAAGACTCAAGTGCCTGCCTAGCTTTGAGGGCATTATCATTATGAGATGGTTTTGAATCAATTCCAGTGACTTGAGTGCCTGCAACACGATCTTTTAGTTCAACAATCAGTTTTTGAGCCGTCTTCTTGCCAATACCAGGGGTTTTAGAGATTAGGTCAACATCCTCTCTTGAGATGCAATCTATCAAGTTACCAGGCTCCAGGTGTGAAAGAATCGCCAAAGCAACCTTTGGACCAATGCCATTGACCTTGATCAGTTCTCTGAAAAGTTTCTTCTCACTTTCTGTCAAGAAACCATAGAGCGCTTGCAAATCCTCTTTCACCTGAAAATGGGTATGCAGTGTAATGGTTTCAGATTCAGAAATTTTGTAAAAGGTAGGTAAAGGGCAGTTTATTTCGTAACCAATGCCATTGACTTCAAGAATTAACTCTGGAGGATTTAGTTGGGTAATTTTTCCTGTTAAGGTGCCAATCATAGCCAAGGATGGGCGTTAAAGTGATCTCTCTCAAACGCTTTAATTTTATCCGCATGTTGAAGTGTAAGACCAATGTCATCAAGTCCGTTTAATAATCTTCTCTTTCTTTCTGAATCCACATCAAATTGATAAGACCCTTCAGAAGTTGAGACCGATTGATTCTCAAGATCAACCGTAATCTCACCTGAATAATTAAACAGCGCATCAACTTCACTGTCACTTAAGGCAATTGGCAAGATTCCATTTTTAAAACAGTTGTTATAAAAAATATCTGCAAAACTGGGAGCGATAATGATTTCAAAACCATGATCCAAAAGAGCCCAGGGCGCATGTTCTCTGGATGAGCCACAACCAAAATTTTCTCGAGCTAATAAAATCTTGGCAGATTGGTATTGTTCTTGGTTAAGAACAAAGTCCATATTTAAAGGTCTTTTTGAGTTATCCATGCCAGGCTCACCATGATCAAGATAACGCCACTCATCAAATAGATTGGGACCAAATCCAGATCGATGAATCGATTTTAAAAATTGCTTCGGGATGATTGCATCTGTATCCACATTGGCACGATCAAGTGGGGCAGCAATTGAGGTAATTTTTTCGAATTTTTTCATAATTTATGGGTTTGAGAAGTGACCTGCAATCGCAGTAGCAGCAGCAACAGAAGGGCTTACTAGATGTGTAAATGAGCCCTGACCTTGTCTGCCTTCAAAGTTTCTATTGGAAGTGGAAGCGCATCTTTCACCAGGCTCAAGCTTGTCGGCATTCATTGCCAAACACATTGAGCATCCAGGCTCTCTCCACTCAAATCCTGCATCCGTAAAAACTTTATCTAAACCTTCAGACTCAGCTTGTTGTTTAACTAATCCAGATCCAGGAACGGCAAGAGCAAGTTTAATGTTGGGCGCAATTTTCTTTCCTTTTAGAACAGAAGCTGCAGCTCGCATGTCTTCAATTCTTGAATTAGTGCAAGAACCAATGAAAATCTTATCTACCTTGACTGAATTTATGGGTGTATTGGCCTCAAGATTGATGTATTTCAAAGCATTTGAATAACTTGTCGCTTTGACTTTGTCTGAGACTGTTTTTGGGTCTGGAATATTTCCATCTATGGATACCACCATTTCTGGAGAAGTCCCCCAAGTCACTTGAGGTTTTATGTCACTGGCAGCAATGGAGACTACTTTATCAAATTTAGCGTCATCATCTGAGTGCAGTGTTTTCCAGTAATCGATGGCTTTCATTAAGTCATCACCTTTGGGCGCCATGGGTTTGCTTTTGACATAATCAATGGTCTTATCATCGACAGCAACGATTCCAACTCTTGCACCTGCTTCAATTGCCATATTGCAAATAGTCATCCTGCCCTCTATCGAAAGGTTTTCAATCGTAGATCCTGCAAACTCAATTGCAAATCCAGTCCCACCCGCAGTACCAATTTGACCAATGACATATAGAACAATATCCTTGGCAGTCACAAAAGGATTAAGCTCACCATTGATTTCGATCTTTAGATTCTTTGATTTTTTTTGCCACAAGCATCCCGTTGCTAAAACATGTTCAACCTCTGAGGTTCCAATGCCAAATGACAGAGTCCCTAATGCGCCATGAGTTGAGGTGTGTGAATCACCACAAACAACGGTCATACCTGGAAGTGTTGCGCCTTGTTCTGGACCCACCACGTGAACTACACCCTGACGGATATCATTCATTTTGATTTCATTGATGCCAAATTCATCACAGTTTTTATCAAGAGTTTCCACCTGAATTTTTGATATTGGATCGACAATACTATCGACTCCACCTGAGCGATCAGTCGTTGGGACATTGTGATCTGGAACGGCTAGGGATGCAGATAATCTCCATGGTTCTCTGTTGGCCATTTTTAAACCTTCAAATGCTTGAGGAGAAGTTACCTCATGAATCAATTGACGATCGATGTAAATAAGAGAAGTTCCATCATCCACCAAAACGGTGTGAGACTCCATCAATTTGTCGTAAAGTGTAAGACCCATCTTAGAAACGAATGAATAAATTGTAAAATAGCCATTTTACTATTAAGGCATCGAATGTGCGGAATTTGTGGACAGCTAAGATTTGACCACCAAACAGTGAATTCTCAGACCATCAAATCCATGATGTCTAAGATTGAAAGAAGAGGACCCGATGATAGCGGTTCTTGGATTAATGGGCCGATAGGTTTTGGACATCAAAGATTAAGCATTATTGACCTGTCAAAGAATGGCTCTCAGCCGATGATTGATCGGGAACTGGCTTTGACCCTGGTATTTAATGGAACTATATACAACTACCAAGTACTCAGATCTGAGTTAATTAAGAAAGGGTATCGTTTTTTCTCAGAATCTGACTCTGAGGTCATTCTTAAATCCTATCATCTTTGGGGTCAAGATTGTGTCAAGAAATTTGATGGCATGTTTGCATTTGCCATTTGGGACTCCAGCAAGAGTCAGCTTTTTCTGGCACGTGACCGAATGGGAATAAAGCCCCTGTACATTCATCAGGATAACCACTCAATAAGTTTTGGATCGAATACTCAATCTCTTTTATCAACTGGCATTGAAAAATCAATCAGTGAGATAGGACTTCAATATCAGTTATCACTTCATGCGGTTATTCCTGCTCCCAATACGATAATCAAAGGCATTACGAAAATGCCCCCTGGTAGCACACTCATCATCAATCAAGAGGGTCAGTCTAAGTCGCGACAATATTGGTATCCCAATGCCTCCAGAATTAATGACTACAGCGATCAAGATTATCTGGACAAAACAGAGTATTTACTTAAAGAGGCTGTTAAGAAACGAATGGGTGCGTCTGATGTTCCTATTGGGGTATTGTTATCAGGTGGACTTGACTCTTCGTTGTTAGTTGCGCTTCTTGCAGAAAGTGGTCATGCAAATGTGAGAACTTTTTCCATAGGATTTGAAGATATTGATGATGAGGCAGGATCTGAATTTGAATACTCTGATCAGGTGGTTAGTCAATACAAGACAACACATTCTAAATATATTGTCCCGAATAATTCTGTCTTACCTAGACTAGAAGAAGCAGTAGATAACATGGCAGAGCCAATGGTTGGCCAGGATGCAGTTGCATTTTATCTTCTCTCAGAGCAGGTCTCAAAAGATGTCAAGGTGGTGCTATCTGGCCAAGGAGCGGATGAGGCATTTGCTGGATATTTTTGGTACCCAAGAATGCAATCAGAAATAACCGGAAGTGAATATGATAGATTTGCTAAGCACTACATTGACCGTCCCTACAATGAATTCCTAGAGACGGTGACTTCAAAATTTCAGGTTAGGAATTACACAAAAGATTGGGTTAATGAAGAGTTTTCGAGAGCCGGTGCTGAAACCTTTTTGGATAAGGTACTGAGGATGGATATTACTAGCTTGATTGTTGATGATCCTGTCAAAAGGGTTGACAACATGACTATGGCATGGGGTCTGGAGGCAAGGGTGCCATTCATGGATTATCAATTGGTGGAACATGCACTATCAATTCCAGAGCATCTTAAGTTAAAAGAGGAGGGCAAGGGTCCTTTAAAATATCTGGCGAGAGGGAGAATCCCTGATAGCATTATCGATAGAAAAAAAGGCTATTTTCCAATGCCAGCCTTGAAGTATGTCCAAGGAGAATTTTTAACCTTTATGTCTGATATCCTGAATTCAACGGCCTGTGTTAATCGAGGCATATTTGACAGAAAATATGTTAAAAAATTAATTGATAATCCCAGAGATTACATGACTGCTTTGAATGGCTCAAGACTTTGGCATTTGGCTTTATTAGAATTTTGGTTACAACGTAATGTCGATTAAACGAATACAAATATACACAGATGGAGGTTGCAGAGGAAATCCTGGAATAGGCGGTTGGGGTGTTTATTTGAAGTTTGGAGAGCATGAAAAAAAACTAAAAGGCTCTCAACCCTCGACCACGAATAATCAAATGGAACTCACTGCAGTCATCAAGGCCTTAGAGAGTATAAAAGATAAATCACTACCCATTGATCTTCACACGGATTCTAAGTATGTGATGACGGGTATCAATGAGTGGATTGCTAACTGGAAACAAAGGGGATGGAAGACTGCCAATAAAAAACCAGTCAAGAATCAAGAGCTCTGGCAGCAGCTTGATCAGCTTTGTGAACAATTTGATATCCAATGGCACTGGGTTAAAGGCCATAGCGGCGATTTCGGAAATGAAATGGCAGATGAGTTGGCCAATCTTGCAATGGATGAAATTTCAAAATAAATTTCATTGTTGGTACTATAAATATAAGAATATAACGATATTCAAATAGTTTAAAAAAATCTTGAAATCCTTATATGACGTGGTATAAAGATGTCTTTACACTCATTCATATTAGGAGACAAGAATGAATAAACTGGCAGTAATGTTTGCTGCTGCGTGCGTGCTATCGCTTGGTGTTAATGCGCATATGGCAGGTGAAAAGGTAGCTAAACTACCGACCGTTAATGGTGGAACTGACGCACAAAAAGAGGCAGTTCGCAAAGGAGCAAAAGAGTTTTGTTCTGACAAAGAGGACGAAAAAAGAGAAGAGTGTGTAATGGATTTTTATGCTAATCACAATCTGGAAGAAGAACCAAGCTGCGATTAACATAAGATAAAGAAATCCCGAGGAGAAGATGGGGTTAATTACTTAAGTAAAAAAAAGAGGAGATATATATGAAACTTCGTACAATTTTCACTTCAGCTGCAGTTGCGGTTGCATTAGCATCTACTGGCGCGATTGCTGAAGGTCATAACAAGAAAGGCGCTAAGCCAGTAGGTATTGTTAAAGGTGTTATGGAAGTTGCGGGCATTTCTCGTAACCAAGATAACGGTGCAACAATCGATCCAGATTTCGCAAAGACTTCACGTCCTTGCCCTCCATTCTGCATCCAGCCAACTGAACCGTTCTTACCAGCTGCTGTTGATACAGTGACTGAGCTAGATATGATTCACGCTGCTAGAGACAGAGCAAATGGCGATTCAAATATCGTTTTAGTTGATGCTCGTACCCCAGGTTGGGTTAAAAAAGGTACTATCCCAGGTTCTGTTAACGTTCCATTCACAAAAGTAAACTCTAAGGCACTTGCTAAGGATCCTATGGCGGTTGTAGATATCATGACTAAGGATTTCGGTGTTAAAGATATGGACGGTGTTCTAAATTATGACAATGCTAAGACTCTATACTTGTTCTGTAATGGTTCATGGTGTGGACAGTCTCCAGCATCAATTAGAGCTCTTCTTTCTATGGGTTACCCACAAGATAAGATCAAGTACTACCGTGGTGGTATGAATGCTTGGAAATCTCTTGGTTTAACAGCTAAGTAATTATTCATTAACATGTGCCCACTTGTGGGCACATACTCAATTTAGAGGAGAAAAACAATGAAAAAACAATTACTTATCGGTTTTGCTGCTTCAGCTTTTACTTTCGGTGCAAATGCATTTTGTGGCGCTGATAACAACTGGAACAATGGTTGTTCACCAGTAGGTAAAGTGGCAATTGTCAAGGGTGTTGGAACTGTTGCGGGTATTTCTCGTAATCAAAATACAAACAATACTGTTAACCCAGATTTCGCAAAGACTTCACGTCCTTGCCCTCCGTTTTGTATCCAACCAACTGCTCCATTTACTCCAGCTAGAGTTCAGACAATTACTGAGCTAGATATGATTCACGCTGCTAGAGATAAGGCAGACGGTGATTCAAATATCATGTTGGTCGATGCTCGTACCCCAGGTTGGGTTAAGAAAGGCACTATCCCAGGTTCTGTGAATGTCCCTTTTACTAAACTTAACTCTAAGGCACTTGCTAAGGATCCTATGGCTGTAGTTGATATCCTAGTTAAAGACTTCGGTGTTCAAGACATGGATGGTGTTTTGAATTACGATAAAGCGAAGACTCTATACTTGTTCTGTAATGGTTCATGGTGTGGTCAGTCTCCTGCTTCAATCAGAGCCTTATTGACTATGGGTTATCCACAAGACAAGATTAAGTACTACCGTGGTGGTATGAACGACTGGCAACTTCTTGGTTTAACTACGAAGTAACTCAGTTGAAAAATCTAATTAAAGGGATGCTTATTGCGTCCCTTTTTTTTCTTAATAACTTCACATTTGCCTCAAGCTCTGAGGCACTAGATTTCTATAAAGAGGGGTTTGAATACTCTCAGAAGGGTCAAAATAAAAAAGCATTTGATCTGATGATGAAATCAGCTGACCTAGGTTACGCTCCTGCACAAAATAACATCGGACTAAGCTATCTTCATGGTCTGGGTGTTGAAAAGGATGACACTAGAGCTTATGAGTACCTATCCATGGCTGCTTTCCAAGGCTTGAATCATGCACAAACAGAATTAGGGATGCTTTTTTACCAAGGCAGGGGAGTAAAAAAAAATATAGACAAGGCTAGAAAATGGTGGACAATATCTTCACAGGGCAAAGATGAATATGCCCAATATAACTTGGCTTCACTGCTTCTGGAATTAGGTGATCAGGAGAAAGCCATATATTGGTTAAAAGAGGCTTATAAAAATAAACACCCTTTAGCCGAGGATGCATTGATTAAGTTGGGGGAATTTAAATGAAATTTACAAGACTGATTATATTTTTGGGAGCTTTTGTCTCTTTAAGTGCTTCTGCGCTATGGTTTGATAATATGCCAAAACTTCCAATGTTTGGTGAGTTTGATCCAAATCAACTCAGACAATACTTCAATGAATTTATCGATAAGCAGCCTGATTTTAAGCGAGAAGATCGTATGATAAAGGAGATCGAAGAAGCTGTCATGGATGGGGATGTCGAATATTTGCCACTCAAAGACGGTAGAAAAGTTTTCACCATCTTTATGGAATCTGAAGCGGAAAAACCTAAGGGTGCGGTTATTTTGCTTCACTCAAGAGGTTATCATGCAAATTGGGCGACTGTCGTCAAACCGCTTAGAGTTGGATTGGCTAATAAGGGGTGGCATACGCTATCCGTTCAAATGCCAGTGTTAGATAAAGAGGCTAAGTATTATGATTATGTTCCTATTTTTCCGTATGCGCATGAGCGCATTGATGCTGCCGTAGACTTTTTAAAAGAAAAGGGGGTGAATAATATCCATCTTATCGGGCATGGCTGTGGAGCACATATGTCAATGAGTTACATTGACAAGTATGGCGACTCTAAGTTCAATAGCTATGTGGGAATTGGTATGGGCGCGACTGACTATAAACAAAAGCTGATTAAGCCATTTCCTATCGAAAAAATGGTGGCCCCAGTATTAGATATCTTCGGAGAAAATGACTTTCCAGGAGTTAAAAGAATGTCAGAAGAGAGAAAGAAGCAACTTTCTCAGAAAAAACCCGACAAAAGTATACAACTAGTCGTTGGGAAGGCAGATCACTATTACAAAGAGGAGTCAATGTCTACAGAGCTTGTCGATAGAGTTGATTCTTGGCTTTCTAATTTGTATCAATAATAGACAGATATAAAAAAAGCCGCTATAAGCGGCTTATTTTAATTGTTTGAGTAATTAGTCACAGCTAGGCTCTTCTTCTAGATTATGATTCGCATAGAAGTCCATGACACACTCTTCTCTTTCATCATCTTCTTTTTCTTCACAAAACTCTTTAGCACCCTGGCGAACTGCCTCTTTTTGAGCTTCAGTACCACCATTCACGGTAGGTAGTTTAGGTGTATTTTCACCAGCCATATGAGCATTTACACTCATTGAAAATGCAAACAATGATGCAAATAAGATACTTAATTTATTCATTTATAACTCCAGTAGTAATAAAACCCTAACTTGTAAACAAGTCTTTATACAACTCCCCAAAGAGTAATGTAGTTAATTTAATAGTGTTCTAAATAAAAATTAAAGCAAGTGAACGAATAAATAACCAAAAGGCTATAAATAACACATATTGCGGAGACAATAATGCAATAATTAATACTTAGAACACAAATCATTTTACATATTTTGAGTCTGAATACAACTCAGGCCCAAAACAATCTAAAAATTAGACTCCAGGAAGTTAAGTTCCTTCTCTGAAAACTCAGATAGTTTTCGAGCTTCGATATTAAAAGGACCTCTCAGCTCATGACCTATGTGTTTTTGAACTAACGATTTAAAAGTCATTAATGGATCGATGTCACGCTGCTTGCATAGATATGAAAACCATCGATTGCCAATCTTGACATGACCAATTTCATCGCGGTAGATGGTATCTAATATATCTGACATTTTTTGATATTTAGAGTTCTGGAATTTTTTTTGGATACCCGGTGTGACATCCAGACCTCTTGCTTCTAGTACCCTCGGCACCAGCGCCATTCTAGCTAAGACATCATAATCCGTCTCATGCGTCATTCTCCAAAGTCCTCCATGTGCATTGAAATCACCATATTCATAACCCAGCTCATTGAGATAGTTTCTTATTAACTCAAAATGTGTCGCTTCTTCTTTTGCCACCTTAATCCAGTCTAAGAAAAAATCTTTAGGCATTTGCTGAAAGCGGTAGGCGGCATCGAGTGCTAAATTTATAGCATTGAATTCAATGTGACATATCGCATGAATCGTTTTTATCATTCCCAAATCAGAACTGTCGCGTTTTGGCACTCCTTGAAATCTAACCAATTCTGGCTTTAATGGCCTTCCAGGATCTTTTATTCTGATGGTTTCAACTTTAGTTAAGTCCAGATTATGCTCAGTTGAATGATTAAAAATTTCATAGACTGCTTGTATTTTTCTATCTAGATCAGATTCTAAAAGCGCTGAAAGAACCTTCTTATACTCGCTCATATTGACCAGGTTTTAGTTGATTTAGATGATAATTATCAATAGAGGTGCGAATCAATCTTAGCGTTGGATATCCCACATGAGCAGTCATTCTTCTTATCTGGTGATTTCTTCCCTCAGAGATGATTATTTCTAACCATGAGGTTGGAATGAGTTTTCTCACTCTAATGGGTGGATTTCTCTCCCACAGCCAATTTGGTTCATCAATTCGACAAACCCTAGCGGGTTTTGTTATACCGTCCTTCAATTCAACACCTTGAGATAAAAGTCGAATCGAATTCTCTTCAATATCCCCCTCTACTTGAACAACGTATTTTTTTTCTTTATTGAATTTTGGATTCGAAAGCTTATGTTGAAGTTTTCCATCATCGGTAAGAAGCAATAACCCCTCAGAGTTTTTATCGAGTCTTCCCACTGGATAAATATCTTTAATATTAATTAAACTTGCCAGAGTGTTACCCTCACCACTAAATTGACAAACTACTCCATAGGGCTTATTTAACTTGTAAAGTTTAGCCATACACCTCAGAGGCTCTTTTCACAAAAGCATCTAATTGAGAATTAGCAATGACAGTGAAAACAGGTGCAATTGTTAATTCCATGATCTTAGATGAGAATCCAAATTTCAAATCCAATATCACCTTGGCAGCATCTTCACCTAGGGGTTCAAAAAACCAGTCTCCGGATAAAGAAGAGAAAGGACCGTCTTTAAGTTCCATGTGAATATTTTCATTCTCTTTCAGAGAATTGATAGTTGAAAAGGTTTGATTGAAGGGACCTTTATTTATCTGGATAGAGGCAGTAATTTCTGTTGGGGTTTGATTTAAAATACTTGCAGAGGAGCACCAGTGTAGGAATTTAGGATAATCATCAATTTGATTCACCAAGTCATACATTTGTTTTGGGCTGTATCTTACGATGGCGCTTTTAGAAATATGATGCATTTATTAAAAATATGAGTTCAAAGAAAACTAAAAAAGATGACTCAAATATAATTATTCTGAATAAAAAAGCTCGTCATGACTATTTTATCGAACAAACCTATGAGGCTGGTGTAAGTTTAGAGGGTTGGGAAGTTAAAAGTCTTAGAAGCAGTAAAGTTCAGATTAAGGAGAGCTATGTCATTTTAAAAGACAATGAAATGTATCTCTTGGGAAGTCACATCACGCCATTAAAGCATTCATCCACTCATGTTAATGCAGATCCAGTTAGAACAAGAAAATTGCTTTTGCATAGAAAAGAAATTGACAAAATTAGACAAAAGATTGAACAGAAGGGGAACACGGTTGTCCCTCTAAAATTATTCTGGTCGAAAAACAATAAAATCAAGCTTGAAATTGGCGTTGCCAAAGGAAAGAAAAACTTTGATAAAAGACAGGATGTTAAAGATAGGGAATGGTCAATCAGCAAAGAAAGAACATTAAAGAATTCTAATAGATAGCAATTTGAACTTTTTTTAAAATTTTTACACAAAAGCCTTTTATTTTATGGATATAATGGTCGAAGAGCTAAATGTCATGGGGGGCAAAGCTTAACACTTATACCCATCTCATTAGCCATTTGACATTTAGTCAACAAATTATAATTTTTTGTAATATTTATACGAGGAGAAGAGGATGAATAAATCTGAGTTAATTGATGCTATCGCATCAGGTGCTAACCTTTCTAAAGCTGATGCAGGCCGTGCATTAAATGCAATGACTGACGCAATTACATCTGCAATGTCAAGCGGTGATGGTGTCCAACTTACTGGTTTCGGTAGTTTTGTAGTTCGTGAGCGTGCAGCTCGCACAGGTAGAAATCCTCAAACAGGTGCTACAATTAATATCGCTGCATCTAAAGTTGCTGCTTTTAAAGCTGGTAAAGCTCTTAAAGACGCGGTTAACGGTTAATTAATCACTAATTAATTATTAAAAGCACCCTTATGGGTGCTTTTTTTATGCGCGTTTTATGTACAAGATAATTTAATGACACTCTTGCTGTAAAATAGCAAAATTTTTAATTCTGGAGTTTATGATGGAAAGAACTTTATCAATTATCAAGCCTGATGCAGTAGCAAAAAATGTCATCGGTCAGATTTATGCAAGATTCGAAGAAGCGGGTTTTAAAATTGTTGCTGCTAAGATGATTCATCTTGATAGAGAGCAAGCAGGCGGCTTTTATGCGGTTCATAAAGAAAGACCTTTCTACAATGATTTAATTGATTTCATGACATCTGGCCCAGTCATGGTTCAAGTGCTTGAAGGTGAAGATGCGGTAGTGAGACACCGTGAGGTCATGGGAGCAACGAATCCCCAAGAGGCCGCTCCTGGAACCATTCGTGCGGACTTTGCAACTTCTATCGATGAAAATGCAGTGCATGGCTCAGATTCTCTAGAAAATGCCGAGATAGAGATTAACTATTTCTTTGGCGATGGTGGTGTTTGTCCAAGAACTCGCTAGTCAGAACTGGGTTTAATATTCAAAAATTCTTTGAACAAAACGAATTTATTAGGGCTTAATCAATCCAATCTTAATCATTTCTTTTTTGAGTTGGGTGAGAAGTCCTATCGTTCTAAACAATTGATGCAATGGGTCTATCACAAAGATGTGATAGATTTCAATGAGATGTCTAATTTAAGTGCTAACTTAAGAGATAAGTTAGATTCTATTGCATCATTTGATCTTCCTTTAATTAAAACACAGTCAATGGCTTCTGATGGTGTCATCAAATGGGTTTTGAGTTTAGATGAGGATAGTCATATTGAGATGGTTTATATACCTGAGAACCAAAGAGGAACATTGTGCATTTCATCCCAGGTGGGCTGTGCATTGGATTGCTCTTTTTGTTCAACGGGCAAACAAGGGTTTAATCGTAACCTCTCATCGGCTGAGATTATGTCCCAGTTAATGATTGCGAAACTTCATCTTAACAGTACCAACCAAAGAATCACTAATGTCGTCTTTATGGGAATGGGCGAACCGCTTTTGAATGAAAAATCAGTCTATGAGTCGTGCGATTTATTGCTAGATGATATGGCATATGGACTTTCCAGGAGGAAGGTGACGATTTCAACTTCAGGGGTTGTTCCAGCAATTTATAGAATGTGCGACTCAACTAATGTGAGTTTGGCAATATCTTTGCATGCATCTGATAATGATTTGAGAGATGAATTGGTTCCAATTAACCAAAAATATCCCATTAATGAACTAATGGAGGCTTGTCATCATTTCATTAATTCTGGCTCTCAAGAAAGACATGTGCTTTTTGAATATGTGATGCTTGATGGGGTAAATGACTCTGAGACTCAGGCCAAGGCACTGGCCAAACTTTTGAAGAATATTTCCGCTAAAGTTAATTTAATTCCTTTTAATCCTTTCCCGAATACCCAATATAAAACCTCTAATAGATCTACAATAGAGAAGTTTCAGGATATCTTATATAGCAGTGGGATCAGAACAATGACTAGAAGAACCAGGGGTGATGATGTTGATGCGGCTTGTGGTCAACTAGTGGGAAAGGTCAAAGATAAATCCAAAAGGAGCTTAAGAGATGCTTGATGGCATAGAACATTACCCAAAAAGAAGAAGGAAAATTAAAATCTTTCCGATACTGGCAGTCTTAATTCTTATTGTTGGATCAGCAGCAGGGTACTGGTTTTTAGTGCTAAATAAAAATACACAGACTGAAGAAAGTCATGTGATTGTGATTTCTGAACCTAAAGTGGTCATTGAGTTAAATAGTGATGAGATAAAGCCCATTAAACAAAATAATAACGCTAATACTCAAGAGAAAAGCGATAGTTCTCTGAGAGAAAACCTAGATGAAATTATCCTAATTAAGAACTAGTATGAAGCCAATTTATACAATCACAAGAAGAGAATCTAGAAAAATACATGTAGGGAATGTAGCGATAGGAGGTGATGCTCCTATTTCTGTCCAGAGTATGACCAATACAGATACCTGTGATGTAGAGGCTACTATCGGTCAAATTCAAAGAATTTCAGATGCAGGCGCTGACTTAGTTAGAGTCTCGATTCCCACCATGGATGCAGCTGAAGCGTTCAGAGAAATAAAATCAAGAGTCGATATCCCAATCATCACCGACATTCATTTTGATTATAAGATTGCACTAAAAGTTGCAGAGTATGGTGCTGATTGCCTGAGAATCAATCCTGGAAATATTGGAAAAGAGGACAGGGTGAGAGAGGTAGTTGCTAGCGCAAATGATCATGGCATACCAATCAGAATTGGTGTAAATGCTGGCTCATTGGAAAAAGATTTGCAAAAGAAATACGGTGAGCCTAATCCAGAGGCGATGGTGGAATCAGCATTTCGCCATATTGATATCCTGGATAGACTTAATTTTCAAAATTTTAAGCTATCTCTAAAGGCCTCAGAAATCTTCATGACAGTATTTGCCTATCGCCAACTTGCCTCTCAAATCGATAATCCACTGCATTTGGGTATTACTGAAGCTGGCTCTTATCGCTCTGGAACAGTTAAAAGTTCAATTGGACTTGGTATGCTGCTATCTGAAGGGATTGGAGACACCATTAGGGTATCCCTAGCTTCTGATCCGGTGGATGAAGTCAAGGTGGGTTTTGATATCTTAAAATCCCTACACCTAAGAAAGAAAGGGGTTAATTTAATTGCTTGTCCATCTTGTTCAAGACAAAAATTTGATGTGATTTCGGTAGTAAATGAACTTGAGTCTAGATTAGAAGACATCAATGAATCTATTGATGCAGCAATCATTGGTTGTGTTGTTAATGGTCCTGGAGAGGCAAAAGAGGTCTCTGTTGGACTGACAGGCGGAGATCCGAATCTTTTATATATTAACGGTATGAAAGAGAAAAAAATCAGTAACGAGTCATTGGTTGATGAGCTTGAAAGACAAATCAGAGATCAAATTAAGTTGAAAAAAGTTTAACGATTGGATCTCTTGTAGGCTTTTATCCTATAAATTGTTTGAATGAGCCAGTAACCGGTAAATGCACTAACGGTTCCAACTATCAAACAACCCAGCAAAAAAGGTTCCCATATTTGGCCTAAGACCGATGAAATATATTCATAGGTCATATGAAAATCCTCTTCAATACTAACCCCTAAGATAATAGCACCCAGTTTATAGCAGGCATAAAAGATAGGCGGCATGGTCAGAGGATTGGTAATCCATACCAAGGCAACAGATACAGGAAGGTTGGCATAAAGCCAAATTGCCAAGGGGGCAGCAATAGCCATCTGAAAAGGCACCGGAATAAAGGCACAGAAAAGTCCGATTGCAAATGCTTTAGATATAGATCGACGATTAAAATTCCAAAGACTTGGGTTATGTAGATGCTCACTTAACCAGCCTAAACTCTTGTTTTGTTTAAGCTCTTCAGGATTCGGTGTGTATTTTTTGAGAAACTTTTTCACTTCAATCAGACTATTATCGAGACCAATTATAAAGTTTAATGATGAGGAGATGATGAGAGACTACCAAGAAGGACGTCTAATTTTTTGATTGGGGTCTTTGGTAATGTTTTTGGTTTTTACCTTGATCTTTTCATCAAAGTTTCTTGCAATGAATCCTAAATCAGGCTTGATCTCCTTAAGTGGAATCCAGACGCGATAACCACTTCCCTTGGCTACCTCAATAGACTCATTGTACTCGGTTCTCATGGATTTGACTGAATCCTCAAAACACCCTGTTGGAAGAATGACTTCAATAGAATCCCCTACAGAGAATTTATTTTTAGCCTCGATCAGTGCTTCTCCGTTTTGATAATCAATGATTTCACCCACCACCTGTTGCTTGTGAGAGCGAGAGTAATTATCAAGATATGTTTGAAGTTCCTCAGGTTGATGTCTTCTATAAAAGCCATCTGTATATCCACGATTTGCTAAATTCTCAAGTATGCCAAATGCATCAGGGTTAAATTCTCTTCCAGCAACTGCATCATCAATGGCCTGTTTATAAACCTGGGCGGTTCTAGCAGCATAGTAATGGGATTTTGTTCTTCCTTCAATTTTAAGAGAGTCAATGCCAAGTGTTGCGAGAGTGTGAACATGTTCAACTGCCCTTAGATCCTTTGAGTTCATGATGTAGGTCCCATGCTCATCTTCATAAGCCGGCATCAATTCTCCGGGTCTACCCGCCTCTTCAAGAAGAACTACTTTTTCTTGAGACTGATCCTCATTCTCAAGTTGGATATCCCCCTCAAGAGTCTCTTTTGCATCTTTTACATCATATTGCCAACGACATGAATTCGTACAAGTGCCTTGGTTTGGGTCTCTGTGATTAAAATAACCTGAGAGTAAGCATCTGCCAGAATAGGCAATGCATAAAGCACCATGAACAAAAACTTCGAGCTCAATATCTGGACATTCTTGACGAATTTCTTTCACCTCATCTAGGGAAAGTTCTCTTGATAAGATAATTCTATTGACCCCAACACTTTTCCAAAACTTAACAGCAGCGAAATTAATAGTGTTTGCCTGAACGGATAAGTGAATAACCTGGTCAGGATATTTTTCTTTTACCATCATGATTAAACCTGGATCTGCCATGATCAGGGCATCTGGCTTGAAATTGATAATCGGATCAATATCATCCATGTAGGTATTGATTTTGCTGTTATGAGGAATTACATTGGATGCAACAAAGAATTTTTTGTTTTGAGTATGTGCCTCACGAATACCTTCTTCAAGAGTTTTTAGATCAAAATCATTATTTCTTACTCGAAGACTATATCTCGGCTGACCTGCATATACCGCATCCGCACCGTATGCATAGGCATACCTCATGTGCTTTAGGCTTCCAGCAGGAGATAGTAACTCAGGTCTTTTCATGGGAATATTTTACCATGTAGCCATGAGTAAACATTTGATTACCATTCCACCGAAGAAATTCTTTAAATGTAAAATACACACCATGTTCACCAGAGATGATTTACCAAGATTAAAAGCAGATATTAGTCTAGATGCTGAGCTACTAGGCCACCCCATGAAATTGTCTACCAAGTGGGGATTGTTCAGTCCAAGAGCTATTGATGAGGGGACTCTATTGCTGTTAAAGCACCTAGAGATTTCAGAGACTGATAAGTGTCTTGATCTTGGGTGTGGGTATGGACCAATAGGTTTATCAGTGGCTAAATCATGCCCACAGGGAGAGGTTCATCTCATTGATAAGGATTTTGTTGCAATAGAGATGGCAGCTAAGAATGCAGAAAAGAATAACATTAAAAATACAGACATATATTTATCCGATGCTTTTTCAGAGGTTGATAAATTGGATTATTTCGATCAAGTGATTTCCAATATTCCCGCAAAAGTAGGCAGGGAACAGCTGTCGATTATTCTATATGATGCATATGATTCTTTGAAGGTTGGCGGCAAATTAACGTTTGTTACAATTAATGGACTTAGATCATTTATGAAAACTAACTTTCAAGAGGTTTTTGGGAACTACAAAAAGTTAAAGCAAGGAAAAAACTACACTGTATCTCAGGCCATAAAGATAAAATAATACTTTTTTAAAAAAACTCATCAGGAGAAATTAGACATGGATGTCATGGAAAGAATTCAAAAGCAAGTAGATAGTGCACCTATCGTAATTTACATGAAGGGAACGCCTCAATTTCCTCAGTGTGGTTTCTCTGCTAGAGCAGCACAAACACTTGCCTCAACTGGAATTGAGTTTGCTTATGTCAATGTTTTTGAGGATCAAGAAGTTTTCCAAAATCTACCCAGCTTTGCAGATTGGCCAACGTTTCCTCAGATTTACTTTAATTCTGAACTAGTTGGCGGTGGTGATATTATCGTTGAAATGGCTGAGAATGGATCTCTCAAAGAAGAGATGGAGAAGGCAGTAGAAAAGTTCAACGGCTAGTCCAGTAGGGCATGCAATTCATGCCCGTGATGCTTAAGCCACTTTACTTGTTCTTTGTAATTCGGCATCGTTTTTTCAACCAAATTCCAAAATTGACTTGAATGGTTCTTGATTTTGGTATGACAGAGTTCATGAATCAAAACATAATCTATCACTGAGATTGGGCTCATCATTAATAGATAATTAAGATTGATATCATTCTTAGGGCCACAGGATCCCCAGACAGTTTTTTGTTTTCTATAACGAACGTTCCTGTATTTAAAATCAAATTTCTTTGAAAAATATTCGATTCTAGGTTGAACAATCTTAATAAATTGATCTTTATAAAAAGCTAGAAGGTTTGACTTACCATCCCCAGATAAAAGAAATTTTTCTCCATTGAAATCAACAGAGGGTTTATGATTTGATGTAATTTCTAAAGGATAGCTTTTACCTAGATAATAAAACATCTCACCATCTTTGTAAGAGATTTTCTTTCTAGAGAGAATCAAATTTTGTTTTTTCTCAATCCATTTCTTTTTAGAGTTGATAAATGATTCAATAACTGATTTATCTAATCTAATTGGAGCGCGAACTACAATAGCGCCTGAGTGATCAATCTGAATGGATAAAGATTTCCTTTTGCTTCTGATTAGCTGGTAATCAGTCAACCCATTTTCTAGCATTTTCAAACATTCTTAGCCATGGACTTCTTTCATTCCAAGACTCTGGATGGTAAGAGTTTTGTATAGCTCTAAAAACTCTCTCAGGGTGTGGCATCATAATAGTGACTTGCCCCGAGATGTTTGTCACGCCAGCAGTCGACATATCTGATCCATTGGGATTGTTAGGGTAGAGTTGGGTGGGCTGATTGAAGTGATCTACGTACTGAAGTGCAATATCTGAAGTCTGATTACCATTAAAGGTCGCTCTTCCTTCTCCATGCGCAATGGCTATTGGCATGGTTGACCCTTCCATTCCTTGAAAGAATATGGATTTGGATTCTTTGATGGTGATGGATGAGAATCTGGCTTCAAATTGCTCAGAACGATTTCTGTTAAATGTTGGCCAGTTTTCAGTCCCAGGAATAATGTCTTTTAAGTTTGATAACATTTGACAGCCATTACATACGCCTAATGAAAAACTGTCTTCTCTTTCAAAAAATTTAGAAAAGTTATCTTTGGCTTTTGGATTAAACAGGATTGAGTTAGCCCAACCTCTACCTGCGCCTAGAACATCGCCATATGAGAAACCACCACAGGCCACAAGTCCCTTAAACTGCTCCAGAGATATTTTGCCGCTAAGAATATCACTCATGTGAACATCAATGGCTTCAAATCCAGCCTTTGTGAAAGCAGCTGCCATCTCTATTTGCCCATTAATACCTTGCTCTCTTAGTACCGCAATTTTAGGTTTAATTCCTTTTAAGTAATTAGGAGCAATTGCTTCATCAATATCAAACTTGGGATCAAAAACTAGCCCAGGAGTATCTTGTGAAATGGACTCAAATTCTTCATTGGCACACTCTGGATTGTCACGGAGTTTAGCTACCTCATAAGAAGTCTTTGACCATAATTTTTGAAGAGTAGATCTTGACTCTGTGAATATTTCAGTGCAACCTTGAAAGACTCTAATTTCATCTTTATTGTTAATTCTTGCAACCTCTTTGAAACACTCATCTAGATTATTCTCAGAGATAATCTCTTTTACTTTAGATTGATTCCTGCTTTCAACCTGAATTACACAACCAAGCTCCTCATTAAACAGGAAACTTAAGATATCTTCTTCAACGTAGATATCCAAACCAAGATGAGAGGCAAACGACATTTCCATTAACGTGGTCATTACACCTCCATCACTTCTATCATGATAGGCAGAAATAAGATCTTCTTTATTTAAGAAATTTACCACATCGAAGAATCGTTTGAAATACTCAGGATCATCTAAATTAGGTGTTTCATCACCAATTTGATTGAACACTTGAGCAAGAGCAGAACCACCCAGTCTATTCTTTCCAAGACCTAAATCAAGAAGATAAAGAACACTTCCTGAATCATTTTTTAGTAGTGCACTTTTCTGATGCCTGACATTTGGCGTTTTTGAAAAGGCTGAGATGATTAAGGATAGGGGAGCGGTAATAGACTTTTGCTCACCATTTTCATTCCAAGTGCTTTTCATGGACATAGAGTCTTTGCCTACAGGGATTGTCAATCCAAGCTTTGGACATAGGTCTTCACCAATCGCTTCGACGGCCTGATAAAGTTTTGCGTATTCACCTGGATGACTCGCAGCACTCATCCAGTTGGCACTTAGACTAATGTGACTCATATCTTCTACATAGCCACCCAGCATATTGGTTAATGCTTCTCCAACACTCATCTTAGCAGCTGCTTCTGCATCAATAAGCGCAAGTGGCGTTCTTTCCCCCATACTCATTATCTCGCCGAAATAATTATCATAATCCGCAATTGAGATGGCGCAATCCGCAACAGGCACTTGCCATGGACCTATGAATTGGTCTCTGGCCACCATACCGGTCACTGTTCTGTCTCCAATTGTGATTAGGAAACTTTTACTAGCAATGGTCGGTAATTGAATTAAACGATGAATGGCATCATCTAATTGAATTCCATCTAATTTGAACGGGTGAAGTTTTTTATCAGAAGTTTGGGTATCAATTGATGTCTTCGGAGGATTACCCAAAAGAACTTGCATTGGAATTTCTATTGGATTATTACCAAATAAATCATCATGTAATATCAACTCTTGTTCATCAGTCGCCTCACCAAGAACTGCATATGGCGCTCTTTCTCTCTGGGCTATTTGATCGAACATGGATAATTTTTCCCTATCAATGGCTAAAACATAACGCTCTTGAGATTCATTGCACCATATTTCCAAAGGAGACATTTGTTTGTCGTCGTTTGGAATGTTTCTTAATTCAAATCGACCACCTTTACCTGAATCATTTACCAATTCTGGCACACCGTTAGAAAGTCCCCCAGCGCCAATATCATGAATAGAGATAATTGGATTTTCATTGCCAAGATTGGTACAACTATCTATGACCTCTTGACACCTTCTTTGCATTTCTGGATTTGCCCTTTGAACTGAAGCAAAGTCCAAGTCCTCACTTTGGTCTCCACTACCAACACTTGAAGCAGCACCACCTCCAAGACCAATCAACATGGCTGGACCACCTAATACAATGATTAAATCCCCTGAGCTAATTTCACCTTTTTTGACATGCTTTTCTTGGATATGTCCTAGACCACCAGCAAGCATGATTGGTTTGTGATATCCTCGAATATCTCCATCTGGCATGGCCTGTTCATATGTTCTGAAATAACCAAGCGTATTCGGTCTTCCAAATTCATTATTGAATGCAGCTGCACCAATTGGACCCTCAATCATAATATCAAGCGCAGAGGCAATATGACTGGGTTTTCCATACTCTATTTCCCATGGCTGGAGCGCGTTTTCAATTTTAAGATTAGAGACACTAAATCCACATAAACCCACCTTGGGTTTTGAGCCTTGTCCGGTAGCACCTTCATCTCTAATTTCTCCACCAGATCCTGTCGCTGCACCAGGATCTGGAGCAATTGCGGTTGGATGATTGTGTGTTTCCACTTTCATGAGTATGGCCTTATGCTCTTCACTAGAGACATAACTTCCGTTTGAGTCTGGATAAAACCTACTCGCTGAATAACCTTCCATGACTGCAGAGTTATCACTGTATACCGATAATAGACCTTCAGGATTTTGATGATAGGTATTTCTAATCATGGCGAAGAGGCTTTTCTCTTTCTCGATATCATCAATTTTCCAATCTGCATTAAATATTTTATGACGACAATGTTCTGAATTTGCTTGTGCGAACATCATCAACTCAATATCATTTGGATTTCTACCAAGTTTTTGAAAGCTTTCAACCAGATATTCAACTTCGCCATCAGAAAGTGCAAGGCCTAATTCAATATTTGCCTTGTTAATGGCATCTTTTCCATTGGATAGAACATCTATAGAGTCAAATGATTTTGGCTCAAGATGGTGGAATATTTTTTCTCCATCATCAAAAGATTGGAGATGGGACTGAGTCATTGGATCAATGAGAATTTGAGAGACTAAATCAGTCTCAGAAACAACTTGATCAAAATGATAAACAATGGCTCTCTCAATTCTAATAATCTTTTCCAAACCACAAAGATGAGAGATATCGGTGGCTTTTGAGGACCACGGGGAAATCGTACCCAGCCTAGGGGTCACAATAAAAGTTTCTTTTGAATTTTTAAAGCTTACCTCAGAGGCATAAGACAGGAGTTTTCTGACTTTGCTAATTTCTTCTGAATCTAGTTCATCCTTAATCTCAGCAAAGTGAACATATTCAGCGCCAAGTAGGTTTGACTTAATTTTATTTAGTTTTTGTTTTAGGCGTTCAATCTGGAAGGATCTTAAGGCATTTATGCCCCCAAAGGTAACTATCATAATTGTTGCATCACTTCCTCAGAAATATCAGCATTGTGATAAACCTCTTGAACATCATCTAAATCCTCTAAATGGTCTATCAGTTTCATGAATTTTTCAGCATCCGTAAGGTTTAGCTCAACCCTAGTTGATGGCTCCATGGTGATCTCAGAATGAGTGGGCTCAAGTCCTGCATTGATAAGTGCATCTTTAACTTCAAAAAAAGTTTCAGGAGTCGTAATGACATCAATTGATCCATCCTCAGAGATGACATCCTCAGCACCAGAATCAATTGCCACTTCCATGATGCTGTCTTCATCTCCAGACTCGTAGCTAATGAATCCCTGTTTAGAAAATAAGTAGGAAACCGAACCGTCTGTGCCTAAATTTCCACCAAATTTCGAGAAAGCATGCCTGACATCTGCCACAGTACGATTTCTATTATCGGTCAGACAATCAACCATGATTGCTGTCCCTGAAATGCCATAACCTTCATAGCGAACGTCTTCATAATTTTCACCATCAAGATCACCACTGCCTCTTTTAATGGCATTCTCGATAGTGTCCTTCTTCATGTTAGCAGCTAGCGCTTTATCGATGACTGCTCTCAGGGAGGGGTTGTTTTCCAAAACCCCGCCGCCCATCTTCGCAGCAACTACGATTTCTTTAATTATTTTGGTAAAAATCTTGCCACGTTTTGCGTCTTGAGCGCCTTTTCTGTGTTGTATGTTATGCCATTTACTATGTCCAGCCATAATCTTCCTTCGTTTTCAAATATTTTAGATTTTTTAAATAAAAAATGGTCAATGATTGGCAGTGAAATCCAAAAGTTTTTGGATAGATTTTTTTGCCTGGTTCCCAATAGTTGGGTCAATTAAAATTTCGTTATTCTTCTTCTTAAGAACGTTCAAACATTTTTCTAATGAATTCATAGCCATCCAATCACAATGAGCGCATGATTCGCAATCAGCACTATCGCCCATCGATGGCGCTTCAATCAATTTTTTGTTTGGCGCTACTTCTGACATCTTGTGGAAAATACCATTATCAGTTGCCACAATAAAGACATCTTCCTCACGATTTTTAACTGCCTCAATCAGTGCTGTTGTTGAACCTACAACATCTGCAATATCAACCACCTCCTGAGGGGATTCGGGATGCACTAGGATGGCAGAATTTGGATAAAGTTCTTTTAAATTCAAGATAGCATCCGCCTTAAACCTTTCATGAACCACACATGAGCCTTGCCACAAAATCATATCTGCACCGGTTTCATTTTTTACATAATTCCCCAGATGTTTATCAGGTGCCCAAAGAATCTTTTGGTTATTTTCTTTAAGATGATTGACAACTTTGAGAGCACTGCCAGAAGTGACTACCCAATCAGCTCTGGCTTTAACTTCTGCCGATGTGTTAGCATAAACAACCACGGTATGATCAGGGTGCTGGTCACATAATTTTGAGAAATCATCGATAGGGCAGTCTTCATCTAAAGAGCAGGTAGCCTGATCATCAAGGACAAATACTTGTTTGTCAGGAGATAGGATTTTAGCAGTCTGGCCCATGAATTTAACGCCAGCAACGATAATCATATCTGCATCTGAGTTCTGACCAAATCGAGCCATCTCAAGAGAATCAGAAACAATTCCCCCAGTCTCTTCAGCCAAATCCTGTAGATCACCACTGACGTAGTAATGAGCTACCAATACCGCATTATTTTTTTTTAGTTCTTGACGAATGGAATCCCTAATATCCATTAAGATTATTTTGATTCAGATGTTGTTTTGATATTCAATTCCCTTAGGATTTTTCTAGGCACACCTGCTGGGGCATCGGTGAGAAGACAAGCAGCGGTTTGTGTTTTAGGAAATGCGATTACATCTCGAATTGAAGTACTCTCAGTGAGAATCATGACCAATCTGTCTAGGCCAAATGCAATACCTCCATGAGGTGGGCAGCCATATTCCAGAGCATTCAGTAAGAATCCAAATTTTTCATTGGCTTCCTCATCATCAATACCCAGAATTTCTAAAACTGTTTTTTGCATTTCTGACTCATGAATCCTGATAGATCCACCACCCACTTCTGAACCATTGATGACCATGTCATAGGCACGAGATAGGGAAGATTCAGGATCTTTCTTGAGTGTATCAGCATCTACATTTGGAGAGGTAAATGGGTGATGAATTGCGGTAAAGCCACCCTCATCAGTTTTCTCAAACATTGGAAAATCAACTACCCAAATTGGCGCCCATTTGGATTCAAACAAATCTAAATCAACTGCAATTTTTTCTCTCAAATTGCCAAGTGCCTCATTAACAATTTTAGTCTTATCTGCACCAAAGAAAATAAGATCACCAGTATTTGCACCTGTTGCCTCAATCACTTTTTGGGTGACTTCATCACCGATAAATTTTAGGATTGGTGAAGCTGGTCCGTCCTCATTCATTTTGATATAAGCTAGACCTTTTGCGCCATAAATTGAGACATAATTAGTGTAGTCATCAATGTTCTTACGACTCAGTTTAGCGCCACCCGGGACAAGCATTGCTGCGACGCGTGAACTGTCATCCTGAGCAGGTCCTGAAAAAACCTTGAAGTCAACATTTTTCATCAAATCATCAATGCTAGTCATCTGCATTGGGATACGCATATCTGGACGATCTACGCCATATAGACTCATAGCATCTGCATAAGATATTACTGGAAACTTTTCAGGGAGTTCGACATCAATAGTGGATTTGAAAAGCTTTCTGATCATATCCTCCATCATGTCCATGATTTCTTGTTCTGACATGAAAGAAGTTTCGATATCTAGTTGAGTAAACTCAGGTTGTCTGTCTGCTCTGAGATCTTCATCTCTAAAACATTTCACAATTTGATAATACCTCTCCATTCCCGACATCATCAGAAGTTGCTTGAAGAGCTGAGGAGATTGAGGAAGTGCAAAAAAAGTTCCAGGATGAGTCCTAGAAGGGACTAAATAGTCTCTAGCTCCTTCAGGGGTTGCTTTGGTGAGAAATGGGGTCTCAATATCAAGAAAGTCATTCTCATGCATGAACTCTCTCATAAAGTGAGTCACTTTAGACCTAAGACGAAGTCTTTTCTGCATTTCATCTCTTCTTAGGTCAAGATATCTGTATTTTAGTCTTACCTCTTCAGAGGTGTCAGTGGCATCAATCTGAAAAGGAATTGGTTTTGATTCATTAAGTATGTTGATTGAATCGGCAACGACTTCAATTTCACCAGTTTGAATTTTATTATTGACCAAAGAATCATCCCTGGCAATAACCTGACCTGTGACTTGAAGTACAAATTCTGAACGAACTTTTTCACCAATTTTGAATGCATCATTATTTTCTGGATTAATAACTATCTGACACAAACCTTTCTTGTCTCTGAGGTCAAGAAATATGACACCTCCGTGATCACGTCGACGGTTTACCCATCCAGTTAATGTCACATCTTTACCAATGAAATCCTTATTAAGATTTCCACAATACTCAGTTCTCATATTAATCCTTATCGACTTTTTCAGGAGCAACTACTCCCGTTGAAATAATTAATTTAAACGCTGCGTCAACACTCATATCCAGTTCTATGACGTCTTTTTTCGGAATCATTATAAAAAATCCAGAAGTTGGGTTTGGTGTAGTTGGTACATAGATATTGACCAAATCTTTTCCAACTTTATTTTCAATTTCTTCAACAGGACCGCCAGTTTGAAATGCGATCGTCCATAAGCCTTTTCTTGGATACTCAATTAGGAGCGCTTTTTTAAAGCTTTCTCCAGAATCATTAAGAACGGTTGAAGAAACCTGCTTGAATGTTTTGTAAAGACCTCTAAATCCTGGAATTTTATTTAACAGGTTTTCCCAAAGGTTGAGAATCTTTTGTCCAACTAAGTTTCTAACTAGAAGACCAGTGACTAGGGTAATAATTAAAACAACTGCAACCCCAGTGCCTGGAATGTCCATGGGGTATCCCAGCATGACCTCAGGATGGTATTGACGAGGGATAAGGTTGTCGAAAAACTCAATGAAGAATTTGATGACGACAAATGATAACCCAAGGGGTATCCAAACCAATAGTCCAGAGATGAAGTAACTTCGTAAGCGTTTCACGCCAAATTAACCTAGAAAAAAGGCATATTTTATCACATTGAATTCAGGTGAATTAGACCGACTCTTCGTCTCTCAAGGTAAGGATTTCATAACCGGTTTCTGTGACTAAGATAGTGTGCTCCCATTGAGCAGATAAGGATTTATCTTTAGTCGTGACTGTCCAGCCATCAACTTGGGAAGTATTAACCTCATACCCTCCAAGATTTACCATTGGCTCAATCGTAAAAGTCATTCCTGCTTCAAGAACAGGACTTTTTTTCAAGTTACCGTCATCATAGTGAAGTACTTGAGGGGCTGCATGGAAGGTTTGACCGATTCCATGACCACAGTAATCGCGAACAACTGAGCAGTTGTTTTTGTTTGCATGATTTTCAATAGCAATCCCAATTTCACCAAGATGAATACCTGGCTTGACTTTCTCTATACCAATGTACATACACTCCTGCGCAATGCGACAGATTCTTTGAGCCTTAACACTTGATTTACCAACAATGAACATTTTAGAGGTATCGCCATGGTAACCATCTTTGATAACGGTGATATCAATATTAATAATATCTCCTTTTTTGAGCGTTTTATCTCCAGGGATACCATGACACACAACATTATTAACACTTGTGCAAATTGATTTCGGGAATCCATGATAGTTAAGAGGTGCAGGGATTGCATCTAATTCGTTGGTGATAAAATCATGACAGAGTCTATCAAGCTCATCTGTTGAAACTCCGGCTTTAACATGAGGCCCAATCATATCAAGCACTGAGGCAGCGAGCTGCCCTGCAACTCGCATTTTGTCAATTGCTTCTTGGTTTTTTATCTCAATCGACACTATGATTTGCCAAGAGCGTTGGCTCTTTTTTCCAGAGCTTTAATACGGGATTCAATAGAAGGGTGTGATGAAAATAATGACATCATTCCTTTTTTATCATTGATACCGAAGGCTGCCATTTGCTCAGGAAGGGCATCAGGCTCTAATTGCCCCAGCCTTTTGAGCGCATTGATCATATTGCCATGACCCGCTAAATCAGCACCACCAGTGTCTGCTACAAATTCTCTTTTCCTAGAGAAATACATCACAATCGTTGAAGCAAGAATTGAGAGAATAATTTCTGCAAAGATAGTTGCGACGAAATAACCAATTCCATAACCTCTGTCATTCTTAAGTATGACTCTATCAACAAAATGACCAATGATTCTTGAGAAGAAAATAACAAAGGTATTGACCACTCCTTGAATGAGAGTCAAAGTCACCATGTCTCCATTTGCCACATGACTCATTTCATGTCCAATCACTGCTTCAATTTCACCTTGCGACATATTATCTAAAAGGCCTTGTGAAACTGCTACCAAGGCATTGTTTTTACTAGCACCCGTTGCAAACGCGTTCATAGCAGGTGATGGGAAAATCCCTACTTCTGGCATTTTGATACCAACCGTTTTTGATTGTTTTTCCACGGTGTCAATAATCCACTTTTCAACATTATTTGAAGGAGAGTCGATAATTCTTACACCGGTCATTTTCTTAGCCATCCATTTAGAGGCAGCAAGAGAGATGAATGCACCACCAAATCCAAAAACAGATGCAAAGATTAGTAAAGCATTGAGATTAAGATCAGAGCCATTCTCAGCTAGTAAACTATCTACACCAAGGATTCTTAAGGTAATACTGAGAAGGACGATTATGGCAATATTCGTAGCAAGAAATAAAAAGATTCTTTTCATAGTTTTGTTTAATAGTTAATTTAGATATTAGATATGGATTATATGATACATAATCAAGTTAAGTACTTATGGGTTTGAGGTTAAAGCTTTACTACAAACCTGTGAATTACTTTTCCAGTTTAAGCTTTTGAGATTCATCTATATTAAACTCTCTCCAATTCCCAGTTTCTACACAAGTAAAACCCAAGTAAATCGATTGTAGGCAGAGATCAATCTCATGTTTCACTGAACTATCACTGTATAGTCTGTCACCAATGACAGGATGATCAATCATGGATAAATGTCTCCTTATTTGGTGCTTTCTACCTGTCTTAATATTTATCTCTATGAGTGATTTATCATGATGAGTATCTACTGGAAATATCTCAGTCAAAGCGTCTTTACCATCTAGCTCATAATCAATGATTTTATTAGTATCGATAACCCCATCACAAATAGCCAAATATTTTTTCTTAATCTCTCGTTGAGCAAACTGATCGGACAGAAGCCTTGCAGAATTCTTTGAGTGGGCAATTACCATTAGTCCTGAAGTTGCTCTATCCAAACGATGAACGGGAAATGAGTCTTTTTGGAGTTCTTTTGAGGCAATACGAATAATGGAGCAATGATCACCCCATTTAGAACCTTGAGAAAAAATTCCTTTTGGCTTAAACCAAACGCTATATGTTTTCATGGAATCTATGAGTAAAGGCTTTGCAGGGATTTTCGAGAGAATTTGTTCATCATAATATAAGTAAATTGTCTGACCTGGCAATACCTCATTTTTTGAGCGTCTAATTCTGGAAACTTTTGAACCATCATCCAACCAGACGGAACCCTTCTCCATGGCATCTTTGATTTTCGATTTTGATAGATCAACACACTCAGATATGACCTCCAGGGCTTGGCTTTTTTGGTTTATGGTGAATGTTTTTTCAAGTATCATCTTTTTTTTGGCCTATAAACTTATGATAGAAAAACCAACAAAATCATCTGACTTACAATCACAAGCTAGAGAAGAGCATCTTAATGGAAATAGCTCTAAAGCTATTTTATTATTAACTGAGGCCATTCAAGAAGATTCATCGAATCTTGATGTCGCCATGGATATGGTCCAGGTATTTTTGGATATTGATGAGTTAGAACAAGCAATTTCTTTATTTAGTAAGTTTCCTGATACGATTGTTGAGACCTCTATGGGGAATAGTTTGAATACCCAGATTAATCTTAAGACACTTGCCTCGAAGACTGAAGGCAAGGATTCTCTAAGAGAACGAATTTTTACTGAGCCAGAGAATATGCAAGCTAAATTTGATTTAGCAATCTGCTACTTTTCTGAGCATAATATTGAGAGTGGGATGGATCAACTATTTGTAATCATGGAAAAAGATAGCGCATTTAAAGAGGGTGCTGCAAAAGAGATGATTATCACAGTTGCAAATATGCTTGAACAAACCGATATTGAATTAAGTAAGTCTTATCGAAATAAGCTTGCGAATTTAACGAATTGAATAAAAGGAGAGATAATATGTATACCAAAGGCGAACCTCATGTTTTAGATTTATCCAAGGGTGATACCGTTTATATATGTCAGTGTGGAAAAACCTCAAGCCCACCATATTGTGATGGGTCTCATCAAGGTAGTGAGTATGAACCCTTAGAGCATATTGCACCTGCAGACCAACAGATTTATGTTTGCGGTTGTGGCAAAACCAACGTCAAACCATTTTGCGACGGGTCTCACAATAACAGCTAATCGCCTGTTGACAATAAATTACATTTCAAATTAATGAACTTACCTAAAGAGGGATTATCTGGGCTACACTCCCAGTTAATTACCTCTTGCAGTTCTGATTGAAGTTCACTAAGTAAACTTTCATCAGATTCAGTCTCGCCATTTGCAAAAGTAAATTGAGACAGAAAGCTCAGAAAAACAACAAAATATAATCTTGTAAATTGCATAATTGTTCATATTAATACTTTAAGAGTTGTATGTTTGTGTTCTTTATGCACTAATTTTGTGGAGATTATTATGAGGTTTTTAATTATTGCAGCATTCTTGTCAAGTCTCTCTGCATATGCCGAATATAAAGAGGACTCTTTTAATGAAGAGATCATTCTAATGCCAATCAGTTTTGAGCACACACAATTAGCAGGGATGCCGAAAATACTAACATGCATAGGCGAGGTGATAGATTTCTCATCAATCACACTTAAAAGATTAATTGCATATAGAGACAAGAGGGAGGTGATTTATTCGCCAGAGACATATTGGGAAAAAATAAGCTTCGGCAATCAGCTAAGTGTCAAAAACTTTAAAGATTATTCTTTTATAGGTAAGGCTGGAGACAACTTATATTGGTCAAGCAATCAAGACTCTGCAAAACTTAATTTAAAAACTGATAGATTTGCAGCAAATAAAGGCAGGATACAGCTCCAAGCTACATGTAAATTGAAACATAAAAATTGGAATGAATTTGGTAATTGAGCGCGCAGTGCGCGCTCAAGATGGATTAGATTAATGTAGAAATTACAGCTATAAAGGCCACTACTAAAGTTAATGTGGCTGCTGATACTGATACGATTGTTTTCATAATATCTCCTAGGCTACATCCATAGCCATATCTGCACCAAAAATTTGAGCCTCTTCAATTGCGTTCAGCTCATCCGTTATTTCATTGATTCTTTTGTCAAGAATTGTCAGCATCTGAGTTCGGACACTGGCATCTGGGACTTGTGATTGAACACAAGATCTAACGACTAGTAGTTCATTAAGTAATTTTTCGTTATTCATATAACCTCCTCAAGTTATTTGTAAACCATAGTATTACTGGGTTGAAAATATGTAAAACAAAAAAAAATAATTATCGTTATCGAAAAAATCGATAGATAAATTTATATTATCTATTTTTTAAATATAAAAAAATTCACTCATAAACTATTAGAATAGCTTCCATGAAAAATTTAGCGACCACAATATTTATCTCATTAATCTCTATCTCTTTCTCAATTCATTCTAAAGATAGAAAGTTTCAATGTGAAGGAATGGAGACGCAAGATTATGTGATTAATGGTGAGGAATCTTGGTGGGGTGAATGGGCTGGAATGAAAGAGTTAGGGGTCAAGCCTTTTGTCGTAGGCATTGAAAATGAGATGGTCTCGTTGAATTATCCATTTGAATTTAAATCCAAGTTATCTCTAACTGACAACTATTATAAAAGTACAGATACAGTGACTCTAGAAGATGATCTTAAAGTTGATATATATATAGATGTCCATCGTGATACGGGGATGACATTTATTCAGCTTCATACTTTCAATTCTCAAAACCCAACGAAAAAAATTGGCAAGGGTCATATTGAGAATGGAACTAAGAATGTGAGACTCTATGAACTAATAGGTGATTGTAAAGTTAAATAATGGGGCGAGAGACGGGGCTCGAACCCGCGACAACCGGAATCACAATCCGGGGCTCTACCAACTGAGCTACACTCGCCACAAAATGGCACGCCCTAAACGATTCGAACGTTTGACCTACGGCTTAGAAGGCCGTTGCTCTATCCAGCTGAGCTAAGGGCGCATAAACTTTTTAGACAGCAGAATCTGGTCGGAGTGGAGGGATTCGAACCCCCGACCACCTGGTCCCAAACCAGATGCGCTACCAGACTGCGCTACACTCCGAGAAAGGGTAAATTATACTTTGATAGTCTGCCTAGTCAATTAAACTTGGCAAAATAATTGGCGTGTTCCTGAACTTCATTTTCACTGGCATAGCAGATAGATAAATCTGGCCAAGAAGCGCTTGAGGGGGTGTTTAAATTTTCAGAAGACTGTTGGCTTTTTTCTTCATTTTCATTGAATAAATTTGATTGACCGCCAGTCATAGCAATATAGACTTGGGAGAGAATTTGAGCATCCAAAAGAGCGCCATGAACAGTTCTAGCGCTTGCATCTATCTCGAAGCGTCTGCAAAGCGCGTCTAAGTTATGCATCGCACCAGGAAATTTCTGTTTAGCCATCTCCAATGTATCAATAACATTACATCTATTCTCAATCAGATCTTCAACACCCATGAGTTTTAACTCATGATTTAAAAAACCCAAGTCAAATGGGGCGTTATGAATGACCAGGGTTGAGCCTTCAATAAACTCAAGAAACTCTTCAGCAATCTCTTCGAAGACAGGCCTCCCTTTTAAAAACTCATCCGTGATGCCATGAATCTTAACTGACTCACCCACACTTTTATTAGGTTGAATGTATTCATGGAATTCATGGTCAGTTGGCATTCTTTTGATAATTTCACAGCACCCAATTTCAATAATTCGATGACCCTGACTGGGTTCAAGCCCTGTGGTTTCAGTATCAAGTATGATGAGTCTTTCCATTTAAAGTCTTTCGTGTAAAATTCTCTTTTTTTTCACATTCAAAGTATCAATGGCAAGAGTAACCGTAGAAGATTGTTTAAAGTATATACCAAATAGGTTTGATTTAATATTAGTTGCTGCAAAAAGAGCGCACCAGTTGAACTCAGGTGGTTTTAAATCAACTCTAGATGTTGGTAAAGACAAGCCTGCCATTGTTGCCCTAAGAGAGATAGAAGAGGGGTTAATTGATAAAAGCATCCTGACTGAAGAGTATGAGATGGAAGAGGAGTTATCTGCACAAGATCAAATCAATCAACAAAACTTGATGAGTGAAGTCGAAGAGGAGCTTTCTCAGGTTGCTGTAGATGAAGAATTAGATGATTTAGTTGAGGATAGCGAATAAAAACTTAGCATAATAATCAACTATTTACCAAAAAAGCCCCAGTGATGGGGTTTTTTTACGCGTGAATATTAGTATATTAGAAAAACGTGATACTTTTGCAAAGGGTTTTTTTTTGTTTAAACTTGCAAATGCTTACATTTAATGAGGAGATTTTATGTCTAAAGACAATTCTTATTGGGAAGCAAATCTGGCACTGATTAAAAAGTGTCTGGCCATATGGTTTGTAGTTTCATATGTCTTCGGGATTTTGCTTGTTGAACAACTCAACGCCATTTCGTTGGGTGGTTACAAACTTGGTTTCTGGTTCGCGCAACAGGGATCTATCTATGTGTTTGTAGCTTTAATTTTCTATTACGCCAAGAAAATGGGCGAAATTGATGCTAATAGTAAATAAGGAGGTATAAGATGGATTTACAAGCTCTAACGTTTACTTTTGTAGGTATCACTTTTGCGATCTACATTGGTATTGGTCTATGGTCTAGAACAGGCTCAACTAAAGAGTTCTACGTAGCTGGCGGTGGTGTACCACCGGTCCTTAATGGTATGGCTACTGCGGCTGACTGGATGAGTGCTGCTTCATTTATTTCAATGGCTGGCTTAATCGCCTTCCTAGGTTATGGTGGTTCAGTTTTCTTAATGGGTTGGACAGGTGGATACGTTCTACTTGCTATGCTTCTAGCTCCATACTTAAGAAAGCACGGCTGCTTTACGGTCTCTGAGTTCATTTCAGATCGTTACTATTCAAAGACTGCTCGTGTTGTAGCGGTTATTTGTTTGATCATCGCTTCAGTTACATACGTAATTGGTCAGATGAAAGGTATCGGTGTTGCATTCGGTAGATTCCTGGAAGTAGATTACACGGATGGTCTATTAATCGGTATGGGTATCGTATTCGTATATGCTGTACTTGGTGGTATGAAAGGTATTACATATACCCAGGTAGCACAGTATGTCATTATGATTATTGCCTACACTATCCCAGCTATCTTTATTTCACTTCAAATGACAGGTAACCCAATTCCTCAATTAGGTCTTGGTTCAACACTTGCTGATGGAAGTGGTACGTATCTTCTTGATAAGTTAGATCAGGTTGTGACAGGTCTCGGTTTTGCTGAGTACACAACTCAATTCAGACTTAACATGACAAATACATTTGTTTACACTTTATCTCTAATGATTGGTACTGCTGGTCTTCCGCACGTTATCATGAGATTCTTCACTGTTCCTGACATGAAGGCTGCTCGTGAGTCTGCTGGTTGGGCATTAGTATTTATCGCGATCCTATACACAACTGCTCCTGCGGTTGCTGCGATGGCTCGTTTAAACCTTATTGATACTGTTCACAATACTCAAGTATCTGAGCTTCCTGGTTGGGTTGCTAAGTGGGAAACTACTGGATTACTTAAGTATCAAGATAAGAATGGTGACGGTAAGATCCAATACGTTGCTGATAAAGCTAAGAATGAGATGACTAAAGTTGACCGTGACATCATGGTACTTGCTAACCCAGAAATTGCTCAGTTACCTAACTGGATTATTGCTCTGGTTGCTGCAGGTGGTCTTGCTGCTGCGTTATCAACGGCTGCAGGTCTATTGCTTGCAATCGCGTCATCAGTATCACATGACTTACTGAAGGGTGTATGGCATCCTGAGATTTCAGAATCTAAAGAGCTATTCTATGGACGTGTCTCAATGGCAGGTGCGATTGCTCTAGCTGGTTATCTTGGATACAACCCACCAGATTTTGCTGCAGGTACTGTTGCTCTAGCCTTTGGTCTAGCTGCATCAAGTTTATTCCCAGCAATCATGATGGGTATCTTCAGCAGAACAATGAATAAAGAAGGTGCTATCGCAGGTATGTTAGCCGGTATTACTGTAACACTTCTATACGTGTTCCAGCACAAGGGTATCATGTTTGTGGCTTCAACTTCATTCATGGGCGGTATGCCAAACAACTGGTTCCTAGGTATTGAACCAAATGCGTTTGGTGCTGTTGGTGCTGTAGTTAACTTCGCAGTTGCATTCCTTGTAGCGAAGTCTACTGCTAAAGTGCCTGCAAACATCGCTAAGATGGTTGATAACATGCACTCTGCTAAATAAGATTTTTATAAATCTTTAATAAAAACACCCGGTTTATCCGGGTGTTTTTTTTTATAATAAGACCATGAAATTTTTTACCAATAAACACGTTATCGCCTCTCTTATCATTGCTCCAATCCTGGCTATCCTGGCCTGGTTTATGGTGGATGATTGGGTCGCAGATGATGCCCTAAAGGCTGAAAAAGGTATCCCGTACCCATTAGTTGCTAAATCAAATTGCAGATGGCCCAGTGGTTATTGTTATTTTGAGAACGAAGATGTTGAAATTAAAATCACAACAGATACTCAGAATTTTGGTCAGAATAAATTGATGGTTAGATCAGAAATACCAATGACTAATATTAATTTCGCTCTAGTGACCAACCCTGATGAGATGTCGAATCAGATGGCAATGCGTCCGATTGATAACACCTATCAGCAATGGGAAAGTGATGTGGTTAATATCATGGATCAGATGTATCTTCAGTTCTTATTTGTCATTAACGAAAGTAAATTCCATGGGCAAGCTCCAACCACATTTATCTACAAAGAACCTGTCTACAATTAGTGGAAGTCGAAGACGAAAAAACCCAACTTTTTTTTAAAGAAACCCTTCCTTTAGACCATCTTAATGATTCTCAGCTGAGAGAGGTGGTCAAAATTTCACAAACAGCTTATCGCAAAAGAGACCATATCATGTCTCTTAAGTCTGATTTCATCTATTTGATTCGTAAGGGGGCTGTTCAGATCTCTGGAGAGAATCAAACGCTTAAGGAGTTGATTGGAGAACATGATTGGTTTGGTTACAAACCAGAGTGCTCTTTATACGAACATCGAACTGTTGAAGATACGCTCTACTATCGCATACCCAAAGAGACTTTTTTTAATCTTTGTGGTGAGATAGATATTATTCAACAATTTTTTAATGACAGAAGGCCTTCCTCTATTACATCATCTGCTGCAAGTGATTCAAGTGAGATTCATCTTTTAGGTAACTCTGTGATGCAGATGTCAAGAGCCATTGATCCCTATATCGTTAATGATGATGAGCCGATAAGATCGGTTGCCAAATTAATGAATGATAAAAATGTCACCGCAGTGATGATAACAACTGATGGAAAACTCTCAGGAATTGTCACAGATAGAGCCTTTTGCACCAAAGTTGTTGCAGATCAAATAGACAGTAGCATGCCGATTTCTCGGATTATGACTAAAAATCCACTGACCATTGAATATTTTAAAAGTGGTGTTGAGGCCATGCTCATTATGGCTAGGCAACAGGTTCGACATTTACCCATTGTAAAAAAAGAAAAAGTTGTTGGAATTATTACTGCTGCTGATCTTTTAAGAAAACAAAGTCATAACGTGGTCTTTTTAATCAGTGAGATTCAAAGAGCTGAGAATATTAAAAAACTTCAACAAATTTCAAAACAGATTCCTCTGCTTCTTCTTCGTGATGTAGACGCAAATATGGATGAACATGATATTGCATACTCTGTCAGTTCCGTTGGAAGGGCGATTAATCAAAGGCTTGTGAAACTGGCCGAAGATAAGTTTGGTGAACCGCCTGTGAGTTATGCCTGGGTGGTTGCTGGATCGCTTGCTAGAAATGAGCAAATTCTTCATTCTGATCAGGATAATCTAATGATTCTATCTGACGAATATGATTCTAAAAAACACCAAAAATACTTCAAATCAATCGCTAAGTTCGTCAATGATGGCTTAAATGAATGTGGATATATTTATTGCCCAGGAGATGTCATGGCAGTTAACGACAGATGGAGACAACCGGTTAAGGTATGGAAAGATTACTTCAAGGAGTGGATTGAGTCTCCAGAGCCAAAAGCTTTAATGTTAGCGAGTATCTTTTTTGATATTAGATGCATCTATGGCGATTCTAGCTTGTTTTACTCATTAAGAGATGTGATACTCGAGAAGACTAAGAAAAATAGCCGTTTTCAAGCATTTATGGCCAACAATGCTTTGATGGCAAAACCTCCAATTGGATTTTTTAGGAATTTCATCCTGGATGCCAGTGGAGAGAGAAAAAAAGCGCTTAATTTAAAGAAAAGAGGCGTGACCCCTGTCATTGATTATGCAAGAACGTATGCCCTTGCAAATGGTATCTCTAGTGTGAATACGGTGGATCGAATCAATGCTCTTGTAGAGATGAAGGGTTTGTCTAAAAAAACAGGTGCCGACATGATTGATGCATTTAAATTTATCAATACGGTCAGAATCAAACATCAAGCGAAGCAGTTGAAGAATAAGCAAGAACCAGATAATTACGTTGACCCTCAAGAGATTCATTCACTCGATAAAAAACACCTTAAGGATGCCTTTAATGTTGTCGAGGATGGTCAAAGCACCATGGGAGTTCACTTTAACGCCACCATATTGTCATGATCTTTTCTAAAGATTCAAGATTAAACTCAAGACAGAAAAAGTTATCCAAGCTTAAAAACCTACCTGGTTCACTAATTAATTATCTTTCAGAGTCACTACCTTCTTCCTCTGATCGAGTGAAAGATATTGAATTTCTCGCTCTTGATTTTGAGACAACAGGCCTTAATCCAAAAACAGATCGTGTGGTCAGTTTTGGCTACACAGTTATTGATCAATTGGCAATTCTTAATTCAATGAATGGTCACTATATTGTTAATCCTAAGACAGAGTTAACTGAGCAAAATGTTTCGATTCATGAGATCACTGACGATGAAGTTAAGAGTGGGATTACTGTTAGCCAAATGATGGAAAAAATATTTGAACTACTCAAGGGTAGAGCATTATTAGTTCATTTCGACTATATCGAAAAGGGATTCATTAATCAGGTTTGTCAAAACCTTTATGGCTTTAAAGATTTACCCATGGTGGTAGTTGATACCTTGAAGGTTGAATGCATGAAACAAAATAAAAAATTTGTCCACACACAACCTGATTCAATGAGACTGAATGCGCTCAGAGACAGATATAACCTGCCTCTTCATGGGGCTCATCATGCCATGCTAGATGCCATTGCCACTGCTGAGTTATTTCTTGCTCAAATCTCTTACATGAAAAATCCCAGTGAAATAACTTTGAAACAGGTTATATAAACAAAAACTGATACACTTTAAGTGTTATTTTTTTTTGGTATGATTGGTTTTTTTGATTATAAACCGATTTAAATCATGGATATCTACCCTACAGCAAAATCTTCTAGAACCCCTAACTGCGATAATGAAAAATATCAAAAAATGTATCGTGATTCAATTGAGAAATCAGATGAATTCTGGTCGTCCCAGGCTAAAGAGTTTCTAGACTGGTCTAAAGATTGGAACAGTGTTAGCGATGTTGACTATCACAAGGGAAAAATAGAGTGGTTTAGTGGTGGTGAGCTTAATGTAGCTTATAACTGTATTGATCGTCATTTACCTAAAAGAGCTAACCAAGCTGCTCTAATTTGGGAGGGTGATGATCCTAATGTTTCTAAAACCGTTACCTATCAGGAGCTACATGATGAGGTTTGCAGGTTTGCTAATTCACTGAAAGAGTTAGGTGTCGGCAAAGGGGATACCGTTTGTATCTATATGCCTATGATTTTAGAGGCTGCCTATGCAATGCTAGCTTGTGCAAGAATTGGTGCTATTCACTCAGTGGTTTTTGGTGGATTCTCTCCAGAAGCACTAAAAGACAGAGTTTTAGATGCTGAATGTAAAGTGGTGATTACTGCTGATGAGGGCGTCAGAGGGGGTAAGAGCGTTCCACTTAAAAATAATGTCGATACTGCAGTTAAAGATTGCGATTGTGTTGATCACATCCTTGTTGTCAAGAATACTGGTGGCAATATAGCCTGGAATGACAGAGATGTTTGGTATCACGAAATAAGTTCTAAACAAGAGGCTTCTTGTCCTTGTGAAAATTTTGATGCTGAAACCCCTCTATTTATTCTCTATACGTCTGGTTCAACTGGAAAGCCCAAAGGCGTTCTTCATACCTCAGGGGGATACCTCCTCTATGCTGCAATGACCCATAAATACACATTTGATTACCAAGAAGGTGATATTTACTGGTGTACAGCTGATGTGGGTTGGGTGACTGGTCACTCTTATATTGTTTATGGGCCGCTTGCAAATGGCGCTACTTCGTTAATGTTCGAGGGGATTCCCTCTTATCCTGATGCGTCTAGATTTTGGCAAGTTGTCGATAAGCACAATGTCAACATTTTTTACACAGCTCCAACAGCTATCAGAGCTTTAATGGGTGCAGGTGATGAGTTTGTAGATAAAACTTCTAGAAGCTCGTTGAGAGTTCTTGGAACAGTTGGTGAACCGATTAACCCAGAGGCTTGGGAATGGTATTACCATAAAGTAGGAGAGGGTAGATGCCCTATCGTGGATACCTGGTGGCAAACTGAAACGGGTGGACACATGATTACTCCACTCCCTTATGCAACAGATTTAAAACCTGGATCAGCAACTAGACCGTTTTTCGGAATTGAACCTCAGGTTGTAGACGAAAAAGGAAATATCCTTGAAGGAGAAACTGAGGGTATTTTGGTCATGGCAAGATCTTGGCCTGGTCAGATGAGAACCCTTTATAGAAATCATGAAAGATTTATGGAAGCATATTTTTCCACCTTCCCGGGTAAATATTTTGCTGGAGATGGTGTGAAAAGAGATGCTGATGGGTATTACTGGATTACCGGTCGAGTGGATGATGTCCTAAATATTTCAGGACATAGACTAGGTACAGCTGAAATCGAATCAGCTTTAGTGCTTCATGATAGCGTTTCTGAGGCGGCAGTTGTGGGTTATCCTCATGATATTAAAGGTCAAGGAATATATGCTTATGTATCAGTGATGGCTGGAACTGAACCTTCTGATGATTTAAGAACAGAGTTGGTTAAGTTGGTGAGATCCGAAATAGGGCCAATTGCTACTGTCGATAAAATTCAATTTGCCCAAGGACTTCCTAAAACTCGTTCAGGGAAGATCATGAGAAGAATTCTTAGAAAGATTGCTGAGAATGATTATTCGAATCTAGGAGATACATCTACACTGGCTGAGCCAGAAGTTGTGGATGACCTAATTAAAAACAGAGTTGAATAAAAATTATCTAGTAAGCTTCAAGTTTTCTTGAAGCTTGCCTTTGATTCCCTTAATACAAATTTCGTTGTATTTATTACTTTCTTGAGTATTTAAAGAAACTCTTTTACCAAGTAGTTTCTCTTCTTCAGATAGCATCCTAGAGATATTTGAGCAAACCTTATCTAAGTTTTGGTTACTCAAAGCCAATACTGGAAGACCAATAACCGGAATTGCAGGAGTTATAACTGAAGAGCCAACGATATCTTGGTATGCAAGTTCAGCATCTTTTAGCAGAAGTTGAATTTCTGTTTTAGATCGATCTTCAAAATATTTGGTTAATTCTTTAACTTTATTCTGAGCTTGGATAATTTGATTCTTTTCTGATTCAATTTGAGCAATCAAATCAGAAGTTTTCTTGACCTTTGAAATCTCAGATTTCACCTGATCAAGCTCTTTAATTGATTTTTTAATCTCTTCTCTTGTAGAAGCAAGCACAGTATCTTGATTTTTAAGAGAAGCAAGTTCCTTATTGGCTGCATCTAGTTTTTGCTTAAGATCAATCACCTGGTTATTTAAAGATTCTAACTGGGTTAAATCACTTCCAACTTTTGACACATCTGATGTTGTGGAAATAGTTGAGAAATTAGCAGATGGATTGTTTTTAGTATTTTCAAAATAAAAATAGCCAAAGATAATGACAAAAACTAAAACTACATTAAGAAGGATGGATTTGTTGATCATAAGAATACGTTTAAATTAAATATTAGAATATTATAATATATTAATAATTAATTTTCAAGTATCCATTTAGCAGCTTCTTTAGCATAATAAGTCAAAATACCATCAGCACCAGCACGCTTAAATGAAAGTAATGTTTCTAGTACAACCGGTTTTTCATTAATCCAACCATTTTTTGAAGCGGCTTTGAGTTGAGCATACTCACCACTGACATGATAAGCAAAGGTTGGCATTCCGAAAGTTTCTTTCACTCTATAGACAATGTCTAGATAGGGTAGACCAGGTTTAATCATTACCATATCAGCCCCTTCTTCAATATCTAAACTTACCTCTCGAATTGCTTCATCGGAATTGCCAGGATCCATTTGATAACTTTCTTTTGAAGATGCACCTAAATTTGAGGCAGAACCCACAGCATCTCTAAAAGGACCATAGTAGCTAGAGGCATATTTAGCCGAATAGGCTAAGATTTTTGTATGAATGAAACCATTATTTTCTAATTCCTCGCGAATGGCACCGATTCTTCCATCCATCATATCACTAGGCGCTACGATATCAGCCCCAGCTTTTGCATGAGAAAGAGCTTGTTTGCATAATACTTCAACAGTTTCATCGTTTAAAACATAACCTGAAGAGTCAATAATTCCATCTTGTCCATGGGTAGTGAAAGGATCAAGTGCAACATCTGTTATCACTATCATATCCGGGTATTTTGACTTTACCTCTTTGACTGCTTTTTGAGCTAGACCATCTGAATTGAATGCCTCATGAGCATCAAGCGATTTTTTTTCCATGGGAACAACTGGAAAAATCGCTATTGCTGGAATCTTTAATTTGGTCAGTTCTTTAAGTTCTTTTAGTAATTCATCAATACTTAATCTTTCAATACCCGGCATGGACTCAATTTTTTCTCTGACTGAATTTCCTTCAGTGATGAATATTGGGTAGATCAAGTCATCACAAGAGAGAGAGTTTTCACGCATTAATTTTCGGGTATTGGCGTGTTTTCTCATCCGTCTTGGTCTATGGGTTAAAATGCTCATAACAACAGTAATAATTTAACTTCTGACGATTATACAACAATGGCTAAAGACAAAAAAACGTTAAAAATTCTAAGTGATGTTAATCAGGCATTTATTGAGCCATTTCCAAACTCCAAAAAGATTTATGTGTCAGGTTCTCAAGAGGGTGTCAATGTGCCGATGAGAGAAATTACGCTGACTGATACTATTGGTGATTTGGCAGAAAAAAACGATCCTATTCATGTTTATGATACCTCTGGAGTTTACACAGACCCTAATGTTGTTATTGATTTTCAGAAAGGACTCAAGCCTATCAGAGAAAAATGGATTGAAAATAGAGGTGACACGGAAAGACTTAATGACTTTTCTTCGGAATTTTCAAATCAAAGATTAAATGACAAGTCTTTAGATGACCTCAGATTTGAACATATAAATAAACCGAGAAAGGCCAAAGAAGGCAAAAATGTCACTCAGATGCACTATGCAAAAAAGGGCATCATTACACCTGAAATGGAGTATATCGCCATTCGAGAGAATTGCCGCTGGCAAGAATACAAAGATCAGATAGGCCAACATCAAGGTGAGAGTTTTGGTGCATCCATCCCTGACGTGATAACTCCTGAGTTTGTTAGAGATGAGGTGGCTAGAGGAAGGGCGATTATTCCAAATAATATTAACCATCCTGAAACTGAGCCAATGATTGTTGGTAGAAATTTCCTTGTGAAGATTAATGGCAATATCGGAAATTCAGCACTAGGTTCTTCTATTGACGAAGAGGTTGATAAGATGGTCTGGGGTATTCGATGGGGAGCCGATACTATTATGGATCTTTCTACCGGAAAAAATATCCATGAAACTCGGGAGTGGATTATCAGAAACTCTCCAGTTCCTATCGGCACAGTGCCAATCTATCAAGCCTTAGAAAAAGTTAACGGGATAGCAGAAGATTTAACCTGGGAGATTTTCAAGGACACCATTATTGAACAAGCAGAACAGGGAGTTGACTACTTCACAATTCATGCGGGTGTTCGACTAAAGTATGTTCCTTTGACAGCAAAAAGAGTGACAGGCATTGTGTCTCGTGGCGGATCCATCATGGCAAAGTGGTGCCTTGCTCATCATAAAGAAAACTTTTTATACACCCACTTCGAAGAAATTTGCGAAATCATGAAAGCCTATGATGTCACCTTCTCTTTAGGAGATGGCTTGAGACCTGGCTCTATAGCAGATGCAAATGATGAGGCTCAATATGGTGAACTAGAGACATTGGGTGAGTTAACTAAAATTGCCTGGAAGCATGACGTGCAAACCTTTATTGAGGGTCCCGGACACGTCCCCATGCACATGATTAAGGACAATATGGAAAAACAGCTTCGAGAATGTGGTGAAGCGCCTTTTTATACACTTGGCCCCCTAACTACCGATATTGCTCCTGGATATGATCATATCACTTCAGCTATTGGCGCTGCTCAGATTGGTTGGTATGGAACTGCTATGTTATGTTATGTGACTCCGAAGGAGCACCTAGGTCTCCCAAATAAAGATGATGTTAAGCAAGGAATTATTGCTTACAAAATTGCCGCTCATGCTGCTGATTTGGCTAAAGGTCATCCTGGAGCTCAAATCAGAGATAATGCTCTATCAAAGGCAAGATTCGAGTTTCGTTGGGAAGATCAGTTTAACCTAGCTCTTGATCCTGATACTGCCAGAGCATATCATGATGAAACCTTGCCTAAACAAGCTGCAAAGACTGCACATTTTTGTTCAATGTGCGGGCCTAAATTTTGCTCAATGAAAATTACTCAAGAAATTAAGAATCTTGATGGCCAACAAATTAATGAGCTTAAGGCAATTGAGCTTGAAATGGATAAGAAATCTCAAGAGTTTATTAATAATGACAGTGAGATTTACCTAAAACAGAAAAGAGCTTAAATACACAGATGCTGAGCGTTTTAGCTGTTAATGCTTTTGTTGTTCTTTTAAGTGTTTTAATTCACTACGAGTTCCTGTACCGCTCTACTAAACTCCTACCGCTTCTAAAAATAAGACATCGAATGCGTGTGTTAGCCGTTGTAATTATTGCTTTTATTGCTCATGTTATTGAAATTTGGCTATATGGGCTTGCGTTTTATTTTATGCACAACAGTCCAAACTGGGGAACTTTGCAAGGTAACTATGATGGTTCCTTATTAGATAGTGTCTATTTCTCATTTACCAGTTTCTCTACTCTAGGTTTTGGGGACATTAGTCCTATTGGAGATATCCGATTTCTTGTAGGATTGGAAGGCTTGGCAGGCTTTGTTTTAATAACCTGGAGCGCATCTTTTTTATTTTTCGAAATGCAAAAAAATTGGAGTGCTAAAGACTAGTCATTTAATTAATTTAAATAACTTGTTGGTCGATCCTTGAAGGTTTTTCGCGAATTTATAAGCATTTTTCGATAACTCTTCTCGTTCTTTAGGGTTATTTAATAGAGATTCTATTTTTGCAACCAAAGTATCTGCAGAATCAACTTGAATTGCCCCTCCTGAATTGATTAATTCTTTAGATATCTGGGCAAAGTTAAATACATGTTGACCGTAAATAATCGGTTTTTCTAAAAGGGCAGGTTCAATCATATTGTGGCCCCCGTGTTTCACTAAACTACCACCCATGAAAACTACATCAGCTAGAAAGAGATACTCCGGTAACTCACCCATAGAGTCACCAATAAGAACCTCTAGATTGGATTCACCAGTATCTTTTTCAGAGCGTTTGGCGGATGTGTAACCATATTTTTTTGTAAGTTTATAGACCTCATTAAATCTCTCTGGATGTCTAGGAATAATAATTTTTAGGGTGTTTTCAAGATAGGAAGATTTGTCTATTGCTTCAAAAATTTGCTTTTCCTCATCATTGTGGGTACTTGCAAAAACAACGACCTGTTGATCTTGAATAAACTTTTTTATTTCACTTAGTTGGGATTGATTGATATCAATTTTCTGATCAAACTTAATATTGCCTGTGACTATAGTATTACTCTCCTTAGCTCCCAATGAAACTAACCTTTTTTTACTATCTTCGTTTTGAGCAGCTATCAAATCAATTTTGTTTAGAGTTTTGCTCAATATATTTGATAAGAACTTTTGATAACTATTAAATGACTTCTGAGAAAGTCTTGCATTGATAAGGTTAATTGGTATTTTATTTTTTGACAGTTCATGAATGATATTGGGCCAAATCTCAGTCTCTAAAAGAATGCATTTTTTCGGTTTGTAGGTTTTGATAAAGTGGGTAACAAATGGTTTAATGTCAACTGGACAATAGGCTTGGATTACTTTGTTACCATATGCTTGACTGATTGCCTCATAACCAGTTGGGGTGTAGCAAGTAATTAATAATTTCTCAGTTTCAAGGTATTTGTTAATTAATGGCTTGGCAGCCATAAATTCACCAACAGAGACGCAATGAATCCAGATAAGGTTCTTTTCAACATGAGAATAAAAACCAAACCGCTCAGGAATTCTTTTCCAGTAGGCATTATTTTTAAATCCTTTGAAAAGAATTCTTAGTAAAACCAATGGAAGAATAAGAAAACCGAGTATCTGGTAGAACTTAAGGCTCATGTCAAAATGGTATAATTTTTGAAGTTAATATTAATTATTTTCAATTTTAAACGCTATCCCTCTAAGGTTTTTTATTTATGAAATTTGTTGATTCTGCAACAATCAAGGTTGAAGCTGGAAATGGCGGCTCAGGTTGCCTGAGTTTTCGTCGTGAAAAATTCATACCCGATGGTGGTCCAGATGGTGGTGACGGTGGCGATGGCGGAAATGTCTACTTAGTGGGAGACGAGAGTCTTAATACGCTAAGTGAGTTTAGATACAATAAATTTTACCGCGCAAAAAATGGGCAGCCTGGTGAAGGTCAAAATCGTCGGGGCAAATCTGCGGATGATCTCTATGTCAAGGTTCCATTAGGCGTTAAAGTTTTCAATCTTGAAACAGATGAGCTCATCGGTGAATTAACCCAGAATGAGGAATCTTTACTAGTTGCTAAAGGAGGATTTCATGGGATTGGGAATGCACGTTTTAAATCCAGTGTAAATCAGGCGCCAAGACAAACTACTCCTGGCTCCAAAGGAGAAAGTAGAGAAATTGCCCTTGAACTAAATATTATGGCGGATATTGGACTCCTGGGTTTTCCAAATGCCGGAAAATCAAGCCTTATAAGACAGATATCAGCAGCAAGACCTAAGGTTGCAGATTATCCATTTACTACCCTCCATCCATCTTTGGGGGTTTTGGATTATTATGGGGACAACCTAGTGATGGCAGATATCCCAGGACTAGTCGAAGATGCCAGTGTGGGCGTAGGTTTAGGTTTTGAATTTCTCAAACATCTATCCAGAGCAAAATTGTTGCTCCATGTAGTCGATATCTTACCTATTGATCAAACTGAACCTGCTAAAAATTTTAAAACCATTGAAGAAGAACTGGCAAAATACGATCAAGATTTATATAACAAGCCAAGAATGCTTGCTATTAATAAGATTGATCTTATTCCTGAAGGTCAGAGAGATAAGGTGGTAAAGTCTTTCGTCAAGGATTCTGGATTCAAAGGAGAGGTGTTTGTAATCTCCGCTCTAAATGGTTTTGGCTGTAAGGATCTAATTGCAGGTTTATTTGGTTTTTTTAAAAATGAATAGAGATATTTGGGTTATTAAAATTGGTTCAGCTCTTTTGACTGACAATGGTAAAGGTTTAGATAAGGCGGCTATTGCGAAATGGACTGAGCAAATGGCTTTTCTCAAGAAGAACTCTATTGACTGCATATTAGTATCTAGTGGTGCAATAGCAGAGGGCATGCAAAGGATGAAATGGTCATCTAGACCGAGCAATATCCATGAACTTCAAGCTGCCGCTGCGATTGGACAAATGGGCCTTGTTCAGACCTATGAATCGCTCTTTTCTCAGTTTGGAATTCATACCGCACAAATATTGTTAACTCATGAAAACTTACAAGGTGGAAAGACACTGGATAATGTTCGATCTACCATTCACACCCTTCTGTCATTAGGGGTTGTCCCAATCGTTAATGAGAATGACACCGTAGCCACAGAAGAAATTAAATTTGGTGATAATGACACGCTTGCAGCCAGGGTGAGTAATTTAATTAATGCAAAGCGCTTAATCATCTTAACTGATCAGGGCGGAGTATATGACTCAGATCCAAGAGAGAATACCTCCGCAAAACTTATTTCTAAAATCCAAGCAAATGATGAACTCTTGGAGAAGGTTGCCTCCAGAAAAGGAGGATCTTTGGGTTCTGGAGGTATGTACACCAAAGTACTTGCTGCAAGAACTGCTTGTGATTCGGGCACAGAAACCATCATTGCTTCGGGTCATATGGACTCAGTATTAATCAAGCTCTTTGAAAAAGAAAAGATAGGAACCCTGATACATTGCTAGCCTATATTGGACTTGGATCAAATTTAAATAACCCCAAAGAGCAAATTAAAAATGCATTGATTGCCTTGAATGAGGTCGAGGATGTAACCGTTACCTCACTGTCAAGTCTTTACCAATCAAAGCCCATTGATCATTCAAATCAACCAGATTATTTGAATGCAGTTTGTCAAGTTAATACCCATCTGACTGCTCTTGAACTTTTAAGAGTTTGTCAATTAATTGAGATCAATCAGCATAGAGTTAGAGAGAAGAAGTGGGGCGCTAGAACTATAGATTTGGACATTATTCTTTATGGAAAACAAGTGGTAGCCTCGAAAGAGTTGGTCATTCCTCATCCAGAAATGATGAATAGGGCTTTTGTTTTGATTCCTTTAAAAGAGATTGAGCCTGATTTAAATGTGCCTATACTAGGACCTATTGATAAACTTATCGAACGTATCCAAGATCAAGAGCTAATTAAGTTATGAAATTAAGTGACCTTAAAAAGTTCAAAAATCATGAAATCATTACCTGTTTGACTGCTTATGATGCTTCATTTGCAGATCTTTTTGATCAATGTGGAATCGATGTTATTCTAGTGGGAGACTCTTTGGGTAATGTCATTAAGGGAGAGGAAAATACACTGGGAGTGACTATTGATGATATGTGCTATCACACTCAGGCTGTTGCTAACAAAATTCAAAATTCATTGTTAATTGCAGATATGCCTTATCAAACCTATAGCAATCCTAATGATGCCATCAAAAATGCAAATCTCCTTTTAAAGGCTGGTGCTCAAGTTATTAAGATAGAGGGTGGCGAGGAATGTGAAGCTGTCTTTAAAAGTTTTCAAGACGAACAAATCCCTGTCTGTGGCCATCTTGGTCTTCAACCTCAATCCATTCAAGAGTTGGGAGGTTATAAAGTTCAAGGCAGAGAAGAAGCATCTGCGCAAAAAATACTTAAAGATGCCAAGTTACTTGAGGAGTTAGGGGTTGAGGTGATGGTATTGGAATGCATTCCAACCAAATTAGGAAAAGAGATTTCAGAAAGTATCTCAATTCCAACCATTGGTATAGGTGCTGGGAATAACTGCGATGGCCAGGTGCTGGTCTCTTATGATATGTTAGATATCAACCTAGGAAGAAAGCCTAAGTTTGTAAAAAATTTTATGACTGGCAATTCATCTATTGAGGAAGCGGTCAAATTATTCATCTCCGAGGTTAAATCCAGGAAATTTCCATCAGCTGATTACAGTTACGAATGATTACTTATGAATCTGCAGAAGATTTAAGTCTCAAAATAAGACATCTTCAAGATAAATCGTTAAAAGTCTCTTTTGTTCCAACTATGGGGGGTCTTCATGAGGGTCATCTTGCTTTAATGAAATTAGCTCAACAAAAATCAGATGTGGTGGTAGTGAGTATTTTTGTTAACCCAACTCAATTTGGCCAGAACGAGGATCTAAATAAGTACCCCAGAACACTTGAAAAAGATATTTCCCTTTTAGAAACTTTGGATATTGATATTCTTTTTACTCCATCAGTTGAAGAAATCTATCCTTCTAATGACCTAGAAAGTTACGAACTTGGATTTTTGGATACTATTCTATGTGCTAAGACGAGACCTGGACACTTTAATGGTGTAGCTCAAGTCGTTAATCGTTTATTTGATATTGTTCATCCTGATATTGCTGTATTTGGAGAAAAAGACTATCAACAGTTAATGATTATTAATTTGATTAATAAGAATAGAAAAGATGATATCAAGGTCATCTCTCATGAAATCATCAGAGAAAGAGATGGTCTTGCAATGAGTACGAGGAATCAATATTTAAGTTTTGATGATCGTGAAAACGCTAAAAAGATTTACCAAAATTTATTAGGCATTAAAACGGATTTTTTGAGAGGTATTGATCTAGATAGTTCTATTAAAAAGGCAAAAGATAACCTATCACAATTCTCTAAGTTGGATTATCTTGAAGCAAGAAATTCCAAAGACCTTACGGATATCGATAATAAAACAGATGAAATTATATTATTATGTGCAACATATCTAGGTGAAACAAGATTGATTGACAACCTGATTTTTAGGAGAAAAAATGTTTGACATTACTGATGAGGCAGAAACATATATTGCCAAATTATTCGAAGATCAAGACGAAACTGATTTAGCTCTAAAAGTTGATGTGGAGAAGGCTGGAACCCCAGTTGCTGCGGTGACTTTTAATTTTTGTTATCCAAAAGACTTAAACAATAATTATGAAAAGTTTAGTTATAAGGGGTTTGACGTCTATATTGATAAATCAAACTTTGACTATCTTAAGGAATCCGAAGTTCAATTGAAAACAGATGGCGCTTCGCAGAAATTGGCTATCACCGCTCCCAATGCCAAGGGTGAAGCCCCCGGTGAAGATGCATCACTTGAAGAAAAAATTAACTACACCATTCTTGCTGAGGTTAATCCACAACTTGCTTCTCATGGTGGTTTTGTAGAGTTAGTTGAGATCACTGAAAAAAAGGATGTCATTCTTAACTTTGGTGGAGGTTGCCAAGGGTGTTCATCGGTTAAGGTCACTCTAAAAAATGGTGTTGAGGCTCAGTTGAAGTCTCAGTATCCTGAAATCAACTCTGTTCTTGATGTGACTGACCACTCAAATAAAGAAAACGCATACATGTAATATAAGTGCTGACTTATCAAGATCCAAAAAATAATTTTAAAGTTGCCAAGAATGCTCATGAGCTTTTCACAATTAATCTCATGATTGTGCATTTATTTCTAGCTCTGGGACTCAATAAATTATTTGCAGTAGATATGAACACTTCTATTGCTAGCTCCATAGCAATTTCACTAGTTGTGATCCTATTTACTTATTTCAAAACTAAGCAATTAAAAGATAGTGACCAAGAGTTTGATTATCTTAATTGGCAGCTGTCTTTAAATCGATACAAGATGCTTATTGGGGCCTATATTTTCTTTTTCTTAAGTATGTTTATGGGCATATTTACCTCTTCAGGTGGTTCAAATAGCATGGATGGACACAGTATTTCTGAAGCAATTTTCCTTCTTCTGGGTATCGTTCCACTTTTTATTGTAATTCTTATAGGAATTATCATTGGATCTGGATCTATATACAGCGCCGGCAAAGGAGAAATCACCAAAAAATTTGCTGAAAAATACCTCCAGTGAATGAATTTGACACTATAAAAAATTTCTTTAGTTGGTCAGAAACTGGCACAGGTCTTGAGAAATCCGTTGGTGATGATTGTGCCATTCTTAATGTCAATAATGATGCTTCTGTTGTGACCAGTATGGATACCTTGGTTGAGGGTATTCATTTCACAAAAGATACGAAACCTGAGGATATTGCTTATAAAGCTTTAGCTGTGAATCTTAGTGATATTGCTGCCATGGGAGCCAATCCTAGATTCTTTACCTTGTCTTTAACTATTCCAGAGATCAATCCTAGTTGGCTTCAAAAATTCTCAGAATCTTTAAAAGCGCTCTCTAATTCTTTCAATGTAAGACTTATTGGTGGAGATACGACTAAAGGTCCTCTTAATGTATCTATATCAATTTTTGGTGAAGTTAAAAAGGGTTTGGCGCTACAAAGATCTGGTGCAATGGCCGGCGATCTTATCTTTATATCGGGCGAACTGGGTGATGCCGCGATGGCCTATAAAGGGCTCAAGATTAATGACAGCACTCTTTTAAGATTAAATCGACCCTCTCCAAGAATTGAACTAGGACAAAGGCTGACTCCAGTGGCAACAAGTTGCATAGATATATCTGATGGACTCTATCAAGACTTAGGACATATTCTTAGCATGTCAAGAGTTGGTTGCAAGATAGACCTTGAAAAGTTACCAATGTCTGATGATGTCAAAGATTATGTAGATAGTTCGTCTAATTGGTGCGTTCCTTTTGCTGGAGGCGATGATTACGAATTGTGTTTTACAGCCCCTAAGTCCATGCGCAATAAAGTTGAAGATATATCCTCAGAATTAAACTTACCCCTAACCTGTATAGGTGAGATAACCAAGGATATAAAATTTACTGTAAAAGGTGGGTCAGTTGAGGAATGCTATTCCTATCAACATTTTTAACTAAACTTCTTTCTTTTCTGCGATAGTTTTACAGTCAATGCATTCGTCAGCTGTAGGTCTAGCCTCAAGACGAACTAATGAGATCTCAGTACCACAGGTTTTACAATATCCGTAATCACCAAGCTCAATTAAATGGAGAGTCTTATCAATCTTGCTGATAAGTTTACGCTCTCTATCTCTAGTTCTTAATTCAAGAGCAAATTCTTCTTCAAGAGTGGCTCTATCATTAATGTCAGCAACTTTAGCTGAATCCTCTTGGATATGATGTTTAGTAGACTCAACACCATCTAGTAGCTGATCTCTCCAAGCAAGAAGTTTACTTCTAAAATGCTCAACCTGATTGGAGTTCATAAACTCCTCTCCATCTTTTGGTTGGTAATCTGAAATCGCTTGAAAATCTGGATCAGTCATGTTTTATAAAATTTTAAAAAAGGGTAGTTTATACACAAACTTAATTAAAATATCAATCAATTTTTGCTCTTAAATCAACATACTAACTCTTCATGTCCTTAAAAGCGCTCATCTTCGATGTAGATGGAACTATTTCAAATACAGAAAAGCATGGGCATCTAGTTGCCTTCAATAAGTCATTCCAATTTTCTGGGCTGGATTGGAACTGGTCTAGCGATTTGTATAGAGAACTACTTGAGGTCACAGGTGGCAAATTAAGAATTAAGCATTATGTTGAAAATTACTTAGATCATTTTGACGTTGATGATCTTGATAAGTTTGCACTCGAGCTTCATCAACTGAAAACCAATTTTTATGTGGAGTTGATGAACGAGGGAAAAATTCCTTTAAGAACTGGAGTTGAGCGCTTATTCACAGAAGCAAGAGAGAACGGAATTCAGCTTGCAATCGCAACCACCACTTCTCTTGTTAATGTTGAAGCGCTAATTACCAATACCCTAGGTAGCGATGCACTAAGTTGGTTCTCAGTCATTGGAGCTGGAGATATGGTTAAAAACTTAAAGCCTGCTCCTGATGTATTTGAGTATGTGTTAGATCAGTTAAAACTTTCACCAAAAGAATGCATTGTTTTTGAGGATTCTCTTAATGGTCATGTGGCATCAAGAAAAGCTGGACTGAATACAGTCATTACCGTCAATGAATATACATCCCATCAGAAGTTTGATGATGCTATGATTGTCCTCAATCATTTGGGTGAGGCTGAGAAACCATTTTCTGTGATTCATGGGGATAATTTTGGTTATTCCCATGTCAGCATAGATTTTTTGAAAAAACTTTATGAAAGATTTTATTAAAAGCGTAGAAAATTCAACAGTTTATGACGTTGCTGAGGTTTCTGAGTTAACCTTTGCGCCCCAACTTTCTGCGCGCTTCAAAAATAACATCTATTTAAAACGTGAAGATGAGCAGCCTATTTTTTCGTTTAAGTTAAGAGGCGCTTATCAAAAAATTTCAACCTTAACCAAAGATCAATTATGTAAGGGTGTGATCACTTCGAGTGCAGGTAATCATGCCCAAGGTGTTGCGCTTGCTGCTAAGAAATTGGGAATTACTGCCGTGATTGTTATGCCAGTTGCGACTCCGAAAATTAAAGTCAAATCTGTGGAAAGACTGGGAGGTAAAGTCGTTCTTCATGGAGATGTTTATGATGATGCTTATCAATATGCAAGGCAATTAGAGAAAGAGCAGGATATGGTCTACATTGCCCCATTTGATGATATTCAAACTGTTATCGGGCAGGCAACTATTGGTAGGGAAATATTAGATCAATTAGAAAATGTTGATTTAGTTTTTGTCCCAGTAGGTGGTGGTGGATTAATTGCCGGTGTTGCTGGGTACATCAAGTCGGTGAATGACAAGGTAAAAATCATTGGTGTTGAGCCAGAAGACTCACCAACCCTTCATCATGCCATGCGTGATGGTAAGCGAACTATCCTAGAAGAGGTCGGAAGATTTGCAGATGGTGTGGCTGTTAAGCAAATCGGAGAGGTTACTTTTGAATTTGCTAAAAAATATGTCGATGATGTAGTGTTAGTCTCGAACGATCAAATGTGTGCTGCAATCAAAGACATCTATGAGGATGTGAGATCTATTTCAGAGCCAGCTGGGGCATTATCAACTGCAGGCATGAAAAAATTCATCGATGAGAATCAGATTGAAAACCTTAATATCGTTTCTATTAATAGCGGTGCAAATGTCAATTTTGATCGACTCAGATACATTGCAGAGAGAGCGGATCTTGGAGAATATACTGAAGCAATCATTGCAGCAACTATCCCCGAGAAGCCAGGAAGTTTCTTGAAATTCTGTAATTTATTGGACAACCATTCAATCACAGAGTTCAACTATAGATACGCTCCTACCGATGAGGCACACATTTTTGTTGGTGTTGGTTTATCCAATGGGCTTGCAGAAAAAGATGAGTTAATTGAGAAACTTTCCAAATCATTTGATATTGTTGATATGAGTGACAATTCAATGGCTAAGACTCATATTAGACACATGGTCGGTGGAAGGGCAAGTGCAGCAAATGAAGTTGTGTATCGTTTTGAATTCCCTGAAAGACCTGGGGCTTTGCTTCGTTTTTTGATGAAGATAGGTAGTCAATGGAATATTTCCTTGTTCCACTATCGTAATCATGGTGCTGATTTTGGTAGGGTGCTTATTGGACTTCAATCAGACAATGTTCAAGAGTTAGAAAAGCGATTTGATGAGCTTGGATATTTCTATAAGAATGAGTCAGACAACAAAGCCTATCAATATTTCCTTTAAAGAGCTTGATGTAGAGTTTGATCAAGAGATTTCTCTAATTGAGAATAGAATTCATAGAAACCCATGGTCTCAAGAGCAAATCAAAGAATCTTTTCAAAATAAAAACAATTTAGTGATAGGTGCTTTCAATCAAGATGAATTGATTGGGTACTGCTTTATGTTAATTGCGCAGACTGAAGCAGAAATTCTGAACATTGCCATAGATATCAATTTTCAAAGAAAGGGGTTAGGTGAGACTCTATTGAAAGAATGCTTTGAAAGGCTTAAATCACAAAAGGTCAAGAATTTATTTTTAGAAGTTAGACAGTCAAACCATGCAGCAAAAAATCTATACAGTAAAATGGGTTTCAAAACCATTGGTATCCGTAAAAATTATTACTCTGACAATGAGGATGCCAGTATGATGCAATTAATTTTTTAGACAAATATAGAGACAATATCATGACATACAAGCATATCGAAATACCTGAAGATGGAAAGAAAATCTCCTATAAAGACGGCCAAATACAAGTTTCCGATCATCCAATTGTTGGATTAATCGAGGGCGATGGTATCGGTACTGATATTACGCCGGTTATGTTAAAAGTGATTGATAAGATTGTTGATAAGGCATATTCGGGCAAGAAGTCTATTAAATGGATGGAGATATATGCAGGCGAGAAGGCAAACGGGTTATATGGAGAATATTTACCTCAGGAAACACTAGATGCAATTCAAGAATTCTGTGTATCTATTAAAGGACCTCTGACTACTCCAGTGGGGGGTGGTATTCGCTCAATCAACGTTGCTATCCGACAACAACTTGATCTATTTATTTGTCAAAGACCTGTTCAATATTTCACAGGTACTCCATCTCCTGTGAAGACTCCGGAAAAAGTTGATATGGTTATTTTCAGGGAAAACTCCGAGGATATCTATGCTGGTATAGAGTATGAGAGTGAAACTCCTGATGCTAAAAAATTAATTGAGTTCCTTACCAAGGAAATGGGCGTGACAAAGATTCGTTTCCCAGAAACTTCAGGTATTGGCATTAAGCCAGTCTCTAAAGAGGGCACTGAGAGACTTGTAAGAGCAGCTATTAAATATGCAATTGATAATGACAAGGACTCTGTGACACTGGTCCACAAAGGTAATATTATGAAGTTTACTGAGGGTGGGTTTAGAGATTGGGGTTATGCACTCGCCCAAAACGAATTTGGAGCAGAGATTATTGATAATGGTCCATGGTGTAAATTTAAAAATCCTAAGACCGGCAAAGAAATCACTATTAAGGACTCTATTGCAGATGCCTTTTTGCAGCAAATTATCTTAAGACCTGATGAGTATTCAGTAATTGCAACACTGAATTTAAACGGTGATTATATTTCAGATGCGCTTGCTGCACAGGTAGGGGGTATTGGTATTGCACCAGGAGCTAACCTCTCTGATACAACTGCAGTCTTTGAGGCAACTCATGGAACTGCTCCTAAATATGCTGGACAGAATAAGGTTAACCCAGGTTCGATGATTCTTTCAGCTGAAATGATGCTTAGACATCTTGGCTGGACTGAAGCAGCTGATCTGGTGATTGAGGCAATGTCAAAAGCAATTCAAAATAAAACCGTGACTTATGATTTGGAAAGATTAATGGAAGGGGCAAAACTTCTATCATGCTCAGAATTTGGTGATGCAATGATTGATTCGGTTTGTTAAAAACTATGAATAACCACATTATTGGTGTATTATTAAATTTCTAACTAAAATGAAGGAGTATAACTAATGAATACATTTGTTAAAGCAACTGCAGTTGCTGGTGCATTAATGGTTACTGCTGTAGCTTCAGCGAATCATAATCCATATCACAATAATGGTTTCGGTAACTTTGGTCCATTCAATGGTATGAACAACTGGGGTCCTTTTGACGGTGGTACTAATCTAGGTCCTTGGAATAGTGGACAGAACTGGGGTCCATTCTCAGGTGGAAATAACATGGGTCCATTCTCAGGTGGAAATAATATGGGTCCATTTAACGGTGCATCTAATTGGGGACCAATGAGCAATATGAATCGTTGGATAAATGATTCAGATTTTGGAACTAACTTCAATACTAAGAATAAGATTGATAATAAATCCCAAGGTGCTGCTGATGGCAATGCATCTGGAGCTGCTGATGCTTATGCTAAAGGTCAAGCTGATGCCTATGCCAAAGGTCAGGCCGATGGATATGCGACAGGTACTGCTGATGCATATGCCAAAGGTTATGCTGATGGTAAGGCATCAGGTACCGTTAAGGAATAACCTAAAACTAACTATAAACCTTTATAAAACCAGCCTCAGGGCTGGTTTTTTAATCTTTTTATAAAAAAATATTAGAATATTA